>NZ_JBJGZX010000052.1:0-21749 GCF_054050735.1 Blastococcus sp. SYSU D00813
GGGCCCCCCCCCCCCCCGCCCGGCGCGGACGCGGGGCTGGGGGGGGGGGGGGCGGGGGGGGGCGGCGCGCCCCCCCCCCCCCCCCCCCCCCCCCCCCCCCCCCCCGCTCAGGCCACGCCGAGGTCGCGGGCGATGAGCATCCGCTGCACCTCGCTGGTGCCCTCGCCGATCTCGAGGATCTTGGCGTCGCGGTAGAAGCGGCCGACCGGGAACTCGTTCATGAACCCGTAGCCGCCGTGCACCTGGGCGGCGTAGCGGGCGTTCTCCACCGCCACCTCGGAGCTGTACAGCTTGGCGATCGACGCCTCGCGCTTGAACGGCTCGCCGCGCAGCATCTTCTCGGCGGCCCGGTAGTAGGCCAACCGCGCGGTGGAGGCCCGCACCTCCATGTCGGCGATCATGAACTGGATGGCCTGGTTGGACCCGATCCGCCGGCCGAACGCCTCCCGCTCGGCGGCGTACTTGACCGACTCGTCGACGCAGCCCTGCGCCAGGCCCACCGCCAGCGCGGAGATCGCCACCCGGCCCTCGTCGAGGATCGAGAGGAACTGCGCGTACCCGCGGCCCCGCTCCCCCACCAGGTTGCCGGCCGGCACCCGGACGTCGGTGAAGGACAGCTCGCGGGTGTCCGAGGCGTTCCAGCCGACCTTGGAGTACCGCGTGCCGACGGCGAACCCCGGCGTGCCCGAGGGGATGGCGATCGCCGAGATCTCCTTGCCGCCGTCGGCGCGGGTGCCGGTCACCGCGGTGACGGTGACGAGCTCGGTCAGCTCGGTGCCGGAGTTGGTGATGAACGACTTGCTGCCGTTGACCACCCACTCGTCGCCGTCGAGGCGGGCGGTGGTGCGGGTGGCGCCGGCGTCCGACCCGCCCCCGGCCTCGGTCAGGCCGAAGGCGGCCAGCGCCTCGCCCGCGCACAGCCGGGGCAGCCAGGCGCGCTTCTGCTCCTCGGTGCCGAAGCGGTGGATCGGCATGGCGCCCAGCGAGACCCCGGCCTCGAGCGTGATCGCGACCGAGCTGTCGACCCGGGCCAGCTCCTCCAGCGCCACGCAGAGGTCGAAGTAGGTGCCGCCTCCCCCGCCGTACTCCTCGGGGAAGGGCAGGCCGAACAGGCCGAGCTCGCCCATCTGCCGCACGATCGCGGTGGGGAACTCGTCGCGCTCGTAGAAGTCCCCGATCTGCGGGGCCACGACGTCCCGGGCGAACTCGCGGACGGTCGTCCGCAGCGCCTCGGTCTCCTCGTCGAGCCGGTAGTCCAGCACCTGTCTCACTCCCCCTCGCCGGGCGCCGGGGCGGCGGCCGGGGTCTCCGGCGTCACCACGGCCACCCGCTCGTCCAGCCGGACCGGTCGGCCCGCCGTCACCGGGAGCTCGGTGACCGTCCCCGCGACCGGAGCGGTCAGCACGTGCTCCATCTTCATCGCCTCCACGACCAGCAGCGGGGCGCCGGCCGCGACCAGGTCCCCGACCGCGGCGCGGACGACGGTCACCGTGCCGGGCATCGGGGCGGTCACCACGCCGCCCCCGCCGCCACCCTCCGCGGCGGCGTGCAGCCGCTCGTGCTCGCGCAGCGCGACGGTGTGCCCGCCGCCGGCCAGCCACACCGTGCCGCCGTCGTGCGCGACCAGCCACCGGGTCGTCGTCCCGTCCAGGCCGACGGTCAGCTCGTCCCCGTCCCGGGTCGCGGCGGCGTGCAGCGGGTCGCCCTCGCCCACCCGCACCAGGGCGTCGGCCGCGCGGCCGCGCACCCGGACCTCGACCGGGTCGCCGCCGGCGGCCTGCAGCCGGCGCAGGGTCCAGGCCGGCTCGCCGAGCCGCCAGCCGTCGGGGACGTCCCAGGGGTCGACGACGGCGCCGCGCGGCTCGGACTCCAGCAGCAGGGCCAGCGCCGCGGCGGCGTACACCTCGTCGGGCAGCGCCCCCGCGCCGGTCAGCGACTCCCCGCGCCGCTCGATCAGGCCGGTGTCGAGCCGCCCGGCGGCGACGTCGGGATCGGCGAGCAGCGCCCGCAGGAACGCGGTGTTCGTGGGGACGCCGAGCACCTGCGTGCCGGCCAGCGCCGCGAGCAGCCGGGCCCGGGCGGCCTCGCGGTCCGGGCCCCACGCGACGACCTTGGCCAGCATCGGGTCGTAGTCGGTGCCGACGACGGAGCCCGGCGCCAGCGAGCCGTCGACCCGGACGCCCGGACCGGCCGGCTCGCGCAGCGCGAGCACGGTGCCGCTCTGCGGGAGGAACCCGCGGGCCGGGTCCTCGGCGTACACCCGCGCCTCGATGGCGTGCCCGTCGAGGCGGACGTCGTCCTGGCCGAACGGCAGCGGCTCACCTGCGGCGATCCGCAGCTGCAGCTCGACGAGGTCGAGCCCGGTGACGGCCTCGGTGACCGGGTGCTCGACCTGCAGCCGGGTGTTCATCTCGAGGAAGAAGAAGTCCTCGGGCCGGTCGGCGTCGACGATGAACTCGACCGTGCCCGCGCCGGTGTAGCCGACGGCGCGGGCGGCCTCGACCGCGGCGGTGCCCATGGCCGCGCGCTGCGCCGGGGACAGCAGCGGGGACGGCGCCTCCTCGACGACCTTCTGATGCCGGCGCTGCAGGCTGCACTCGCGCTCGCCGAGGTGGACGACGGTGCCGTGGGTGTCGCCGAGCACCTGCACCTCGACGTGCCGGGCGGCGCCGACGTAGCGCTCGACCAGCAGCGTGTCGTCGCCGAAGGAGCCGCGGGCCTCGCGCCGGGCGGCCGCGATCTGCTCGGGGAGCTCGGCCTCGGAACGCACCACCCGCATGCCCTTGCCGCCGCCGCCCGCCGAGGGCTTGAGCAGCACCGGGAAGCCGACCTCGACCGCGGCCGCGGCGACCGCGTCGTCGTCCATCCCGGGCTCGGTCCGGCCGGGGACGACGGGCACGCCGGCGGCCATGACGGTCTGCTTGGCGCGGATCTTGTCGGCCATCGCCTCGATCGCGCCGACCGGCGGGCCGATGAAGACCACGCCGGCGTCGGCGCAGGCCCGCGCGAAGTCGACGCTCTCCGACAGGAAGCCGTACCCGGGGTGGACCGCCTGGGCGCCGGTGCGCCGCGCGGCGTCGAGGACCCGCTCGATCGACAGGTAGCTCTCGGCGGCCGGCGCGGGGCCGAGGCGGACGGCGACGTCGGCGACCCGGGTGTGCAGCGCCCCGGCGTCGGCGTCGCTGCAGACCGCGACCGAGCGGATGCCCAGCGCCCGCAGCGTGCGGATGACGCGGACGGCGATCTCGCCCCGGTTGGCGACGAGGACGGTCTCGAACACGCTCATCACATCCGGAAGACGCCGTAGCCGAGCTCGCCCAGCGGCGCGTTCGCGGCGGCGGACAGGGCCAGGCCGAGCACGGTGCGGGTCTGCGCGGGGTCGATGACGCCGTCGTCCCACAGCCGGGCGGTCGCGTGGTAGGGGTGCCCCTGGGTCTCGTACTGCTCGCGGATCGGGGCCTTGAAGGCCTCCTCCTCCTCGGCCGGCCACTCCTCGCCGCGGGCCTCGAGCCCCTCGCGGCGCACGGTGGCCAGCACCGAGGCGGCCTGCTCGCCGCCCATCACGGAGATGCGGGCGTTGGGCCAGGTGAACAGGAAGCGGGGCGAGTAGGCCCGGCCGCACATCGAGTAGTTGCCGGCCCCGAACGAGCCGCCGATGACCACCGTCAGCTTCGGCACGCGGGCGCAGGCGACGGCGGTCACCATCTTGGCGCCGTGCTTGGCGATGCCGGCGGCCTCGTAGTCGCGGCCGACCATGAAGCCGGTGATGTTCTGCAGGAACAGCAGCGGGATCGACCGGCGGTCGCACAGCTCGATGAAGTGCGCGCCCTTGAGCGCCGACTCCCCGAACAGGACGCCGTTGTTGGCCACGATCCCCACCGGGTGGCCGTGCAGCCGGGCGAAGCCGGTCACCAGCGTCGGCCCGTACAGCGGCTTGAACTCGGCGAACCGGCTGCCGTCGACCAGGCGGGCGACGACCTCCCGCACGTCGTAGGGGGTGCGGGGGTCGGTCGGCACCACCTCGTACAGCGACTCCGGCGGGTGCAGCGGCTCCTCGACCGGCTCGACGTCCCACGGCCGCGGGGCGCGCGGGCCCAGCGTGCCGACGATCTGGCGCAGCAGCTGCAGGGCGTGGGCGTCGTCCTCGGCGAGGTGGTCGGTGACCCCGGAGACCCGGGAGTGCAGGTCGCCCCCGCCGAGCTCCTCGGCGGTCACGACCTCGCCGGTCGCGGCCTTCACCAGCGGCGGGCCGCCGAGGAAGATCGTGCCCTGCTCGCGGACGATCACCGCCTCGTCGCTCATCGCCGGCACGTACGCGCCACCGGCGGTGCACGACCCGAGGACGGCGGCCAGCTGCGGGATGCCCGCCTTCGACATGGTCGCCTGGTTGTAGAAGATCCGGCCGAAGTGCTCCCGGTCGGGGAACACCTCGTCCTGCAGCGGCAGGAACGCCCCGCCCGAGTCGACCAGGTAGAGGCACGGCAGCCGGTTGTGCAGCGCCACCTCCTGGGCGCGCAGGTGCTTCTTCACCGTCATCGGGTAGTACGTGCCGCCCTTGACCGTGGCGTCGTTGGCCACGACGACGCACTCCCGGCCCGACACCCGCCCGATGCCGGTGACGATGCCCGCCCCGGGGGCGTCCCCGTCGTACATGCCGTGCGCGGCCAGCGGCGACAGCTCGAGGAACGGGCTGCCCGGGTCTAGCAGGGCGTCGACCCGCTCGCGCGGCAGCAGCTTGCCGCGCTCCACGTGCCGAGCCCGGGCCCGCTCACCGCCGCCCTCGGCGACCCGGGCCAGCTGGGCGCGCAGGTCGTCGACGAGCGTGCGGTGTGCCGCGGCGTTGCGGGCGGCGGACCCGGGATCGGGGGGTGCGGTGCGGCTCAGCACGGGGGCGTCCACGCCGGCGATGTTAACGACGGTTCACGCGAGGGGTCAACGGCGGTTAACATCTGCGCCGTGACGGGGTCCGACACGCAGGCCGACACCGCGCTGCACGACGACGCGGCCCGGCCGTCGCGGCGGGAGCAGATCCTGCGGGCGGCCGCGCAGCTGTTCGCCGAGCGCGGCTCGCGGGCGGTCGGGGTGGACGACGTCGGGGCCGCGGTCGGGGTCACCGGCCCGGCGATCTACCGCCACTTCGCCAGCAAGGACGCGATGCTGGCCGAGATGCTGCTGCGGATCAGCGAGCGACTGCTGGCCGGCGGCACCGCGGAGGTGGCCGCGGCGGGCGCCGAGCCGCTGGCGCAGCTGCGGGCGCTGATCGCGTTCCAGGTCGACTTCGCGCTCGACAACCCGGCGCTCATCACCGTGCAGGACCGCGACCTGCAGAACCTGCCCGAGCCCGACGCCCACGAGGTCCGCCGGCTGCAGCGCCGCTACGTCGAGGTCTGGGTCGGCGTGCTGGCCGCCCTGCACCCCGCGGCCGGGGCCGAGGCCTGCCGGGCGCGGGCGCACGCGGTGTTCGGGCTGGTCAACTCCACCCCGCACAGCGGCGGGCGGCTGCCGCGGCCGGCGATGGCCGAGCTCCTCACCGCGATGGCCGAGGCCGCCGCGACGTCCCCGGCCTGAGAGCACTTCGCGCGCGAAAGTCCCCTCCCCCGGGAGCACTTCGCGCGCGAAAGTCCCCTACCCCGGGAGCACTTCGCGCGCGAAAGTCCCTCAGGGGGTCGGGTCGGGCATCTCCAGAGCGAGCGCGGTGGCCGCGACCAGGTCCAGGTCCGCCGTCGAGCCGGCCGGCCCGACCCAGTCGGTCTCCACGATCGTCACGACCGTGCCCTCGACGGCGCTGGCGTACTCCGCGCCCGTGAGCTCCTCGGGGCCACCGGGGTAGCGGACGCCCTCGCGCAGCAGGTCGTTGACGTTGCCGCTCCCACTGGTGTCGGCCAGCGCCCGCAGCGCGTCGGCCGCCCCCTCCTCGCCCATGTCCACGACCGAGACCGAGACGACGACGGCGCGACCGTCGACCTGCGTGGACCACAGCGCCCGCGCCAGCCCGGCGCAGTCGGTCCGCGCGAAGAAGTCCGCCACCGACCCGTAGGCGTGGTCGGCGCAGCCGTCGTCCTCCTGCAGCCGCTGCAGCGTGAACGGCAGGCCGTCCAGGGTGGTCTGCGCGCCGACGGCGAGGGTGACGTCGTCGCTCGGGGCCGCGCTCGACGGGGTGGGCGCGGTGTCGCCGGCCTGCCGGTCGTCGCCGTCGTCACCGCCCAGGGCGAGCACGAGCCCCAGCACCAGCAGGAGCACGACCAGGGCCGCGCCGCCGCCGAGCAGGGCCAGCCGGCGGGTGCGGTCGGGACGGTGGCGCGCGACGACCAGCGGGGTGCCGGCGGGCCGCTCCGGCGCCTCGGTCGACGGGCGCGGCGCCGAGGGCCACTCGCTCTGCGGCCGCTCGAGCAGCGGCCGGCCCGCGTCGGGGGCGGCGACGGTGGGGCCGACCAGGGTCGCCGGCTGCGCGGGCCGGGCGGGCTCGGCACCGGGGTCGGTGCGCTCGGCGCCGGCGAACAGCCCGCCGATGCCGTCGGTCTCGTCGGCCGGCGCGGGTGCCGGCGCGGCGGCCCAGGGCTGCGGCGCCGCGGCGGGCTGCGCCGCGAGCGGCTGGGGCGCGAACGACTGCGGCGCGAACGACTGCGGCGCGAACGACTGCGGCGCGAGCGACTGCGGCGCGGCCGGCTGGGGGGCGGCGGGCCGTGCGGCGGCCAGGGCGGCGGCCTGGTGCGCGGCGGCGGCCTCGTCGGCACGGATGGCGGCCGCCGCCACCGCGGCGGCCGCGGCCGGGTCGACCCGGGGACCGTCGGGCGTGGGCGCGACGAAGCCGCCGGTGACCGGCGCGACCGGCGTCCGGGCGGCCGCCGGGGACGCCGGCGGGGCGGCCGGCGGGGGCGGCGCGACCGAGGCGGCGTGCATCGCGGCCGGGGTCAGCAGCTCCCGCTTGCGCAGCACGTAGGGCGAGTACGGGAAACCCTCGCCGTTGAGCTCCTCGACCGAGGGGCCGCGGCCGGGCACGCCGAGGACCTCCAGCGCCGCCCGCACGTCGGCGGTGGTCCACAGCCGCGGGTTGCCGACGCCGGCGTAGCGGGCCGACCGGGCGATGCCCAGCAGGAGCGACCGCGACTCCAGCAGCGCGACCTGGTCGCCCTCGCCGAGGTCGCCGTCGGCCGGCACGAGGCCGGTCAGCTCGCCGACCAGCACCGTCAGCCGCGCGATCCGCCCGGGCTCCAGGCCCGCGGAGCGCAGCCGGACGGCGGCCTCCATGCCGGCGCGCATCAGCCCGTCCAGCGGCGAGGACCCGCCCCCGGCGATCTGCAGCACCTCGCCGGGGCGGGCGTCGACCGAGACGCTCCAGGCCCCCTCGGGCACCGCGGTCACGGTGCCGCGCTGCTTGGGCACCTCCGCGATCCGGACGACGGCCAGGCCCTCGGGGACGAACAGCACCGCGTCGGAGATCCGGCGGCCCATCGGCCCGTCGACCATCGGCAGCGACGCGACGACCGCCGAGCGCACGGCCCCGCCGGTGTCCCAGCGGGCCAGTTCGGCGAAGACGGCACGCTCCCCCGCCGTCTGCAGCGGCTCGGGGGTGAGGGCCAGCACGTCGTCGTCCTCCGGGCGGGTCTTGGGGGGTGTGGGGCGCCGGTGCGCGCGGCACCGCGGCTCGGGCGGGCCGCGGCCCGTCCGGCGGAGTCGGACCGACGCTACGTCACGTGACGGGCCGGTCCCCTCCTCAGTCCAGCGACGCGCCGCCCACCGGGACCGGGAGCTCGCCCCGGGTGTCGGCCGGCGCGACCGGCTGCCGCCACGCGGCGAACCAGGCGCTGCGGGTCACGACGTCGATCGCGGTCCACAGCAGCGTGAACGAGGCGGTGACGAGCGCGATGGACCACCAGGTCCAGTTCCACGGCGGGAGGAGGTCGGCGGCGTCCTGCAGCCAGCCGGCCCCGTAGACCGCCAGCGCGGTGACCGGCGCGGCGCTCCAGCCGGGCAGCCCGTAGCTGATCGCGAGGTCGATGCACACGGCGCCGACCAGCATGACCAGCGGCAGCACGGAGGCGGGGAAGCCCATGCCCACCAGCGCCAGCCACATCACCGCGCGGTAGGCCAGGTAGACGCCCACCACCGTGGTCGCGGTGAACCGCAGGCCGACCACCTTGCGCGCGGCCACCAGGGAGAGCAGCCCGGCGCAGATGATCCACGCGGGGTGCACCCAGGAGGGCACCGGCAGCATGAACATCGTCGGCGTCTGGCCCTGCGAGGCCGCGAAGTCGAGCAGCTGCTGCTCGGCGGTGGTGTTCCCCGCCTCGTAGGCGCGCAGGGACAGGACGCCGTACTCCTGGTGCTGGTTGGGGAAGACGACGTTCTCGACGAAGAACAGCCACAGCCCCAGCGACACGAGGTCGCGCACCCGGCCCGGCGCGGCGTACAGCCACCAGCCGCGGATGGCGCCGGCCAGCATGATCGCCGTCCCGATGTAGAGGAGGGCGTGGCTGGGGCTCCAGCTCGTGATGTCCAGGCCGTTGATGCGGTGGTTGACGATGTCGATCGGGACGGCGACCAGGAAGGTCGCGATGCCGGCCTGCATCAGCCGCAGCGCGCGGCGGTCGACGCCGTAGCCGCTGTAGCTGTGGAACACGACCAGCGCGACGACGACGGCGGTGCCGGCCGAGTTGAGCAGGTGCGGCGGCGCCAGGTCGTCGCGCAGCCACTTGAAGTGCCAGGAGACGTCCCACGACGACCCGAGCATCTTGAGCAGGAAGGCGCCGAGCCAGGCGGTGTAGATCCACCGCAGCTCCTGCTCGGTGGTCGGCCGGCCGGCGCGGCCCGGGGTCGTGTAGGCGAGCCACAGCCACCGCAGCGTCGCGAGCGGGTGGCGCGTGGCGGCGGACAGCGAGCCGGGGGCCGCGGGTGCGGTCGGGCTGGGCACGGGGGTGCTCCCTGCAGATCGGGGTGGGGGCAGAGGCGAGCCTAACCGCGGGAGGCCTCCGAACCGACCCTCCGAGTGGCCCCGGAGCGGCGGGTGCGGTAGAGACGGCCGCGCGAGGCGGGCGGGACGGACGGGACGTAGGGTTCGCGTCCGTGGCGGAGAGCGCGGGACACCTGGTCTGGATCGACTGCGAGATGACCGGGCTGGACCTGGCCAAGGACAAGCTGATCGAGGTCGCCGTCCTCGTCACCGACTCCGACCTCACGGTGCTCGACCCCGGCCTGGACCTGGTGATCCACGCCGACGACGAGGCCCTGGACGGGATGGCCGACGTCGTCACCGAGATGCACGCGAAGTCGGGGCTGACCGAGGCCGTGCGCGCCTCGACCCTGACCGTCGCCGAGGCCGAGCAGCAGGTGCTGGCCTACGTGAAGCGCTTCGTGCCCGAGCGGCGGACGGCGCCGCTGTGCGGCAACTCGATCGGCACCGACCGCGGCTTCCTCGCCCGCGACATGCCCGAGCTCGACGACCACCTGCACTACCGGATGGTCGACGTCTCCTCGGTCAAGGAGCTGGCCCGCCGCTGGTTCCCCCGCGTGTACTTCGCCCAGCCGCCCAAGGGCCTGGCCCACCGTGCCCTGGCCGACATCATCGAGTCGGTGCGCGAGCTGGCCTACTACCGGAAGACGCTGTTCGTCGACGGCTCCGGCCCGTCCTCGGCACAGGCGCAGGCGGCGGCCGGCCAGGTCACCGAGGCCTTCGCCGCCGTCCTCGCGGCCGGGGACGCCACCCCGCCGGCCACGGCACCGCCCGCTGCGTCGGAGGGCTGACCCGCTCGGGTATCGTTGCTCCGGTTCCCGGGGCGCGCGTGCCGCGGGAGCGCGCGGTGGGTGTAGCTCAGCTGGTAGAGCACCAGGTTGTGATCCTGGGTGTCGCGGGTTCGAGCCCCGTCACTCACCCCACGACAGAGGCCCCGGTCAGGCGACTGACCGGGGCCTCTCGCCGTCCGGCGTCTGCGAGGAGAGCACCGTGAGCACCACCGCGTCCACCGACGGCGGCCCCCGCGCCGCGACGTCGAGCGACGTCCCCGCCGAGGCCGGCCGGCGGCGCACCTTCGCCGTCATCAGCCACCCCGACGCGGGCAAGTCGACGCTCACCGAGGCCCTGGCCCTGCACGCCCGCGTGATCGGTCAGGCCGGGGCGGTGCACGGCAAGGCCGGCCGCCGCGGGACGGTCAGCGACTGGATGGACATGGAGCGCGACCGCGGCATCTCCATCACCTCGGCCGCGCTGCAGTTCGCCTACCGCGACGCCGTGGTGAACCTGCTGGACACCCCGGGCCACGCCGACTTCTCCGAGGACACCTACCGGGTGCTCACCGCGGTCGACGCCGCCGTGATGCTGGTGGACGCCGCCAAGGGGCTCGAGACGCAGACGATGAAGCTCTTCGCCGTCTGCAAGCACCGCGGCATCCCGATCATCACGGTGGTCAACAAGTGGGACCGCCCCGGCATGGACGCCCTCGCGCTGATGGACGAGATCACCGAGCGCACCGGCCTCACGCCCACGCCGCTGACCTGGCCGGTGGGCATCGCCGGCGACTTCCGCGGCGTGCTCGACCGCCGCGACGGCACCTACCGGCACTTCACCCGCACCGCCGGCGGCGCCACGATCGCCCCCGAGCAGGTGCTCGACGCCGACCGGGCGCTCGCGCAGGAGGGCGACGCCTGGACGCAGGCGCTGGAGGAGTCGGAACTGCTCGCCGAGACCGGCGCCGAGCACGACCAGGAGCTGTTCCTGGCCGGGGCCACCACGCCGGTGCTGTTCGCCTCGGCGGTGTCGAACTTCGGGGTGGGGCAGCTGCTCGACGTCCTGGTCGACCTGGCGCCCGCGCCCGCGCCGCGGCCGGACGCCGACGGGCAGGCCCACCCGCTCGACGCGCCGTTCAGCGCCTTCGTGTTCAAGGTGCAGGCCGGGATGGACACCGGGCACCGCGATCGGCTGGCCTACATCCGGGTCTGCTCCGGGGTGTTCGAGCGCGGCATGGTGGTCACCAACGCCGCCACCGGCCGGCCGTTCGCGACCAAGTACGCCCAGCAGGTCTTCGGCCGCGACCGCGAGACCATCGAGACGGCCTTCCCGGGCGACGTCGTGGGCCTGGTCAACGCCGCCGCGCTCGGCGTCGGCGACACCCTGTACGTCGACCGGCCGGTGCGCTACCCCCCGGTCACCACCTTCGCCCCGGAGCACTTCTCGGTCGCGCGGGTGGCCGACACCAGCCGGTACAAGCAGTTCCGCAAGGGCATCGAGACCCTCGCCGGCGAGGGCGTGGTCCAGGTGCTGACCTCCGAGCGGCGCGGGGACGGCGCCCCGGTGTTCGCCGTCGTCGGCCCCATGCAGTTCGAGGTCGCGAGCCACCGCATGGAGCACGAGTTCGGCGCCCGGATCAGCCTCGAGCCGCTGCCCTACTCCCTGGCCATGCGCACCGACGAGGCGTCGGTGCCGGTCATCACCGCCTCCAGCGGCACCGAGGTGATGCGGCGGGCCGACGGCGAGCTGCTCGCCCTGTTCACCACCAAGTGGGTGATGGGCGTGCTGCGCGACAAGCCGGGCGTGAACCTCGAGCCGCTGGTCGCCGCGCAGCTGGGCTGAGCGCCCCCTCCCCCGCGATCATGGGGACGTTGCCGCAGACACGCGACGACACGCTGCGTCGAGCGGCGACACGACCATGATCGCGGGCGGGCCGGCCGCCGAGCAGCCGCTCAGCCGATCCGGACGCTGGTCCGGCCGCGCAGCACCCACCGGCCGCCACGGCGCTCGACGGCCGGCGGCGGGGTGTCCGTGGGCAGGCCGCCGGGGACGCGGGAGAACGGCCGGGTCACGTCGGTCGTGAGCAGGTCGCGGCCCCGCGCGGTGAGCGCGAAGGTCTCGGTGACCTGGCCCGGCTCGCGCGGCAGCGAGTCGAGGTAGCCGGCCTCGTGGGCCCGCGTGAAGCAGTCGAGCAACTCGACCTGGCGCTGCCGCCAGGCCGCCGCGTCGCCCGAGGCCGGGCGCGGGTTGAGCCGCGCCAGCAGCGCGAACATCGTGGCCGGCTGGTCGTCGGCCGCGAGGGCCTCGAGGACGGGACGGACGTCGGCGCTGGTCTGCATGCGGACGACGCTAGGTGGCCGGCCCCGGCGCGCCCGGGGCGCTGACCTGCCGAAACTCGTCCCGAACGGTGGGGAGAGCTGCCATGCACCCCTCCCGGGTCCCGCACGGGGCGCGTCGGGCGCGGCGGACGGCGCCGGGTGGCCGTGCCAGCTGGGACGCGTGGGACGGGTGGAGCGGACACGCCCTCCCCGGGTGCTGGCCCCTCCCCCGGTCGGCTCGGACCCTGGCGGACATGACGACGGCCTACGCGTACGGCACCGCGCACGCGGTGGTCATGGTCGGAGCGGTCGGGACCGCCGACGGCCTCCAGCCCCGCCGCATCGGTCCCCTGCACGCGACGATCGGCCGGGTGCACGGGCGCAGCCGCAAGTCGCTGTGCGGCGCCTACGTGGCCGTCGACGAGCAGACGCCGTGGCCGCCGCAGGGCTACGACGACGAGCAGCTGTGCCCCGAGTGCGCGGAGCTGGCCACCCTCTGAGCCGGCTCCGGGAGCCGCGGTCAGCCGCCGGCCACCGACGGCAGCACCTGCACCACCGCGCCGTCCCGGACGGGGGTGTCCAGCCCCTGCCCGAAGCGGACGTCGTCACCGTCGACGTAGACGTTGACGAACCGGCGCACCGCCCCCGTCTCGTCCCGGATGCGGCGGGCCAGCAGCGGGTGCTGCGCGGCCAGCCGGTCGAGCAGGTCGGCCAGCGAGCCGCCGCCGTCGACGGTGAGGTGCTTGGCCCCGCCGGCGAGGTCGGCCAGGACGCCGGGCAGCACCACCTCCGCGCTCATGGCAGCCTCGCCGCCCGGACCGCGAGGACGTCGGGCAGGTGCGCGGCGACCAGCGCGAAGGTGTCGCCCTCGTCGGCCGAGGCGTAGACGCAGCCGTCGCGGGTGCCCACGTACACGCCGGTCGGGTCGCCGTCGTCCACGCACAGGGCATCGCGCATGACCGCCGCCCAGCTGGCGTCGGGCAGCCCCTCCCCGAGCTCGGTCCAGGTGCCGCCGCCGTCGCGGGTGCGGTGCACCCGCAGCCGGCCGCCCGGCGGCAGCCGCTCCACGTCGGCGACGAGGGGGACCACCCACGCGGTGCCGGGGGTCCGCGGCGAGGCGGCGATCGGGAAGCCGAAGTCGGCCGGCAGGCCACCGGCGACGGACCGCCAGGAGACCCCCGCGTCGTCGGTGGCGAAGACGCCGAAGTGGTTCTGCGCGTACAGCCGGTCGGGGTCCCCGGCGTCGACGGCGACCTTGTGCACGCACTGCCCGTACTCGGGCAGCTCGTCGGGGAGGAAGACCGCGGTGATCCCCCTGTTCCGCGGCTCCCAGGAGCCGCCGCCGTCCTCGCTGAGGTAGACCCCGCCGGTGCTCATCGCGACGAGCACCCGGTCGGAGGCGGGGTCGGGCAGCACGGTGTGCACCGCTCCTCCGCCGCCACCGGGCTCCCAGGTGGGCCGGTGCGGGTGGTCCCACAGGCCGCGGACCAGCTCGAAGGTGCAGCCGCCGTCCGCGCTGCGCCACAGCGAGTGCGGCTCGCAGCCGGCCCACACCACCCCGGGCCGGTCGGCGGAGTCCGGGCGCAGCTGCCACACCCGGGACAGCGCGGCGCCGGTGTCCTGCGGGAACCGGATGGCCCCGGACGCGGTCTCCTGCCAGCTGCGGCCGAGGTCGTCCGAGCGCATCACGGTCGGGCCCCAGTGGCCGTACTGGACGCCGGCGAGCACCCGGGGCGCCGGACCGCGCGTGTCGACCGAGACCGCGGCCACCTCCTGGGCCAGCAGGTGCGGGCCGTCGAGGGTCCAGCTGCGGCGGTCGTCGTCGCTGCGGGCCAGCCAGAGTCCCTTGCGCGTGCCGATGGCGAGCAGGTCGGTCATGGCGCCTCCCGGGTCCGGGGGCGCGGTCGCGCCCCTCCGGGACTCAGACCCGCGGGCGGCGCGGAACTCAGCGGCGGGTGGCGCCGCCCTCGGGGTGGGTGGGCCGGTCGGTGGTCAGGTCGGGCGCGAGCCGCTCCGCCTTGGCGCGGAGCTCCTCGGCGGCGGTGGCGTGCTCGTGCGCGGCGGCGGCGCGCTGGGCCGCCTCCTGCTCGGCCAGCCGGGTGCGCTCCTCGACCTCGGCCCGCTCCCGGCGGGCGCGGGCGGCCTGCTCCTCGGCCAGCGCCTGCTCCTTCTCGGCCTGGACGCCCCGCAGCTGCGCCTCCTGCAGGTGCTCGCGCGCCTGCTCCCGCTTGCGGGCGGCCCCGATGCGGTTGCGCTTGGCCATCGCCAGGGCGAGGGCGGCCAGCAGCAGCACGGCGACCACGACGATCAGCACGATCACCCAGGTGTCCACAGGGTCCTCCTCGAGGGGCGGCGGGACCCGGGAGATGCCCGCGCCGGGGGCCCGGTAACCGCGACCGCCCGCGTCCGGGAGCCGGGCGCGGGCGGTGGTGGCGCGGGAGGGAGTGCGGTCGGGCTACTGGAGGGCGCTGCCGGCCCGCCACTCGTCCCAGGAGATCGTCCAGTCGTAGATGTCGCCGTCGGCCGGACCCAGCGGCGGCCCGATCGAGTTGTTGATCTCGACGATGTCGCCGGGCTGCGAGAAGTCGAAGAACCAGGCCGCCCGCTCGGTCGACATGTTGATGCAGCCGTGCGAGACGTTGCTGTTGCCCTGCTGGGCCACCGACCAGGGCGCGGCGTGCACGAACTCGCCGTTGTTCGAGATTCGGACGGCGTACTCCACCGGCGTCCGGTAGCCGCCCGGGCTGTCGGCCGGGACGCCGTAGGTGCTCGAGTCCATGATCCGGTTGCGGTTGAGCTCGGTGACCACGTGGACGCCGTTGTGGCTGGGGTTGTCGTCGCTGCCCGCGCTGATCGGGTAGGTCTGCACCAGCTGGTCGTTCTCGAAGACCTGCATGGTGTGGGTGCCGGCGTCGGCGATCGACACGTGCTTGTCCCCGACGCGGAAGGAGACCGTGCGGTCCTTCTCCCCCCAGACCCCGTCGCCGAAGGAGACGCCGTACAGGTCGGCGTTCAGCGTGACGTCGGTGTTGGCCGGCCAGTACGTCGACGGGCGGAAGTGCACCTCGGTGTCGCTCAGCCAGCTCCAGACGCCGTCGGTCGGCGTCGAGCTCTCGACGAGCAGGTGGCTCTCGACCGCGGCCTGGTCGGTGACCGGCTGGTCGAAGTACACCCGGATCGGCATGCCGACCCCGACGGTCTGCCCGTCGAGGGGGCCGATGCTCGGGGTGGAGACCTGCGCGGGCGTCACCGTGGTGAAGGTGGACGACGCCTCGACGGTCTCCTCGTCGGCGCCCTCGGCGCTCGCGGTGAGGGTGTAGGTGGCGCCGTAGGCCAGCTCGACGTCCGGCGTCCAGACGTCGACCTCGGGGGCGTCCGGGTCGTCGGCCACGGTGCCGGGCACCGGCGCGCCGGCGGCGTCGGTCAGCGTGACCTCGCCGAGCTCGCCGTCGGTGACGGAGATCTCCAGCGGGACGACGGGCGAGACGTCGACGCTGCCGTCGACGACGCTCAGCGCCACCTCGGCGGGGCCGGCCTCCGGTGGCGACGACGACGAGGAGGACGCAGCGGAGGACCCGCCGGAGCCCCCGTCGTCCTGGCACCCCGCGAGCAGGAGCAACGCTCCCAGCGCGGCCACAGCGGCTGTCCGTCGCACTCGGTCCGACTCCCCTTCCGTCCCCCGCGGCCCGCCCCCGTGGCCGCCGGACCCAGCGTCCCACGGAGGAGCGACCGGGCGGTGGCGCCCGCGCGCGGCGGACGACCGGGACCCGGCGACGGCGACCCGCAGGGCGCTGGTATCGTTCTCCCTCGTTGCCCGGGCGACCGGGCGGCACGCGCCATTAGCTCAATTGGCAGAGCAGCTGACTCTTAATCAGCGGGTTCGGGGTTCGAGTCCCTGATGGCGCACCCCTCCTCCTCGACAGGCCGGCGGACCCTCGGGTCGCCGGCCTGTGCCGTCCCCGGCGCCGCAGCGGCCGGGCGGGAGCCGACGCCGCGAGCGACCGCACGGTGCGACGCGGACGGGCCCGCCCCCCGGTGGTCGGGGGACGGGCCCGTCGTGCGGCCGTCGGGTGCGGCGCGGGCTACCAGAGGCGGTAGAGCTGCGCCGCGTTGCCGCCCATCACCGCGCGCTGGGTCTCCGGGCGGAGCTTCCCGACCTGCTCCTTGACCATGTCCAGCGGGTTGGGGTGCAGCGAGGTCGGGTGCGGGAAGTCGGTCTCGAACATGACGTTGCCCTCGCCGACGGTGTCGATGAGGTGCTGCAGGTCGCCGCGGCCCTTCTCGAACCAGAAGGTGGCGTACCAGTTGTCCCGGAAGTACTCCGACGGCAGCTTCTGCAGCTTGTCGAACCACTCGGGCGCGTTCTCCTCGAGCTCGTAGTCCATCGCCTCGAGCATGAAGGGCACCCACCCGATGCCGCTCTCGACGGAGACCATCTTGAGGTCGGGGTGGCGGTCGAACATCCCGGAGTACGCGCTGTTGAGCAGCACCTGCGAGTTGTTGAGGAACAGCGAGGCACCGCCGATGGCCGGCTTGACGTAGTCGTCCTGACTGGGCCAGTAGGTGGTGCCGAAGTAGGACAGCGAGGTCTGGCTGGCACCGATGTGGAAGTGCACCGGGAGCTTCATCCCGGCGCACACCTCCCAGAACGGGTCCCAGGCCGGGTCGCCGAGGTCGGCCGAGCCCGCGTCCTGCGGGTGGGCGGTCATGTTGACCCCGCGCATGCCCAGCTCCGCGCAGCGCTGGGCCTCGCGCACGCAGGCGTCGATGTCCCACGCCGGCATGATCGGCATCGGCAGCAGCCGGTTGCCCGACTCGGCCTGCACCTCGGCCATGTGGTCGTTGTAGATCTCGACGACGAGCCGCAGCAGCGCCGGGTCCGAGCCCGACCTGGCGAAGTTCTGCCCGCCGAGGCCGATGGCGTTCGGGTAGATGACCTGGGCGTGGATGCCCAGCTCGTCCATGAGCTCGATCCGCGCCTTCGGGTCCCAGGCGGCCACGTGCACGTCCTGGATCCCCCACGACCCGCCCTGCGAGTCCCGCCACGGGTGCTTCTTGCCCTCGAGGTCGATCGTGCCGCCCGAGCCGGCCCGGCCGAACGTCCTCCCCTCGATGACCCACATGTCCACGCCGTCGATCCGCTCGACGTGCGGCACCCGGTCCTCGTACCCCTTCGGCGCCCGTGCGGTGAACAGGTCGTGCCGCTCCGTCATGTGGGCGTCGGCGTCGACCACCCGCAGGTCCTCGACCAGTGCGCTCATGAGTGCCTCCTCGTCCGTCCGGCGACCTGTGACCGACGCTACGGACGACACCCACGGTTTACAACACTTGATTTAAACCGGTCGGGGTGCTCCCGCGGAGACCGGCGCGAGCCACAGGCCCACCAGGGCGTCGACGATCCCCGTCGCGGCCTCCTGCCACGTGGCCCGCGGGGTGGGCCGGCCCTCGGCGAGGGCGCGCTCGCGATCGGCGCAGCCGTGCACGAGCAGCTGCACCTCCATGTCCCGCCGCTCCTGGTAGACAGCGGGCGGCAGGTCGCGCACACGGTCCCGGATCCCGTCGACGACCCGGCGCAGGGCCGCCGACCGGGCACTGTCCTCGAGCGCCAGCTCCCGGAACACCGGGTCGGTCACCACCTGCGCGCGCAGCCGGGCGAACCAGGTCGGACCGCCGAGGGCGGCCAGGTGGTCGGTGGACGGGCGCACCAGGCAGGCCACCCAGTCGCGCAGCGACGGGTCGCCGCCCAGCTCCTCGACCAGCTCCGCGCGCCGTCGCTCGATCGGCTCGGAGTGGGTCCGCAGGATGGCCCGGACGAGGTCGGCGCGGCTGCCGAAGTGGTAGCCGACCGCGGCGCTGTTGCGCTGGCCCGCCGCCTCGCTGACGTGCCGGCTCGACACCGCGGAGATCCCGTTCTCGGCGAAGAGCCGTTCGGCGGTGGCCAGGATCAGCTGCCGGGACGCGTCGCCGCGCTCCATCCGGCCCCGCCGACGACGGCCGGCGGGAGTCGCTCCGTCGTCGCCTGCCGGCCCCGGCTGCTCCGCCACCACCGGCGCGACACTAGTCAGCTCCGCACCCCGGACCACCCACGGCCGGCCGCGGCTCCTGCACTCAGGGCCGCGACCGCCCCGGCGCCGGCTGCCCGACGGCCTCGGTGAGGCACCCGAGCGGGACCACGCACCCCTGCAGGCAGTCGATCTCCACCGGCCGCTCCCCGGCCCACCCGACCGCGGCCGTGTCGCCGCAGCCGGGACACCGCTCCCAGGTGATCCGCTCGCTCATCTCCGTCTCCTCCTCGGACCGCTCCTCGACCGCGCCGACGGTCCCCCGGCCGGGCACACCACGGGAGGGGCGTAGGTCCCTCGTCCGCCATCCGGTCGCCCTCCACCGGAGTGCCGGGCGCCCTCACGCGGGCTCCGGCGCCCCGCCGCCGCGCTGCGCCGCCGGCCGGGAGCGGTCGGGCTCCCCGGCGCTCGAGCTCGCGGGCTCGGGCAGCTCCGGCCCGGACAGCCGCGCCCGGCGCCGGCCGCGCAGCGCGTGCGCGTCCTGCAGGCGTGTCGACCCTCACACGGGAAGCCTTCCCGGTCCCGGTCCCGGCACCGCCGTGGCGTGCGACCCTGGGGCGCGTGCGGGCGGAGGACACCGGGGGATCCCGCGGACGCCGGGTGACCGCGGCCCTGCTGATCGGGCTCTTCACGACGGCGTTCCCGTCGACGATCCTCACCATCGCGGTGCAGCCGATCGCCGAGGACCTCGACGCACTGCCCTCGACGGTCGTCTGGGTCACCACCGCCCCGCTCCTGGCCGCCGCGGTCACCACCCCCCTGTTCGGCCGGCTCGGCGACCTGCACGGGCACCGGCGGGTGTACCTCGCCGGGATCGTCGTGGCGACCGTCTTCGCCGCCGCCAGCGCGCTGGCCTGGGACGCGACCAGCCTCATCGCCGCGCGCACCCTCTCGCAGACCGGCGCGGCGGCCACCGTGCCGACGGCGGTCGCCCTGCTGTTCCGCGCCAGCCCGCCCGGCCGGCAGATGCGGGCCGGCGCGCGGGTCGGCGCCGTCACCTCGGGGGCCGCGGTCATCGGGGTCGTGGCCGGCGGCCCGCTGGTCGACCTCGTCGGCTGGCGGTCGGTGTTCGTCGGGCAGGTCGCCTTCTGCGTGGTCGCGCTCGTGCTGTCGCTGCTGGTGCTGCCGGCCGACGACGAGCGCACGCCCGGGTCCCTCGACGTCCCCGGCGCGCTCCTGCTGGCCGGGACCACGCTCGCGCTCACCCTCGGCGTCAACCGGCTGGCGGTGTGGGGCTGGTCCCCGCTGCCGGTCGCCTGCCTGGCCGCGGTCCCCCTCGGGGCATGGGCGCTGGTCCGCGTGGAGCGGCGGGCCGCGTCGCCGCTGCTGCCGGTGCGCGTCCTCGGCGTGCGCAACGTGCGGGTGGTGACCGGCGCCAGCCTGCTGCTCGGCGCCGGCTACATGGGCAACTTCGTCGTCACCCCGCTGTTCCTGCAGGGCGTGCTCGGGCTGACCGCCGCAGTCACGTCGCTGCTCACCGTCCCGCGGGCGCTGTCGATCCTGCTGGCCTCCCCGACGGCCGGGCGGTGGGGCGCGCGCTTCGGCGAGCGGCGCGTCGTCCTGGTCGCCTGTGCCGCCTTCGCCGCCGCCCTGGCCGCCATGGCCGTGGGCGCCTGGGCGACCTCGCTCGTGGTCGTCGCCGTCGCCATCGCGCTGAGCGGCTACGCGCACGGCCACGCCGCCCCCGGCCTGCTCGCGGCGCAGGGCGCGGCGGTCGACGCCCGCGACGTCGGCCTGGCCGCCTCGCTGCAGCAGACCGGCTTCCAGGTCGGGGCCGTCATCGGCATCGGCCTGTTCACCGCCCTGGCCGGCGACGCCACCACGGCCGGCCCGTTCGCGCTGGTCTTCCTGCTGACGGCGGCCTGCGCCCTGGCCGCCACGCTGGTGCTGGTCCGCATGCAGGACACCCGCGAGCCGGCGCCGGCCCTCCCCCGGGTGCCCGACCGCATCCCCGACGGCATCGACGCCTGAGTCCCGGCCCGCCCGCGTGGGGCACGATGCCGGCCGTGCCCGAGCCCCCCGCCGCCCTGCCGCACGAGGTCGTCGTCGAGGGCGTGCCCGTCCGGTACGGCGTGACCGGCAGCGGTGACCGCTCGCTCGTCCTGGTGCACGGCCACGGCGCGCACCACGTGTGGTGGCACGCCGTCGTCCCGCTGCTGGCCGACCGCTGGCGGGTGGTCACCCTGGACCTGAGCGGCCACGGCGACAGCGGGCACCGCGCGGAGTACTCCGGCGCCCAGTGGGCGCGGGAGGTCGTGGCGGTCGCCGAGGCCGCCGACGCCGACCGGCCCGTCGTGGTGGGCCACAGCCTCGGTGGCCGGGTCGCCGTCCTCGCCGGCGGCCGGCACCCGGACCGGGTGGGCGGCCTGGTCCTCCTCGACTGCGGGATCCTGCTCCCGGACACGCTGCGCGGGCGCAGCCTCCCGCCACCGCGCCCGCCGAAGCTGTACCCCACCCGCGAGGCGGCGGTCGCCGCCTTCCGCTTCGCCCCGCCGCAGCCCGACCCGCCGGCGGACCTGCTGCGGCCGGTCGCCGAGTACTCGGTCCGCGCCGTCGAGGGCGGCTGGACGTGGAAGCACGGGGGGCAGCGGTTCCCCACGCTCTACGACGAGCACACGATGCACGCGGCCACGACGCTGACGGTGCCGGTCGCCTACGTCTCCGGAGGCGAGAGCCTCGTGGTGGACGACGCCAAGGCCGCGGAGGTCGCGGGGATGCTGCCCGGCGTCCGCGCCGTCCGGGTCCCCGGGCTGCACCACCACCTCGTGCTCGAGGACCCGGTCACCTGCGCCGGGCTGATCGACGACCTGGCCCGGCCCGGCGGCTGACCGGCGACCCCCTGCCACATCCGCGGGGACTCCGCCACCGCGCCACGACGTGACGAACCTCCTCGTGGCGGCCCTCGTGGCAGATCGTGCCTTTCTTGTACGGTTCAAGAAAAGCCGGTTGTCCACACCAACGAGCGGAGGCATCCCCCGTGGCCCTCATCAACACCGAGATCAAGCCGTTCGCGGCCACCGCGTTCCACAACGGCGCGTTCGTCGACGTCTCCGACGCCGACCTGCGCGGTCGCTGGTCCGTCGTCTTCTTCTACCCGGCGGACTTCACCTTCGTCTGCCCGACCGAGCTGGGTGACCTGGCCGACCTGTACGAGGACTTCCGCGCCCTGGGGGTCGAGATCTACTCCGTCTCGACCGACACGCACTTCACCCACAAGGCGTGGCACGAGACCTCGGACACGATCGCCAAGGTCCAGTACCCGATGGTCGGCGACCCGACCGGCACGATCACGAACAACTTCGAGGTCATGCGCCCCGGCCAGGGCCTGGCCGACCGCGCCACCTTCCTGATCGACCCCGACGGCGTCATCCAGTTCCTGGAGATCTCCTCCGAGGGCGTCGGCCGCAACGCCGCCGAGCTGCTGCGCAAGGTCAAGGCCGCGCAGTACGTCCGCGAGCACCCGAACGAGGTCTGCCCGGCCAAGTGGGAGGAGGGCGACACCACCCTCGCCCCGAGCCTGGACCTCGTCGGCAAGATCTGACGGTCCTCCGTCGCACCCGGGGGGGGGGGGGGGGGGGGGGGGGGGGGGGGGGGGGGGGGGGGGGGGGGGGGGGGCGCCCCGCCCCGAACCCCCCCCCCCCCCCAGCC
>NZ_JBJGZX010000053.1:0-21582 GCF_054050735.1 Blastococcus sp. SYSU D00813
GCCACGAGTGGCTCCTCCTCGGTCGGGCGGCGGGCGGCCGGCCACCACCCTCTCTCAGCGTGATCGTGCCGCCACCCCCCCCTTCTCCCGCACCCCCTCCCCCCACCCACCCCCCCGCGCCCCCCCCCCCCCGCCCGCCCCCCCCGCCCCGGCGGGTGGGGCCCGGTCCCGGGGCCCCACCCGCGGTGCTCAGCCCTCCGCGGGGGAGGGGACGTGCAGGGCGAGCGCGCCCATCGGACACGCCTCCACGGCGCCGGCCACCTCGTCCGCGGAGTCGTGCGGCGGGTCCTGCAGGACCGCCTTCGTCTCGTCGTCGTGGGCGAAGGTCTGCGGCGCGTAGACGATGCACATGCCGGTGCCGAGGCAGGCCTCGCGGTCGATCACGACCGCGGGGCCCGCAGGCGCCACGTCAGCCACGGCGGTCAGGCACGGGAGACGGCGGGCGGCTCGGCCGGGGTGAACTGGTAAAGGCGCTCGGCGTTGCCCCGGAGGATCTTGTACTGCGTCTCCGGGGGCAGGTGGTCGATGATCCGCTTGACCACGTGGATGCTGTCGGGCCAGGTGGTGTCCGAGTGCGGGTAGTCCGTCTCGCACATGATGTTGTCCTCGCCGATCTCGTCGATCGAGGCGATGCCGTGCTTGTCCTCGATCATGCAGCCGAAGACGTGGTCCTTGTACAGCTGCCGCAGGTCGAAGTCGTCGTAGTCGATCGCGTTGCTGCCCTGGGCGTGGTCCATGAAGGTCACGCCCTTCTTGACCCAGTGCCGCTGCTTGTCCAGCACCTGCTCGCCGCGCTCGAGGAAGTAGGGGATCCAGCCGATCTCGCCCTCGGACAGGGCGATCTTCAGGTTCGGGTACTTCTGGAACCAGCCGCTGAAGAGCCAGGCCAGCATGGTGCCGGAGGTGCGGCTGGCCCCCCAGGTCAGGTTCGCCATGAACGGCGCGTCGTGGGCGATCGCCGGCAGCGTCGAGGACGACCCGACGTGCATGCACGCCACCATCTCCAGGTCGTTGGCCGCGGCGAGCACGGGCTCCCAGTGGCCGTCCTTGTCGTTGATCGTCGGGTAGCCGAGCGGGGCGAAGTTCTCGGAGAACGCGAACGCGTGCGAGCCCATCGCGGCGCAGCGCTCCATCTCCTGCACCGCCAGCGTCGTGTCCCAGATGGGGATGAGGGTCAGCGGGATGTAGCGACCCGGTGCCGCGCCGCACCACTCCTCGATCATCCAGTCGTTGTAGGCCTTGAGGCAGACCAGGCCGAAGTCGCGGTCGCTGGCCTCGGCGAACAGCTGGCCGCAGAAGCGGGGGAGCGAGGGGAAGCTCAGCGAGGCGAGGATGCCCGCGCGGTCCATGTCCTCCAGCCGGGCCTTCGGGTCGTAGCAGCCGGGCGCCATCTCCGCGTAGCTGATGGGCTCGGGGCTGAAGTCCTCCTTCTTCTTGCCGACCACGGCGGACAGCCCCGACCCGGGCATCTTCTTGCCCTCGTAGAGCCAGTAGTCGGTGTCGCCCTCCACGATCAGCCGGGGCGCCCGGTCGCGGTCCTTGGCCGGCACCCGGTCGATCCAGACGTTGGGGGGCTCCAGCACGTGGTCGTCGACGGAGATCAGCCAGTCGAGGTTCAGGTCAGTGGTCTGTTCCGTGGTCATGGTCGCTCCCTTGATCCGGTTTCTATCGGGGCAGTTCGCCGATGGACATGTGCTTGACCTCCTGGAAGGCGCGGATCCCGTCGGGCCCGCGCTCCCGCCCCAGCCCGGACTGCTTGTAGCCGCCGCTGGGTGCGTAGGCGCTGAAGACGGAGGTGTTGACGTTGACCGCGCCAGTGCGCAGCCTCCGGGCCACCGCGGTGGCCGCCGCGACGTCGGCGCCGTGCACCTGGCCGGACAGCCCGTAGGGGCTGTCGTTGGCGATGGCGACGGCGTCGTCGAGGTCGCGGTAGCCGATCACCGTGAGGACCGGGCCGAAGATCTCCTCCTGGGCCGCGGGGTTGGAGTTGTCCGGGACGTCGAGCACGGTGGGCTCGACGTAGTAGCCGCGGTCGAGGCCGGCCGGGCGGCCGCCGCCGGCGACGACCTTGCCGCCGTGCTCCTCGGCCAGGGCGACGAAGCGCTCGCACCGGGCCCGCTGGGCGGCGCTGATGACCGGCCCCAGCACGGTGTCGGGCGCGGTGGGGGGCCCGACCCGGAGGGCGCCGTAGGCGGCGGTCACCGCGGCGAGGGCGTCGTCCTTGCTCTCCTGCGGCACGAGCATCCGGGTGGCCGCGACGCAGGCCTGGCCGGCGGTGGCCGCGACGACGGCCGCCGCTCCCTGCGCCACCCGGTGCAGCGCGTCGGGCAGGTAGATCTGCGCCGACTTGCCGCCGAGCTCGAGGGCCACGTGCTTCACCGTGGGTGCGGCCTGGGCGAGGATCTGCCGTCCGACGCCGGTCGACCCGGTGAACGACACCATGTCGACCCGCGGGTCGGTGGTCATCGCCTCCGCGCCGGCGGCGCCCTCCTCGACCAGGACGCTGAGCACACCGGCGGGCAGGCCGGCCGCCTCGGCGGCCAGGCCCAGCGCCAGCGATGACAGCGGCGTCAGCGGGCTGGGGCGCAGGACGACGGAGTTGCCCGCCATCAGCGCCGGCACCACCTTCTGCATCGCCATGATGAAGGCGCCGTTGTACGGGGTGATCGCGGAGACCACGCCCACCGGTTCGTGCCGGCGCACGCTGAGCGCGACCCTGCCGCGGACGAGCTCGTCGACCGGCACGGGGTTCATCTCCTCGTGCGCCATCGACAGGTAGAGGTCGACGGTCCGGCGGCCCAGGTCGAGCCCGCCGGCGAACTGGGTCCCCTGGGCGAACCAGGTGGGCTGGCCGGCCTCGGCCGAGATGGTCGCGGGGAGCGCCTCGTCCATCGACGCGAGGTGGTCGAGCAGGGCCCGCACGGTCTGCGCGCGCTCGGCGGCCGGCCGGTCGGCCCACACCCCGGAGTCGAAACTGCGGCGCGCGGCTTCCACGGCCCGCTCGACGTCGGCGGCGGAGGCCGGGGCGACCTCGCACAGCACCGACTCGTCCGCGGGGTCCTCCACGGCGAACGTGCCGGCCGTGTCCGCCCACCCGCCGGCGACGTAGGAGGACCGGGGGTCGATCAGGTCTGCCATAACGGTGACTCCCGAAGTAGTAGAACGCCGTATCCCATGATCTGGCTCACAGTTGCGGCTGTCAACGGTGACCTCGCGACCGGGACCCGGGGACGCCTCCCCGGGTCCCGGTGCGGGTCAGGAGTCGACCGGCTCGCCGCAGATGGGCTCGTCGGACACCGGCACAAACTCCTCGCCCTCGAGGGTCACAAAGTAGCTGCACTCCTGGCCGAGGTCGCGGTGGTCGGAGAAGTCGAACTCGCGGGGGTACAGGCCGCCGGCGTTCCACGTCGTGTCCTCCGACAGTGCCGCCATGAAGTCGGCCTGGGAGGCGTCGCACCCGGCGAGCTCGAGGCCGTGCAGCAGCAGGTCGGCCATCATCCAGCCCTGGGCCTGGCCGAGGTCGGGGATGCCGAACGGGACGCCGGCCTCCTCCATGTACTGCTGCAGCCGGGTGGTGGCCTCGGACTCGACCTGCACGGGCGTGTAACCGAGCGTGAAGCTCGCGCCCTGCGCGGCGTCGACGAAGGGCTGGTTCTCGAGCGTGATGCCGCCGTACCCGCTGGCCAGGATGGCGGCCTCGAAGTCGTAGTCCGCCTGCTTCAGGCCCTGCATGATCGCGGCCGCTGCGTTGGTCGTGATCGGCAGGTAGAGCCCGTCGCTGCCCGAGTCCTGGATGCCCAGCACCATCGCGCCGACGTCCTCGCTGCCCAGCGGCATGCTGTTGTTCACGTACCCCTCGTCGAGCCCGGCGGCCTCGGCCGACCGGAGGATCGTCTCGAGGGTGGCCTGGGACGACGGGGTCGCCATGGCGACCCCGGCGAGCTTCGTGACCCCCTGCTGGGCGAGGAACTCGCCGGTGGTGGTGAACACGACGTCGGTGATCGGCGGCGGGGAGGCGGGGAAGAGGTTGGTGCCGCTCTCCAGCCACTGCGGTGCCCCGTCGGTCGCCGGGCCGATGACCGGGATGTCGGCGGCCTGGGTGACCAGGTAGTCGGCCGCGGCGTAGAAGAGCTGGCTGTCGCCGAGGACGGCGAAGACGTCCTCCTGCTGCACGAGGCGCTGCGCGGCACCGAGCGCGCCCTGCGGGTTGGAGGTCGTGTCGGCGACGACCAGCTCGAAGTCGGTGCCGGCGCACTCGCCGCCCTCGTCCTGGTAGGCCGCCAGCCGGGCGTTGAAGCCGGTCTCCGAGCGCTCGCCCTTCTGGGCGCTGGCCGGGCCGGTCCGCTCCGTCATCAGGCCGATCCGCAGCGTCCCGCCGTCGCCGCTGCTGGCCGTGTCGCTGGACCCACCGGCGCTGCCGCCGCCCTCCTCGTCGTCCGACCCGCACGCCGACATCCCGAGCACGAGCAGGCAGGCCGCTGTCGCTGCCACTGCGTTCCTGGTACGCAAGACGACTCCTTCGTCATTCCTGGTGGGGGCTTCGGCGTCGGGGACGCCCGCCGGGGCCGGGGTGGTCCCGCCGCGACGGGCGGCGCCCGTCGAGCTGGATGAGCGGGTGGCCGGCCCGGGAGGAGCCGGCAGGTGGCCGACCCAGGGGTGTGGTGGAGGTCCGGGAGAGCGGTGTGACCCGGGTCTCGGGGCTCGGCACGGGCCGTACTGTGGCACAGCTCACGGCTGAGCAGAAGGGGGTTCTACCAAATCAACTTCTGTGATTGCGCGAGCCGGGGGCCCGTCACTATGGTCGCCGCCGATGTGACCGCAGCCACACGGTCGCGGGCTCAGCGGGCCACCCGGCTCGCCGTCCACCCCCCGTCGCCGAGGAGCCGCACGATGCGCACGAGAGCAGCCGTCCTGTTCAGCCAGCCCGGCAAGTGGGAGGTCACCGAGCTCGACCTGGAGGGACCCCGGCAGGGAGAGCTGCTGATCCGCATGGCCGCCGCCGGGCTCTGCCACTCCGACGACCACATCACCACCGGCGACCTGCCGGCCCCGCCCGAGGCGTTCCCCATGGCCGGGGGCCACGAGGGCGCGGGAGTCGTCGAGGAGGTCGGGCCGAACACCCCCGGGTGGTCGGTGGGCGACCGGGTGGTGCTGTCGTTCCTGCCGGCCTGCGGGTTCTGCCGCTGGTGCGCGTCGGGCATGCACAACCTCTGCGACAACGGGGCGCGGGTCCTCTCCGGCGTCCGGGAGGACGGCACCCGCCGGATGTCCCTCGACGGGCAGCCGGTCGGGCAGGGCGCCGGCATCGCGACGTTCAGCGAGCTGTCGACGGTGGCCGTCCAGTCGGCGGTCCGGTGCCCCGACGACGTCCCGCTCGACGTCGCGGCGCTGACCAGCTGCGGCGTCGTCACCGGCTGGGGGTCGGCGGTCAGGTCGGCCGGCGTCCAGCCCGGTCACGTCGTCGTCGTCATGGGGGTCGGGGGCATCGGCATGAACGCCGTCCAGGGGGCGGCGCACGCCGGGGCCTCCGTCGTGATCGCCGTCGACCCCGTCGAGTCCAAGCGGACGGCGTCGCGCGGGTTCGGCGCCACCCACGCCGTGGCGACGATGGCCGAGGCGACCGACATCGCCCGGTCGTTCACCGACGGCCAGGGCGCGGACTCCTGCATCGTCTGCGTCGGGGTGGTCACCGGCGAGCACGTCGCCGCCGGTGTGGAGGTCGTCCGCAAGGCCGGCACCTGCGTGCTCACCGGCCTGCCACGGGCCGAGGACGACGTCAGCATCCCGATCTCCACCCGCCACCTGACGCTGTTCCAGAAGCGCCTCCAGGGCTCGCTGTTCGGGGCGTCGAGCCCCGCGGCGGAGATCCCGGCGGTGCTCGAGCTCTACCGCCGCGGCTACCTGAGGCTCGACGAGCTGATCACCCGCCGGTACACGCTCGACACGATCAACGAGGGCTACGCCGACATGCGGGCCGGCCGGAACGTCCGCGGCGTCGTCGAGCACCTGCTGCCGTGACCGGCGCCGGACCGAGGGTGGTGCCTTTCCACGAGCGGGACGTGCTGGACGAGCGGGGCGGCCCGGTCCCGGTCTTCCGCGCGCTGGCCGACCCGCTGCGGCGGCAGCTGGTCGGGCACCTGTGCCGGTGCGGGCAGACCTCGCGCCGTGAGCTGCAGCTCGTGCTGGGCGTGACCAAGACGATGCTGACCTACCACGTGCGGACCCTGGCGCAGGCCGGGCTGATCGACGTCCACGGCAGCGCCCGGTCGCTGTCCTACACCGTGCGGCGGGCGACACTCGCCGACCTGGACCGGTGGCTGACCGACCCGCGGTCGGCCCGACCGGCACGAGCGGAGGAGCCGGTGTGCGGCAGGCGCTGAGCGACATGACGGTGGTCCAACTGGGGAGCGGCGTGGCCGCGGACTGGTGCGGCAAGGTCTTCGCCGACCTCGGCGCGGACGTGACCAAGGTCGAGCCGCCGTCCGGGGACCCGCTGCGGGCGCAGCGCGGCGCCTTCGCCAACCTGAACACCAACAAGCGCAGCGTCGTCCTCGAGGCGTCCGCGGCCGCGGGGGCGGAGCTGCTCGCGCTCGTCGAGGCCGCGGACCTCGTCGTCGAGACACCGGGGTCGGGGGCGCTGGCCGACCGGGGTGTCGACCGGGCGGAGCTCATGGGGTCCCGGCCCGGGCTCTCCGTCGTCGCCATCACCGGGTTCGGGGCGACCGGCCCCTACGCCGGGTACGCCTGGAGCGACCTGGTCGTGCAGACCTTCGCGGGCACCCTCGTGGCCGACCGGCGGGGACCGGTGAAGCTGCCGGGGTCGGTGGCCCAGTGCGCCGTCGGGCACACGGCGGCCATGGGCGCGCTCGCCGCCGCACTCCGGGCGCGGGCGACGGGGGTGGGCGCCTTCGTCGACTGCGCCGCGTCGGAGGCGCTCGCCGCCAACCCGACGCGCATCGGCCGCTACCTCGGCTGGGAGTACGGGGACCGCAAACCCCTCGAGGAGATGGTGGCCGACAGCAGCTCCACCCTGCTGCCGGTCGGGCCGCACCCGTGCCTGGACGGCTTCGTCGCGATGATGATGATCCCGCCCCAGCTGCCGGAGATGCTCGCCGTCCTCGACAGCGACGAGCTGCGGGAGTTCTTCGCCCGCCCCGACGCGTTCGTGCGGCCCGAGGCGAAGGAGGTGCTCGACGGCGCCCTCTACCCCTGGCTGCTGACGCGGACGCGGGCGGAGATCACCGACGCCGCCCAGGCCGCCGGCTGGCCGGTGACGCCGGTCCACGTCCCGGCGGAGGTCCTCGCCGCCGACCACCTGCACCAGCGTGGCTTCTGGCAGCACACCACCGACCCCGAGCTGGGCCCGGTGCTGCTGCCCGGCGCCCCCTACCGGTTCACCGAGGGCGGCTGGCGCCTGCGCCGCCCGGCGCCGGCCCTCGGCCAGTCCGACCCGCCGGGCCCGGCCGCCGACCGCACGCCGACCACGCCCCCGGTGGCCGCGCCCGCGGCGGAGGACCCGCCGCTGCGCGGTCTGCGCGTCCTGGACCTCACGACCGTGTGGTCGGGACCCCTGCTGACGATGCACCTCGCCGACCTCGGGGCCGAGGTCATCCGCGTGGAGAGCCCGCGGGTGTTCCCGCCGACCACGCGGGGCTACTCGCCGCGCCCGAACCCGCAGATGCTGCTCAGCACGATCCTCGGCGGCTACGGCCCGGCCCGGCCCGAGCGGCCCGACCGGCCCTACAACCGGCACTCCCTCTACAACTCCATCAACCGCGGCAAGCGGTCCTGCACCCTCGACCTGCGCGACGCCGAGCAGCGTGAGCTGTTCCTCCGCCTGGTCGCGCAGTCCGACGTCTTCGTCGAGAACCTGAAGTCCTCCACCCTGCACCAGCTGGGCGTCCACGAGAGCGAGCTGCTCGAGGTGAACCCCCGGCTGGTCGTGCTGCGGGTGCCCCCGGCGGGACTGTCCGGCGACTGGGCCCACTACACCGGCTTCGGCGGGCAGTTCGACGGGCTCACCGGCTTCGCCTCGCTCGTCGGTCACCGGGGCACCGAGCTGTACGAGACGCCGACCACCCAGCACATGGACGGCGTCACCGGGCCGGCCGGGGTCTTCGCCGTGCTGGCCGCGCTGCACTACCGCGCCGCCACGGGCCGCGGGCAGGTGGTCGAGCTGGCGCAGAGCGAGAACGTCGTGGCCCAGCTCGGCGACGTGTTCGTCGACCTCCAGCTCGACGGGCAGCCGCAGCGGTGGGGCAACCGCGACCCGCACGTGGCACCGCAGGGCGTGTACCGGTGCGCCGACGGCCGGGTCCTCGCCGTGACCGCCACGGACTACGACGCCTGGCTGCGGCTGGCCGCCGTCATCGGCCGCCCCGACCTCGCGGCGGACGCCGCGCTGGCCACCGTGGCGGGCCGGCACGCCGCCCACGACGCGCTCGACGAGGCCATCGGCGCGTGGGCCGCGACGGTCGACGCCGACCGGGGCTTCGCCGAGCTGCAGGCGGCCGGCGTCGCGGCCGCGCCGCAGCTCGGCGAGGCCGACCTGGCCGCCGACCCGCAGTTCGCGGCGCGCGACTGGATCCGCCCGCTGGACAGCACGGACGTCGGCCGCTTCAACCACCTGGGTCCGGCGGTCCGGGGGGTCCCCACGGCGTGGACGCGGGGCGCGCCGGTCCTGGGGGAGGACAACGCCTACGTCCTCCGGGAGCTGCTGGGCCTCGACGAGGACGCCTACCGGCGGCTGGTCGACCGCGGCGTGGTGACGGAGGACTACCTCGACCGCGAGGGCCGCCCCTACTGACACCCCGTGGCCCCGACCCGGCGGCGGGTCCACCGTGTCGCCACGCGCCCACGCCCCACCGGCGCGCGGTCGGCGTCGACGACGGCCCCGCCTCCGGAGGAGCGGATCCCCGGCACTCTGGAGCGAACGTTTGGTCCGATGTGGCGCCTCCGGCACTACTCTCCGGGGGTCACGCCGCCCAGCACCGCGAGGGAACCCATGCCCGCAACCATCCCGCACTGGATCGACGGCGCCCGCCGCGAGAGCACCTCCGGCCGCACCGCCCCGGTGACCGACCCGGCGACCGGTGAGGTGACCGGTCAGGTCGCGCTCGCCTCGGTCGAGGAGGTCGACGCGGCGGTGGCCTCGGCGGTCGCGGCGTTCCCCGCCTGGCGGGACACCTCGCTGGCCAGGCGGTCGACGGTGCTGTTCGCCTTCCGCGAGCTGCTCAACGCGCGCAAGGGCGAGCTGGCCGAGATCATCACCGCCGAGCACGGCAAGGTCCTGTCCGACGCCCTGGGCGAGGTGTCGCGGGGGCAGGAGGTCGTGGAGTTCGCCTGCGGCGTGCCGCACCTGGTCAAGGGCGGCTTCACCGAGAACGCCTCGACGGCCGTCGACGTCCACTCGGTCCGCCAGCCCCTCGGGCCGGTCGCGGTGATCAGCCCGTTCAACTTCCCGGCGATGGTCCCGATGTGGTTCTTCCCGATCGCGATCGCCACCGGCAACACCGTCGTCCTCAAGCCGAGCGAGAAGGACCCGACCGCGGCGCTGTGGATTGCCGACCTGTGGAAGCAGGCCGGCCTGCCCGACGGCGTCTTCAACGTCGTCAACGGCGACAAGGTCAGCGTCGACCGGCTGCTGGAGCACCCCGATGTCCGCGCGGTGTCCTTCGTCGGCTCCACGCCGATCGCCCGCTACGTGTACGAACACGGCACCCGCGCGGGCAAGCGGGTGCAGGCCCTGGGCGGGGCGAAGAACCACATGGTCGTCCTGCCCGACGCCGACCTGGACCTGGCCGCCGACGCCGCGGTCAACGCCGGCTTCGGCTCGGCGGGGGAGCGGTGCATGGCCATCAGCGCGCTGGTGGCCGTCGGCGGGATCGCCGACGACCTGGTGGCGCGGATCGCCGAGCGGGCCCGCACGCTGCGCACCGGTGACGGACGGCGCGGCTGCGACATGGGCCCGCTGGTGACGCGCGAGCACCGCGACCGGGTGGCCTCCTACGTCGACGCCGGCGAGGCCGCGGGCGCCAAGGTCGTCGTCGACGGCCGCGAGGTCCAGGCCGACGGCGCCGCCGACGGGTTCTGGCTGGGCCCGACGCTGCTGGACCAGGTGACCCCCGAGATGACCGTCTACACCGACGAGATCTTCGGCCCGGTGCTGTCGGTGCTCCGCGTGGAGACCTACGAGCAGGCGCTGGACCTGGTCAACCGCAACGAGTACGGCAACGGGACGGCGATCTTCACCAACGACGGCGGCGCCGCCCGGCGGTTCCAGAACGAGGTCGAGGTCGGGATGATCGGCATCAACGTGCCGGTCCCGGTGCCGATGGCCTACTACTCCTTCGGCGGCTGGAAGCACTCGCTGTTCGGCGACTCCCACGCCCACGGCACCGAGGGTGTGCACTTCTTCACCCGCGGCAAGGTCGTCACCTCCCGCTGGCTGGACCCCAGCCACGGCGGGCTGGACCTCGGCTTCCCGCAGAACGTCTGAGCCGTCCCCGCCTCACCCGCCGGCGGGTCCGCCGTCCGGCGGGTGGGGCGTGAACTCGCGCGCGACCGTCTGCTCGCCGAGGAAGAAGGTCGGGTAGATCTCGAGCGTCAGGGAGTCGAGGAACCGGGGGATGTCGAGCTCCGGCGAGCGCAGGAACGCCTTGGCGTGCTCGACGCTCGGGAACTCGAAGACGTTCATGACCTCGCGGCCGTCGTCCGTGGCCCGGTAGAGCCACTGCCGGGTCGCGCCGAGCCGGGCGAAGCGGTCGGCGGAGCGGTCCAGCGTCGCGGCGTAGTCGTCGTAGTCCTCGACCGGGAAGATCGTCACCAGGTAGACCATCGCGCCGCTCCCTCGCTCGTCCTCACGTGACCGGCGACCCGGGCTGCAAGCGGCCACGGCGCCGGGGCCCGTACCGCTCCTCCAGCAGGGCGCGCACGTGCACCGCGCATCGCCCGCAGTCGGTGCCGGCGCCGCACGCGTCGGCCACCTCGCGCACGGTCCGGGCGCCGTCGGCGACGACCGCCCGCACGGTGGTGCTGCTCACCGCGCGGCAGATGCAGATGTACATCGCTGCCCCGTCCCGGCCCGGGGTCGACGCCGTCGTCGTCCCGAGGGCATTGAAGCCGCTGACCGGGCCGGTCGCCTCCGTGGCGGGCGCGCCGCGGCCTCCCCGGGCCGCCCGCCCGCCGGGCGTCCGGCCACGACCACCGGGCGGCGCCGGCGCCCGCGTCCCGCTCATCCGGCACCGGGTCGTCTCACCAATCCGGGGGGCCGGGGCGCGGGGGAGGGCGAAACCCTGCGCACGGCTACTACTCTCCGGTACATGACCACCAGTGGCCGCCCACGCGACGCGGGCTCGTCCCCGCGTCCGATCAAGCGCGGCGCCAAGGTGGCCGAGGCGCTCGCCCAGGAGATCGTCCACGAGATCGTCTCCCGCAAGCTCCCGCCCGGCACGCTGCTGTCCTCCGAGGCCCAGATGCTCGAGGACTACGGCGTGGGCCGCGGCTCGCTGCGCGAGGCCCTGCGCATCCTCGAGGTGCACGGGCTGATCACGATGAAGCCCGGCCGCAACGGCGGCCCGATGGTCATCGAGGTCGGCTCCCGCGACTTCGGCCGGATGTCGAGCCTCTTCTTCCACCTCGGCGGGGTCACCTTCCGCCAGCTGGTGGAGGCCCGGCTGCTCCTGGAGCCGCTGATGGCCCGGCTGGCCGCCGAGCGGCGCGGTCAGGAGCTGGTCGGGGCGGTGGCAGACCCCGACGCCACCCCGGTCGAGGACGACGCCGAGTACTTCGACGCCACCGGCGACTTCCACAAGACCGTGGCGTCCATGTCGGGCAACCCGGTGCTGAACCTGATGAGCTCGTCGCTGGAGGAGATCTTCCGCGACCAGATCAGCGGGCTGCTCTCGCCCAAGGACCAGCGGCGGCACGTGCTCGAGGTGCACGCCGGCATCGCCGAGGCCATCGCCCGGGGCGACGCCGACGCCGCCGAGAAGCTCATGCGCGAGCACATGCAGGAGTACGCCGACTGGGTCGAGCAGCGGCAGCCGCAGATGATCGACGAAATCATCGACTGGCGCTGAGACGTCGCAGAGGGCCGCTCCCCGGTGGGGGAGCGGCCCTCTGTCGTTCCCGCGCTCCACTCTGCGGGCGGTCCCGGGACGGTGCGGCCCGGATCGCGGCCGCAGCGTCGGGAAGAGGCCCGCAGGGTCTGGGCAGTGGAGGTCAGCGGCCCTTCCAGACGGGGGCGCGCTTCTCGGTGAAGGCCCGCGCCCCCTCCTTCGCGTCCTCCGACGAGCGGATCGGCTCGTAGACCTCCCACTGCCGCGCGAAGGCCTCCTCGGCCGGCCAGCTGCCGCCCTCGGCCAGGATGCGCTTGGTGCCCTGCACCGCCAGCGGCCCGTTCGAGGCGATCTGCTGCGCCAGCTCGAGCGCCGCCGTCAGCGCCTGCCCGGGCGGGACCAGCCGGTTGACCACCCCGGCGGCGTGCGCGTCGGCAGCGCTCACCCGGTCGCCGGTCAGCGCCCACTCCGTCGCCTTGGGCAGCCCGGCCTTGCGGGGGAGCCGCAGCAGCCCGCCGCCGCCGGCGAGCAGCCCGCGCTTGACCTCCGGCAGCCCGAAGGACGCGTCCTCGGCCGCCACGATCAGGTCGCAGGCCAGGGCGATCTCGAAGCCCCCGGCCAGCGCCGGTCCCTCGACCGCGGCGATCAGCGGCGTCGTCGGCGGGCGCTCGACCAGGCCGGCGAACCCGCGGCCGGGCACGTGCGGCTTCTCCCCGGCGAGGAAGGCCTTGAGGTCCATGCCGGCGCTGAACACCCCGCCGGCGCCGGTGATCACGCCGACGAAGAGGCTGTCGTCGTCGTCGAGCTGGTCCATGGCGGCGCCGATGAGCTGCGCGGCCGCGGTGTTGATCGAGTTCTTCGCCCGGGGTCTGTCGATCGTGACGACGAGGACCGCGCCCGAGCGCTCGACCCGGACCTCGGGCTGCTCGGCGGCGGTCGCCTCGCTCACTTGGGCTGCATCCGGATCGCGCCGTCCAGCCGGATCGTCTCCCCGTTGAGCATGGGGTTGTCGATGATCGCCATCGCCATGCGGGCGAACTCGTCGGGCTGGCCGAGGCGGCGCGGGTGCGGCGTCATCTCGCCGAGCGAGTCGCGGACGTGCTGGGGGAGGCGGGCCAGGATCGGGGTGTCGAAGGTGCCCGGGGCGATCGTCGCGACCCGGATGAGCTTGCTGGCCAGGTCGCGGGCGGCGACCAGGGTGAGCCCGACGATGCCGGCCTTGGCCGAGGCGTAGGGCAGCTGGCCGATCTGGCCCTCCCAGGCGGCGACCGACGCGGTGAGCACGCACACGCCCCGCTCGCCCTCGACCGGTTCGTGCCTGGCCATCCGCGCGGCGGCCTGGCTGAGCACGTTGAAGGTGCCGATCAGGTTGATCCGCACGATCTGCTCGTAGAAGGCCAGGTCCCCGGGGTTGCCCTCCTTGTCGACGACGCGCATAGCGCCGCCGCGCCCGGCGCAGTGCACCAGGGTGCGCAGCGGGGCCAGCTCGTCGGCGGCGGCGACCGCGGCGGCCACCGCCTCGGGGTCGGTGACGTCGGCGGCCACGAACCTCGTCTTGCCGCCGAGCTCGGCCGCGACCTCGGCGCCGGCGGAGGTGGGCAGGTCGACGAGCACCGTCGGCACGCCCTTCTCCACCAGGCGGCGGGCGGTGGCCAGCGCGAGGCCGGACGCCCCACCGGTGACGACCGCGGACCCTGCGGTGACGTCCATGCTCAGTTCCTCCCTGCGCTCAGGTTCTCGATGACCAGTGCGTTGGCCATGCCGCCGGCCTCGCACATCGTCTGCAGGCCGTACCGCTGCCCGGTGTCCTCGAGGAAGTTCAGCAGCGTGGTGGCCAGGCGGGCGCCGGAGGCGCCGAGCGGGTGGCCCAGCGCGATCGCCCCGCCGCGGGGGTTGAGCTTCTCGCCGGGGATCCCGAACTCCGCCTGGAACGCCAGGGGGACGGAGGCGAAGGCCTCGTTCACCTCGAACGCGGCGATGTCGCCGACCGACAGGCCCGAGCGCTGCAGCAGCTTGTGCGTGGCCGGGATGGGGCCGGTCAGCATGAGCAGCGGGTCGTCGCCGGTGACCGCGCTGGCCACGATGCGGGCCCGCGGGGTGAGGCCGAGCGCCGCGGCCCGCTCCTCGCTCATGACCAGCAGCGCGGCGGCGCCGTCGGTGAGCTGGGAGGAGTTGCCGGCGGTGATCTTCCAGTCCAGCTCGGGGAAGCGGGAGGCGTGCGGCGAGGCGGCGAAGGCCGGCTTCAGCCCGGCCAGCCTCTCCGCGGTGGTGCCGGGGCGGATCGTCTCGTCGGCGGAGACCACGCCGTCGGGGGTGGTGACCGCGACGAGCTCCCGGTCGAACGCGCCGGAGGAGGCCGCGGCCGCCGCCCGCTCGTGCGAGGCGGCGGAGAACTCGTCGAGCTGCGTGCGGGACAGGCCCCACTTCTGCGCGACCAGCTCGGCGGAGATGCCCTGCGGCACCAGGCCGGGGGAGTAGCGCTCGGTCACCCGGGGGCCGTGCGGGTCGGCGTCGCCGCGGGCGGAGCCCATCGGCACCCGGCTCATCGACTCGACGCCGGCCGCGACCGCGACGTCGTAGGCGCCGGCGAGCACGCCCTGGACGGCGAAGTCGAGCGCCTGCTGCCCCGAGCCGCACTTGCGCTCGATGGTCACCGACGGCACCGACTCCGGCCAGCCCGCCGCGAGCACCGCCTGGCGGCCGGGTGTCGCGGACTGCTCGCCGTTCTGGCCGACGCAGCCGACAAGGACGTCGTCGATCGTCGCCGGGTCCAGGGAGGTGCGCTCGGCCAGCGCGGTCAGCACCTGCGCGAGCAGGTCCACCGGGTGCAGGCCGGACAGGGCGCCGCCGGCCTTCCCGCGCCCCATGGGACTGCGGACGGCGTCGACGATGACGGCAGGAGGCATGGGAGCGTCCTCTCGGGACCGGGTGTGGGCGTTGACACCTTAACCATGAATACCAATAACATGGAATGCGCCGGACGCCGTGCGAGCGGCGCACGGCCGATCCTCGCAGCGGGGCCGGGATCGTTCTCGACGAGAGGCACGCGATGTCGTTCGACCTGCCGGAGCACCACCAGCAGCTGCGGGAGCGCGCCCGCGCGGTGGCGGACTCGGTGCGCGACCAGGCCGCGGAGGCCGACGAGGCCACCGACGTCCACCCCGGGATGCTCGCCGCCCTGCGGGAGAGCGGCCTGGCCGCCCTCACCGTCCCGGCTGCCCACGGGGGCGCCGACGAGAAGGTGGACTCGCTCGCGGTCACCGTCGTCCGCGAGGCGTTCGGCGGGGTGTCGGCGCACCTGGACTCGCTGTTCGCGATGCAGGGGATCGGCAGCTACGCCCTCGCCGTCGGTGCGAGCGAGCGGATCCAGGCCGAGTGGCTGCCCAAGGTGGTCTCCCTCGAGGCGATCGCCGCGCTCGGCCTCACCGAGCCCGACGTCGGCTCCGACCTCAAGTCGATCACGACCAGGGTGGTGGAGAAGGACGGCGAGCTCGTCCTCGACGGGCACAAGTCCTTCATCACCAACGCCGGCGCGGCGCACTTCTACAGCGTGCTGGCCAAGGAGGACGAGGGCTTCTCGCTGGTCTTCGTGCCGGCCGACACCCCCGGTGTCCGGGTGGTGTCCGGTCCCGGCCTGATCGCGCCGCACATCATCGGCGAGGTCCACTTCGACGACGTGCGCGTGCCGCTGGACTCCCGCGTCGGCCTGCCCGGCCAGGCGTTCCCGATGGTGCTCCAGACGCTGGCCACGTTCCGCGTCTCGGTGGCCGGCTCCGCCGTCGGCCTGGCGCAGGCCGCGCTCGACGAGGCGGTGCGGCACACCACCGGCCGCTCGCAGTTCGGCAGCACGCTGGCCCGGCTGGGCCCGATGCCGCAGATGCTGGGCACCTGCTGGATGGAGATCGAGCAGGCCCGGCTGCTGACCTACGCCGCGGCCAGCCGCGCGGCCGCGAACCCGCTCGGTGCCCTGGACTGGTCGTCGATGGCCAAGGTCGCCGCCACCGAGACCGCCGGCCGGGTGGCCGACCGGTGCGTGCAGATGATGGGCCGCTTCGGCGTGGTCACCGGCTCGACGATCGAGCGGCTGTACCGCAACGCGCGCCCCATGCGCATCTACGAGGGCGGCAACGAGGTGCTGCTCGGCCAGCTGGCCAAGACCCTCACCCGCCCCGCCCGCTGACCCCGCCGCAGGAGACCCCTGCCGCAGAAGACCCCCAGAGAAGAGGCCCGCCATGGTCGCCGTCGGCATGCTGCTCTCCGACGTCCCCACGTCCGTCAGCCCGGCCCAGCAGTTCGACGACGTGCGGCGGATCGTCGAGGCCGCCCAGCGCAACGGGTTCACCTACATCGCCATCGGCCAGCACTTCCTCTACGGCGAGCTGCGCTGGCTGCAGCCGGTGCCGCTGCTGGCCCGGCTGGCCGCCGAGTGCGACCGCGACACCCGCCTGGCGACGCAGATCATGATCGCGCCGCTGTACCACCCGGTGATGCTCGCCGAGGAGCTCGCCACCCTCGACGTGGTCACCGAGGGCCGGCTCGTGTTCGGCGCCGGCATCGGCTACCGCCCCGAGGAGTTCGACTACCTGGGCATCCCGTTCAAGGAGCGGGCCGCGCGCACCGACGAGATCCTCGAGCTCCTGGTCAAGCTCTGGACGCAGGACGAGGTCACCCACTCCGGCCGGTTCTGGCAGCTGGAGGGCGTGCGCCCGCACCTGAAGCCGGTGCAGTCGCCGCACCCGCCGATCTGGGTCGGCGCGCAGAGCGTCGCCGGGGCCCGGCGGGCCGGCCGCTTCGGCGACGCCTTCCCGGTCACCCCGGAGGCCACCTACGACGAGATCGAGGAGCGCTTCGCCGCGGTCAGGGAGGGCTTCGCCGCCCGCGGCAAGCCCTTCGGCCCGCAGCCGGTGCGGCGCAACGTGCTGGTCGCCGGCTCCCGCGAGGAGGCGATCGTCGAGTACGCCCGCGTCTCCAAGGGGAAGTACCTCAGCTACGCCCAGAAGGGCATGGGCAAGGCCGGCAGCGCCGAGCAGCTCGACGCCGAGTTCGTGGAGACGGTGACCAAGCACGCGGTGCTCGGCACCGACGCCGAGGTCATCGCCTCGCTCACCGAGCTGTGCACCCGCTTCCCGGTCGACCCGCTGCTGCTGCGGCCGCAGTGGCCGTCGATGAGCGCGGAGGAGACCGTCGCGGCCATCGAGCGGCTCGGCAAGGAGGTCGTGCCGGCGATCCGCGCCCTGCCGACGCCCGAGCCGGAGATCCTGCCCGCCCCCGCGGGCGCCTGACCACCACCGGCGCTCGCCGGCACGAGACACACCAGGAGGAGCCATGAGCCGTTTCGAGGGGAAGGTCGCGCTCGTCACCGGGGGCGCCCGGGGGCAGGGGCGCTCGCACGCCGTGCGGCTGGCGGCGGAGGGGGCCGACGTCGTGGTGATCGACGTCGCCCGGCAGTTCGACTCCGTGCAGTACGCGATGTCCACGCCCGAGGACCTCGCCGAGACCGAGAAGCAGGTCCGCGACCACGGGCGCGAGTTCCTCGGGGTCATCGGCGACGTCCGCGACCAGGAGCAGGTCCAGGACGCCGTCCGGCAGGCCGAGGAGCGCTTCGGCGGCATCGACCTGGTGTGCGCCAACGCCGGGATCCTGCCCTCGACCGGGCCGCACGCGCAGCGCGTCGAGGCCTGGCACGACACGATCGCCACGAACCTGTCGGGCGTCTTCTTCACCCTGCAGGCGGTCGTGCCCGGCATGGTCGAGCGGGGCCGCGGCGGGGCGATCGTGCTCACCGGGTCGACGTCGAGCTTCCGCGGCGTGGCCTACAAGCTCGACATGCTCAACCCCGGCCACCAGGCCTACGGCGCGGCCAAGTCCGGCGTCCTGTCGCTCATGCGCAACTACGCCATGGCCCTGGGCACGCACGGGATCCGGGTGAACACGATCATCCCGGCGGGCGTGGACACCCCCATGATCAACAACGAGTTCTTCAGCAAGGACCTGCAGGCCGACGCGCCTCCCGGCTGGATGGCCAACGTCATGGAGCACGGTCTCGTCCAGCCCGGCGACATCTCCGACGCGGTGCTGTTCCTGCTGTCGGACCAGGCGAAGTTCATCACCGGCACCGCGCTGCCCGTGGACATGGGCACGCTGCTGATCTGACGCCCCGCCGACCGCCCCGGCGGTCCCGCACGAGGGCTCCGGCGCCCCTGGGAGGGTGCCGGAGCCGTCGCGCGTCCGGCCGGTGCGCGGCGACGAGGCAAATCTGCGAAACATGTGCAGGGTCTCTGGCGTGTCCGTCGTCGCTGTGCCTACGGTCACAGCACACCGGCACCGGAGGGTGCCGGTGGATCCGTCAGCCGCCGCCGGGCCTCTGCGTGCCCGGCGCCACGAGGCGAAGGAGCCTTGGTGAAGACCGTCGGTGCACTGCTGTGGGAGCCCGGGACCCGATCGGGCTGGAGCGTCGAGGAGATCGAGGTCGACCCGCCGAAGCGGCGGGAGGTGACGGTCAAGCTCACCTCGTCGGGCATCTGCCACAGCGACGACCACCTCGACACCGGCGACATCCCGCTGCCCTGGGCGCCGATCCTCGGCGGCCACGAGGGTGCGGGCGTCGTCACCGAGGTCGGTCCGGAGGTGACCGACCTGCAGGAGGGCGACCACGTCGTCATGTCCTTCCTGCCCTCGTGCGGCAAGTGCCGGATGTGCGTCTCGGGCCGGGCCAACATGTGCGAGCTGGGCGCCGGCGTGCTGGCCGGCCTCGCCCCCGACGGCACCCACCGCGTCCACGCCCGCGGGAAGGGCGTCGGCGCCATGAGCTACCTGGGCACCTTCGCCCCGTACGCGACCGTGCCGGTGGACGCCGTTGTGAAGATCGACCAGGACATCCCGCTGATGCCCGCCTCGCTCATCGGCTGCGGCGTGCCCACCGGCTGGGGCTCGTCGGTCTACGCCGCCGACATGCAGCTCGGCGACACCGTCGTCGTCTTCGGGACCGGCGGCGTCGGCATGAACGCCGTGCAGGGCGCCGTGCACCGCGGGGCGAAGAACATCGTCACGGTCGACCCCGTGGCCTTCAAGCGCGAGAAGGCCAAGGAGTTCGGCGCCACGCACCCGGTCGCCTCCTTCGAGGAGGCCCGGCCGCTCGTCGAGCAGATGACCAACGGCCAGGGCGCCGACCGGGTCATCATCACCGTCGACGTCGCGCGCGGTGAGATCGTCGAGCAGGCCAACCAGCTGACCCGGCGCGGCGGGGTCATCGTGCTCACCGCCGCGGCGCCGGTGCTGCAGCGCGAGGTGGAGTTCGACCTGTTCAGCTTCGCGATGTCGGGCAAGCGGCTGCAGGGCTCCCTCTACGGCACGACGAACTCCCGCAACGACATCCCGCTGATCGCCGACATGTACCGCAACGGCCAGTTCAAGCTCGACGAGCTGATCACGAAGACCTACCGGCTGGAGGACATCAACGAGGCCTTCGCCGACCTGCGCGAGGGCAAGAACATCCGCGGCGTCATCGTCTACGACGACTGAGGCCGGCGATGACCTCCACGCAGAGCGACACGCGCACCGCGGACCTGCTCGACATCCAGCGCGCCACCCACGTCTACGCCCGCGGGCTCGACCGGTTCGACCCGCAGGAGGCGCTGTCGGCCTTCACCGACGACGCCGTCTGGGACGCCACCCCGGTCGGCCTCGAGCGGCTGGAGGGCCGGGCGGCGATCCTCGGCTTCTTCGAGCGGGACGCCGCGGCGATCGCCGACCAGTTCCACGTCATCACCAACCACGTCGTGGACCTCGACGACGACGGCGTCACCGCCCGCGGGACGAACTACGTGTTCTCCGAGGGCCACACCACGAGCGGCGCGGCCTTCCGGGCCATCGCGCTCAACGAGGACGTCTACCGGCGGACCGACGACGGCTGGCGGATCGCCGCCCGCCGCATCTCCGCCCTCACCCCACCGCAGATGGAGGGCTTCGATGCCTGACCCCGCCGTTCCCCAGGCCGTTCGACAGGGAGGACCCGCGTGACCACAGTGCAGGAGCGCGCCGGCAGCGGCGTGCGCTCGTTCGACCGGCTGTTCATCGGCGGGCGGTGGACCGAGCCCGCGACCGACGAGCGCATCGAGGTGGTCTCGCCGATCACCGAGGAGGTCATCGCCACCGTCCCGGCGGCGAGCCCGGCCGACATGGACGCCGCCGTGGCCGCCGCCCGGGAGGCCTTCGACGAGGGCCCGTGGCCGCGCATGACACCGGCCGAGCGCGCGGCGGCGCTGCGCCGGGTGGCGGAGGAGGTGGGCCGTCGGATCCCGGAGATGGAGGCCTCCTTCACCGCCGAGATCGGGGCACCCGCCGTCATCAGCACGGCGTTCCACGCCAACGCCACGGCGATCTGGGACGACGCCGCGACGCTGGCGGGCACCATCGCGCTGGAGGAGCAGCGGCCGCTGCCCGGGGGCGGCACCGCGACGCTCGTGCGGGAGCCGGTCGGCGTCGCAGCGGTGATCATCCCCTGGAACGGGCCGGTCGCCACCGCGTCGCTGAAGATCGCCCCGGCGCTGGCGGCCGGCTGCACCGTCGTCCTCAAGCCCGCGCCCGAGGGGCCGGTGTCGGTCATGGTGCTGGCCGAGGCGCTGGAGGCCGCGGGCCTGCCCGAGGGTGTGGTGAGCGTCCTGCCCGGCGGGCGGGAGGTCGGCGAGCACCTGGTGCGCCACCCCGGCGTGGACAAGGTGTCGTTCACCGGGTCGACCGCCGCCGGCCGGCGGGTCATGCAGCTGTGCGGCGAGCGCATCGCCCGCGTGACCCTGGAGCTCGGCGGCAAGTCGGCGGCGATCGTGCTGCCCGACGCCGACGTCGCCTCGGTGGCGCAGACGGTGACCTTCGCCGGCATCGGCAACTCCGGGCAGGTCTGCGCGGCGCTCACCCGCCTGGTCGTCCCGCGCGACCGGCAGGAGGAGGTCGTCGAGGCGGTGAAGGGCGTCATGGAGGCGATCCCGGTCGGCGACCCGCGCGAGGAGGGCGTGATGATCGGCCCGCTGGCCGCCGAGCGGCAGCGCGAGCGGGTCGAGGGCTACATCCGCACCGGCCTCGACGAGGGCGCGCGGCTGGTCACCGGCGGCGGGCGGCCCGAGGGGCTCGACCGCGGCTGGTACGTGCAGCCGACGCTGTTCGCCGACGTCGACAACTCCATGCGGATCGCGCAGGAGGAGATCTTCGGGCCGGTGCTCGTGGTGATCCCCTACGACACCGTCGACGACGCCGTCCGGATCGCCAACGACAGCCCGTACGGGCTGTCCGGCGCGGTGTTCACCGCCGATCCGGCGCTGGGGGAGTCGGTGGCCCGCCGGGTGCGCACCGGTCAGATCTACGTCAACGACTGGGGCATGTGCGTCACCCAGCCCTTCGGCGGCTTCAAGCAGTCGGGGCTCGGGCGCGAGGGCGGCCCCGAGGGCATCGGTGCGTTCCTGGAGACCAAACTGATCCAGGGCATCTGAGTCCCGGCCGACGGCCCCGGCCCGCCTCCCGGCGGGCCGGG
>NZ_JBJGZX010000054.1:0-20542 GCF_054050735.1 Blastococcus sp. SYSU D00813
GCGCGCCGGGGCCGCGCGCCCGCCCCCCCCCCCCCCCCCCCCCCCCCCCCCCCCCCCCCCCCCCCCCCCCCCCCCCCCCGGGGGTGGGGCCGGGTCAGCCGAGGACGCCGGTGAACCAGAGCGCCCAGGCCAGGGCACCGAGCCCGAGCAGGACGTTCGTCGTCCGGCGCCGCCAGGCGGCGGGCTGGAGGGCGACGAGCGCGGCGACGGTGAGCACCTCGGCGGCGACGGTCCAGGAGCCGAGGGGCCCGGGCTCGTGCCGGACGGGCTCGGCGCTGCCCGACATCGGCATGACCTCGGAGGTCTGCACGGCCACGCCGGTGGAGTAGTCGACCCCCGTGACGGGGTCGATGCCCGGGTCGTGACCGGTGGTCTCGTGCATGCCGTGCGCGCCGCCGTCGCCGTGGGCCACCGCGAAGGCGTCGAGGAGGCCGGTGGAGTGGGCCAGGACGTACAGGCCCATGAGCGCCACGGTGCCGGCCAGGGCCAGCGTGACGAGCCGGCGGTCGGGCCGCAGGCCCGTCACGCGGTTCACCACCAGCCACCCCGCCAGACCGAGCTGGGCCAGGGCGGTGAGCAGGAAGAACATGATCGCCACGCCGCCGGCCGCCACGTGCTCGTACGCGACGAGGACGTGCAGCCCACCCGCGGCCGCCGAGCCCAGCGCCCCGGCCCACAGCCACCGGGCGAGTCCCCGGTCCCGGCCGGCGCCGCGGGCCGGCGCCTCCGCCGGTGCCGCGACGGTGGCCGCCGGTGCGCTCACGACACACCGCCGGTGGTGCCGCTGGTGCCGGTGCCGGAGGTGCTCTCCGTGCCGGTCGGGGCCGGCGACGTCGGGGTGCTCCCGCTCGTGCCCGAGGTCCCCGAGGTCTCCGAGGTCCCCGAGGTGCCGCTGGTGTCCGTGCTCCCGGAGCTGCCCGAGGAACCGCTCGTGTCCGTGCCCGGCGGCGGGGGTGCCTGCACCGGCCCGGTCTTGGGCACGGGGAGCACCGCCGGCAGCGCCCTCGGCGGGCAGGAGTTCATGGCGTCGCAGTCGATGTCGTGATGCCCCACCTGGTACTGGAACATCATGTCGTGGTCCTCGTGCGACAGGTTGTGGCAGTGGATCATGTAGCGCCCGTCCTCGTGCTCGAACCTCATGAGCAGCCGGACGGTCTCTTCCTCCCCGACGTAGACGACATCCTTGGGGCCCTTCTCCTCCGGGCGCGGGGGCTGGGTGACCCCGTTGACGGTGCGGCTGAGCACCTTGAAGTCGACGAGGTGGATGTGCAGCGGGTGGAACCAGCCACTGGAACTGTTCTCGACGTCCCAGATCTCGATCGCATCGCGCGCCGGGTTGGCGAACAGGTTCCGGTAGTTGGACGCCACGACGTCCTCCCACGTCGTGTCGTTGATCTTCCACATGCCGTTGCTGCGGTGCAGCCGCATGTGGCGGACCGCGCTGCGCTGGGCGGCCTGCAGCGTCATGACCGGGTGCGGCGCGCCCAGGTTGTTCGGCCAGGCGTTGTTCGCGTTGCTGGTGACCCGCCAGCCGACCTCGAACTGCATGATCTTGCCGGTGTGGTCGAAGTCCCGGGCGTTCGGGACGCCGTCGTTGACCAGCTGCACCTTGGTGGTCGCGGTGCTCGTCGCCGGCTTGAGGCTCGAGAAGTCGATGATGATCTCGTAGCGCTCCGCCATGCCGATGGTCAGCGTGGTGACCGTCTGGGCGTACTGCATGAACCCGCCGTCGGTGGCGATGACCTTGAACGGCATGTTGTTGCTCAGCCGCAGCTTGAAGCCGCGGGCCAGTGAGCCGTTGAGGATGCGGAACCGGTACTTGCGGGGCTCCACCTTCATGTTCGGCCACGGCACGCCGTTGACGAGGATGACGTCGCCGTAGACGCCGGACGTGCCGTCGTCGTTCCACAGCAGCTGGCCCTCGGCGTTGAGGATGACGTCGCTGAGGATGAGGGGCGCCTCGTACTGCCCCGGCCCCACCACCGGCTTCGTCGGGTCGTACTGGGGGATCTGCAGCGCCGCCTCCAGCTCCCGGTCGACGACGTGGTACTGCGCGGCCAGGCCCATGTAGACGTTCTGCGCGGTGTGGTGCACGCCGTGGTCGTGGTACCAGAGCGTCCGCGGGGAGCAGTTGTTCGGGTACTCGTAGTCCTTCCACTCACCGGGGTTGGTGAGGTCGCCGGCGTACCCGTCGTACTGCGGCTTGGACGGCGAGCCGTGCAGGTGCAGCGAGGTCCACGGGACGTAGCGCAGCGTGGGGTGCAGCGGGGGCAGGTCGTTGACGACCTGCATGACCGTCCGCCGCGGGATCTTCTTGCCGGGGTTGTCCGGGTCGGGCTGCAGGTAGGTCCGGATGGTCGGGCCCGGCACCGACTTGACCACCGTGCCGTCCGGCCCGATGCCGGCGTAGCACCACAGCTTGGTCCACATGCCGGGCACGATCTGGGCCTGCACGTTGGTCTCGGTGATCCGGTAGTAGTCGGTGCCGAGGTACTCGCTGCCGCGGATCGGCTCGCCCGGGTAGTGCTCGCTCCCGGCCGGCGGCACGTAGTCGGTGGGGACGTAGCCGTAGACGTCGTCGCGGACGTCGTCCTTGGTGTAGGGCTGGAGGACCGGCGGCGCCTTGAAGGCGGCGGTGTACGGCACCGGCATCCTGCTCGCCGGCAGCGTCGAGGCGGTCGCCGCCGACAGGGCGCTGTGCAGCGGGATCGCCATGGCGGCCGTTCCTGCGGCAGACAGCTTCAGCATGTCCCGTCGGTTGAGGGTCGGCGTTCCCATCGTGGCTCCCGTGAGTCGATGCCTCCCGGATGAGGCACATCGAATGCTCCGGGGCGAGACAGCTCCGTCACAGCCGTAACGGGGGGGAGGGGGGAGCACCCCATGTTGGGGGTGCCCGGCCGAGGCTGTCGCTGCAGGTCAGGAGGCCGTCGCGGGGTGTAGTGGAACGAGCCGGTGCAGGGCCTCAGGCCCCTCGGTTGTCCCGGACGACGGTGTCCGTCGCGTTGTCGGTGATCTTGGGCGAGCTCGTCAGGCCGGTGAGGTCGTTGCCCTCGACGACCACCCCCCGGGAGGCCGCCGACACCCGCACGGCGCGTGCCGTGGTCGCTCCGGCGGCCTGCCGGAACGTGGAGCCCGCCACCCGGGCGCCCGGTGCCGCCACGAGGTCCACGCCCCAGGCGGCGTTCGGGATCCCGCTGAAGGTGCACGCCTCGACGGACAGCGCCGTCGTCGGGGCGATCGGCCCGGCGACCAGCAGCCGCTTGCCGGGGGCGCCGGCGAACGACGACCGCACCACGCGCACCCGGTCGGCCTGGTCGACCACGGCGACGGCGGTGGCCGTCCCGGACGGGGCCGGGAAGGTGCAGCCGTCGAAGGTGATCCCGCTGATGCCCGGCCCGCCGATGCGCAGGACGCTGTTGACCGGCCGCGTGACGTTGGTGCGGGTGAACGTCACGTCGCTGATGGTCCCGCCCGAGAGCGGGTCGGTCTGGACGCGGATCTCCTGCGTGCCCGCGTCCGCGGCGCGCGCCATGTCGACCGCGCAGTCGGTGAACCGCAGCCGCGCGATCGTCCCCGAGCTGTGCGTGTTCTTCACGACGACGCCCCGGTCCGTGGCCGCGCCGCGGCAGCCGGTGAACGCGCAGTCGGTGACCGACGCGGTCATGCCGCCGTCCCCACGGGTCCACTCCAGCAGGGCGACCATGAACCGGCTGACGGTGCTGGTGCCGGTGCACCCGGAGAAGGTGCCCCGGGTGATGCTCATGTCGAACAGCAGCGCGCCGGGGTCGCCGATCGGCACGAACTGCAGGCAGTCGTCGCCGGACTGCACGTCGCAGGCGGTGGCGAGGAAGTCGGCGCCGCCGAGGACGCGGATGCCGCCGGTGCCGGTCTCGGCGCGGCTGTTGCGGATGCGCACGCGGTCCATGCGCCCCCGGTCGCCGGCGTACATCACCGCCTGACCACCGGCGTAGGTGTCGATGGTCAGGTCGCGGAGGAGGACGTCGTCGCCGTACAGGGCGACCACCACCCCGGTGCGGCTGTGGTCGCGGGCGCCGATCGTGCCCGGGCCGGTGATGCGGACGCCGCTGGACCGCACCGCGAAGTCGGCGTTGCGGAGGAACGCGTTGGCCAGCCCGGGGAGGGCGGCGAAGTCCTTGAGCAGCCGGGCGCCGCTGGCCAGCTGCAGCTGCGCGCCGGCCGGCAGGAGCAGGCTGCGCGTGCAGCGGTAGGTGCCGGCCGGGAGCACCCCGATCGCGGCCTGCCGGGCGCTGGCGTCGATCAGCCGCTGGACGGCGGCCGTGTCGTCGGTGGTGCCGTTCCCGGTCGCGCCGAGGTCGCGGGCGCTGATCGTCCCGGCCGCGGACGCGGGGGTGAGCCAGCCGAGCACCGGGACGGCGGCCAGCCCGCCGCCGACCGCGAGGACGGCGCGCCGGCTGACCTCCTCGGACAGCGCTCCGCCCCCCGCGCCGGGGGTCCGCGCGGCGTCGGTGGTGTGCGGTCCGTCGTCCATGGGGTCCCCGTTCCGAGGCGCAGCGCTGCGCGGACTCGTGCGGCCGGCCCCCTCGGCCGGACGTCGTGCGGGTCACGATGACGACCGATCGCCCACGTGACCAGGGGTCTTCGGCCCGGTCCGCCCGCGGGCCGGCCGGGGGACCGGCTCAGAGGCCGCGGTTGCTGCTCAGCGTGGTGCCGACGGCGCGGTCGGTGATCGGAGTGGGGTTGCCGATGCCGGTGAAGTCGTTGCCGGTGATGACGACGCCGCTGGTGGTGGGTGAGGTCCGGATCGCCTTGGCTGTGGTGCTGCCCGCGGCCGCGGTGAAGGTGGAGCCGGCGATGCGGACCCCGGCGGCGGAGAGCACGTCGACCGCCCACGCGCCGTCGATCCCGGTGAACCGGCAGTCCTCGACGGCCAGGTCGGTCACCGGCGTCGTGGGCCCGGCCACGACGTGCCGCTTGCCCGGGGCGCCGGTGAAGTCGCACCCGCGGAACCGCGGCCGCTCGGTGCCGTCGACGACGACCGTCATGGGCGCCGCGCCGGACGGGGCGGTCAGGGTGCAGGCGTCGAAGGTCAGGCCGCTGATGTTGGGCCCGCCGGCCCGCAGGGTGGAGTTCCTGGGGTTGAGGACGTGGGTGCGGGTGAAGACGACGTCGCGGATGGCCCCCCGGGACGCCGGGTCGGTCTGCACGCGGATCTCCTGGGTGGAGGCGTCCGCGGCGCGCGTCATGTCGACCGTGCAGTCGGTGAACGACACCCGCTCGATCGCGCCGCGGCTGTGGGTGTTCTTGACGACGATGCCCCGGTTGCTGGCGGCGCCGTGGCAGTCGACGAACGAGCAGTCGACCACCGAGGCGTCCATGTCCGTCGTCCCCGGGTCGCCGCCGGTGAACTCCAGCAGCGCGACCATGAACCGGCTGACCGAGCTCGTCCCGGTGCACCCCTGGAAGCGGCCCCGCGAGATGGTCTGGTTGTAGAGGCTGGGCTCGGCCTCGGGGTTGCCGATGGGGACGAACTGGAAGCAGTCGTCGCCGGACTCGACGTGGCAGTCCGAGCCGAGGAAGTCCGTGCCGCCGATCACCCGGATGCCGCCGGTGCCGGTCTCCTCGGCGCTGTTGCGCACGGTCACGCCCGTGATCCGTCCGCGGTCGCCGCCGTACATGACCGCCTGCCCGCCGGAGTACGTGTCGACGGTGATGCCCGAGACCTCGACGTCGTCGCCGTGGAGGGCGAGCACGACGCCCGTGCGGCTGTGGTCCCTCGCGCCGATGCTGCCGGCGCCGGTGATCCGGACCCGGTTGGCCTTCACCGCGAAGTCGGCGTTGCGGAGGAAGGCGTCGACCATCCCGGGCGGCGCGGCCCAGTCCTTGACCAGCCGGGCGCGCCGGTCGAGCTGGAGCTGCACGTCCGACCGCAGCAGCAGGCCGCTGGTGCACCGGTAGGTGCCGGCCGGCACGAAGGCCACGGCGCCGCGGCGGGCCGAGGTGTCCAGCAGCCGCTGGAGGGCGCGGGTGTCGTCGGCGGTGCCGTTGCCCCGGGCGCCGAAGTCGCGGGCGTCGAGCACCTCGTCCTCGTCACCGGCGAGGGAGAGGCCGGGGCCGGTCGAGGGTGCCGCGGCGGCGACGGGGACGCTCGCCAGGCCGACCGCGCCGAGGAACAGCAGGCTGCGGCGGCTCACCACCGGACCGGTGCCCCGGGCGGCGGAGCCGCGGGGGGACGGCGTCAGGGCGTTGCGGAGGTGCATGGCTCGGTCCGTTTCGGGGTCGGGCGTACCGGGGGAGGGGTCAGCGGCTGGTGGCCGTGCGGACGGCCGTGTTGAAGGCCTGGCGCTGCACCGCACCGACGGTGCGGATCAGGATCACGACGTCGCGCCACAGCGACCAGTGCTCGATGTAGGAGTTGTCGAAGCGGGCGCGCTCCTCGATCGAGGTCTCCCCGCGCAGCCCGTGCACCTGCGCCCAGCCGGTGAGGCCGACGGCCAGCCGGTGCCGGTCGCGGTAGCCGTACACCGAGTCGGCGAACTGGGCGGCGTAGGTGCACTCCTCGGGCCGCGGGCCGACGAGCGACATGTCGCCGCGCAGGATGTTCCACAGCTGGGGCAGCTCGTCGAGGCTGGTCCGGCGCAGCAGGTTGCCGATGCGCGTCTTCCGCTGCTCGACGTCGATCTGCCGGGCGTGCATCGTGCTACGGGTCGAGCCGGTGCCCAGCCGGTCGGGGGACTCCTGCGGCGCCGGCATGCGCAGCGTGCGGAACTTCAGGATCGAGATCTCGGCGCCCTCGTGGCCGGTGCGCGGCTGGCGGAACAGGATCGGGCCGGGGCCGCTGACGCGCACCGCCGCGGCCAGCACGAGCAGCAGCGGGGACAGCAGCGCCAGCGCCGTCCCGGAGACGACGACGTCGATGACCCGCTTGACCCGCCAGACGCCCTGGCGCAGCGCGGCCCGGCGCACCCGGTGCAGCGGGATGCCCCACAGGTCCTCGACGTCCGGGCCGCCGGCGGCGGTGCCCACGTCGAAGAACCGCGGGACGACGTACACCTCGATGTCGCGCAGGGCGGCGCTGCGGACCAGCCCGACGAGCTCGGCCTCGCGGGTGGGGCCGTAGGCGACGACGACCTTGCGCACGCCGTAGGTGTCCAGGACCAGGTCGAGGTCCTCCATCCGCCCCAGCGGCTCGCGCTCGTCGAGCGGGCAGCCGCCGCTGAGGTAGCCGACGCCGCGCAGGCCGAGCTCGGGGTGCTCCGCCATCGTGGCCAGCAGGTCCATGCCCAGCCGGCCGCCGCCGACCACCAGCGCCGGCTCCTCGACCACCCCGTGCCGCCGTGCGCTGCGGATCCCCGCGTAGCCGATCGCGCGGCCGGCCACGAAGCACGGGACGGCCCACAGCGCGTGCACCGCCAGCCCCAGGTCGCCGCCGGACAGCGAGGCGACCGGCGCCACGAGCAGCAGGCCGAGGGCCAGCCGGGGCAGGTGGCGGGGCACCTCGTCCAGCGCGCTCAGGGTGATCCGCGGGCGGTAGGCCCCGCCGGCCGCCAGGACCAGGAGGGTGACGGCGACGAGCGCGACGACGGCGCGGTCGGCGCCCAGCCACGCGGCCGGCAGGGCCAGCGCGGTGGCGTCGAGGACGGCCAGGCCGGCGCGGACCGACCAGGCGTGGTCGCGGGGCTCGCGCCCGGGCAGGAGCAGGCCGGCGGCGTCCAGGGAGCGGTCCCCGGCGGGCAGCCCGGTCGCGCCGGCGCCGGCCGGCGTCCGCGCCGTGGCGTCCACGTCGTCGCGCTGTCCCTCGAACACCTCGGTCATCGCTGCCCCGCCTCTCTCGTCTGCAGGAGAGGTTCCGGTCCACGCCGTTCCGCCGACACTCCCGCCCGTGGGTCGCGCGGCACCCCAATGCGGGGGGTCGGAGGGGCGGCGCGCGGGGGTGACGCCGGTAACATCCGGCCGGTGACGGGCGTCCCGGACTTCCTGGTCATCGGGGCGGCGCGCAGCGGGACGACCGCGCTGACGTCGTTCCTCGGCGAGCACCCCGACGTCTTCGTGAGCACCCCCAAGGAGCCGCACTTCCTGGCCTTCCCGGAGGGAGCGCCGCGGTTCACCGGCCTGGGCGACGACGACCTGGTCAACCGGTCCGTCGTGCGCGACGAGCAGACCTGGCGCGACCTCTTCCGGGGCCGCACCGAGCGGCGGCGGGGTGAGGGGTCGGTGACCACGCTGGCGTACCCCGGGGCCTCGGTCCCGGCGATCGAGCGGTACTGCGCGCCCGGCTGCAGGCTGGTGGTCATGCTGCGGGACCCGGTGGACCGCGCCTTCTCCAGCTGGCAGTACCTGCGCTCGCGGGGGTACGACGCCGGCTCGTTCGAGGAGTGCCTGGCCGCGGAGGAGGAGCGCACCCGGGCCGGGTGGAGCCACATGTGGCAGCTGTCCCGGCTGAGCCGCTACGCCGAGCAGCTGGCGCCGTTCACCGCGCGGTTCGGCGACCGGCTGCTGGTCGTCGTCCAGGAGGAGTTCGCCGCCGACCCCGCCGGCCAGCTGCGCCGGGTGCTGGAGTTCCTCGACGTGGACCCCGACGTCGACATCGACCCCTCCCGCCGGGTGAACGCCTCCGGTCTGCCCCGCAGCCGCGCGGTCACCTCGGCGCTGAACGCGCTGCGCCGATCCCCGGCCCTGCGCCGGCTGGTCACCGCGGCGGTGCCGCAGCGGCAGCGGGAGCGCGTCCGCTCGGCGAACCTGGACCGGACGGCGATCGACCCGGCGACCCGCGCCCGGCTGGCCGCGGAGCTCGCCGGCGACGTGCGCGACCTCGAGGACCTGCTCGGCCGCCGGCTGCCGGTGTGGCCGACCGCGGGAGGGGCGCGCGCGTGAGCGGACCGGCGGCACGGAGCGACCGGGTGCGGGTGCTGCAGCTGACGGGCATCACCGTCGGTGGCTCGGCCGAGCACCTGCTGCAGCTGGCGACGCTGCTGCCCGCCGACCGGTTCGACGTCACGGTCGCGCTGTCGGGCGGCGGCCCGCTCGACGACGAGATCCGGGCCACCGGCCTGCCGGTCGTCGACTACGCCCCCTCGCACGGCGCCGGCCACTTCAAGCAGGCCACGCCGGACGGGCCGGTGGAGCTGCTCCGCCAGTTCCTGCGGATGCGGGCGCACATCCGGCAGGGGCGCTACGACGTCGTCCACACGCACACGTCCGTGGCCGGCGCGATGGGCCGGGTGGCGGCCTGGTCGGCCGGGACGCCGGTCCGGGTGCACATGCTGCACGCCTACGCCGGCCACGACGGGGTGCCGCAGCCGCGGCGGTCGCTGTTCCGGCTGGTCGAGCGCGCGCTCGGGCTGGTCACCACGCACTACGTCGCCGGCTCGCGCTTCATCCGCGACGTCGGCGTCCGCAACCGGCTGTTCCGGCCGGAGGACGTCACCGTGATCCCCTACTCCAGCCGCATGACGGCCGGGGACGCGACCCCCGCCGACCGTGCCCGCCTGCGCGCGGAGCTCGGCCTGCCGCCGGACGCGCCGCTGGTCGCGCTGGTCGGCCGGATCGAGGACCAGAAGGGGGCCGACCTGCTGGTGCGCGCCGTCCCCGCGGTGGCCGCGGCGGTGCCCGCCGTCTCCGTCGTGGTGGTGGGCGACGGCACCCGGCGGGCGGAGGTCGAGGCGCTGGCCGCCGAGCTCGGCGTCGCCGACCGCATGCGCTTCACCGGGTGGCGGCACGACCTCGCCGACGTCATGCGGGCCGTCGACGTGCTGGCGCTCCCGTCGCGCTGGGAGGCGTTCGGCATCGTCAACCTGGAGGCGATGGCGGCGGCCAGGCCGGTGGTCGGGTTCGCGGTGGAGGGCATCCCGGAGGTCGTGGTCTCCGGCGAGACGGGGCTGCTGTCACCGGCCGGCGCGGTCGACGACCTCGCCCGTGACCTCGTGCGCGTCCTCACCGACCGCGAGCTGGCCGCCCGGCTCGGCGCGGCGGGACGGCGCCGCTTCGTCGAGCACTTCACGCCGGAGGCGATGGTGCGGGCGCACGTCGCGCTCTACGACGAGCTGCTCAGCCGGCACCCCGGCCGGCGTCGAGCACGCCGCGGACGAGCCCGCTGAAGGTGCGGCCGAGGTCCTCGACCCGGTAGTGGCCGCGGATCAGCGCGGCGCCGGCGGCGCCCATGGCGGCCCGCTCCGCCGGCGCGAGCGCGGCCAGGTCGGCGATCCGCTGCCGCACCGAGGCCGGGTCCCCGGTGCGGGCCATGAGCCCGTCACGGCCCTCCTCGAACACCGGCGGGCGGCCCGAGCAGTCGGTGAAGACGGTCGGGCAGCCGGCGACCATGGCCTCCATCACCGCCAGCGGCAGCGCGGGGCCCTCCCAGCGGGCGGTGTGCACGTAGCCGTCGGCGGCCGCCAGCAGCCGGGGGACGTCGTCCCGCCAGCCCAGGAAGGTGATGGTGCGCTCCAGGCCGAGGTCGCGCACCCGCCGGTGCAGCGATGCGGCGAAGTCCGCCGTCCGCCGGGCGGCGACGGAGTCCCCGGCCGAGCCGACCAGGGCGACGTGCACCGGCGCGGCCCCTCCGGCGAGCGCCTCGAGCAGGACGTCCTGGCCCTTCTGCGGGTCCAGGCGGCCGACGTTGAGCAGCAGGAGGTCGCCTGCGCCGGCGCCCATCTCCGCCCGCAGCCGGGCCCGCTCGTCCGCGTCCAGCCGGACCGGCGGCGGCAGCGCGATCCCGTTGGGGAGGACGACGGTGCGCTCGGCCGGCACACCGAAGGCGACCATCTCGTCCCGCACGACCGTCGACGTGCAGACGGCCAGCGTCGTCGCCCGGGCCACGACGCTCCGGTACCCGCGCCGCTTGAGCGCGGCCAGCGGGCGGGGACCCCAGAAGTGGTGCTGGTTCTGCACCATCAGCACCCCCGGCACGCCCGCGCGGGCGGCGGCCAGGAGGGCGGGCCCGCGGTCGCGCTGGTTGACCCCGATGACGCAGCGGCCCCCCTCGCGGCGGACCCGGTCGGCCAGGCCCCGGACGAGGCCGGGGTCCCAGGGGCGCTCGAGCCGGGGTTCGAGGACGGTGGCGACGCCGACGGCGGCGAGGTCGGGCAGGATGCTCGGCCCGCTGCGGGGGACGGGGCCGTGCACGAGCGTCAGGTCGAAGCCGTCGGCACGCAGCGCCCGGGCGAACTCCAGCGCCATCTTGGCCGCCCCGGTGCGGTCGGGCAGCCGCAGCGTCATGACCAGCCGGCCGGCGGCAGGGCTCCCGGGGGACCGGCTCATCCCGGGCCGTTCCGGCGCCGCTCCGGGTCCCGCCAGGCGGTCACGTCGAGTCCGGTCACCTGCTCGAGGACGTCGAGGTCGGGGGCCAGGGTCTCGACGAGCGCTCGGCGGGTCTCCGGCCGGGAGTCCAGCCGCACGATGTTGCGGGCGACGATCTGCCGCCGCAGCCGGCGGCGCAGCGACGTCGGCACGAGGGGGGAGACCAGCTTCTTGAGCGGGTGGTGGGTGCTGACGACCCGGCCGAGGAAGCGGCTGCGCGGCTCGCCGGAGCGGTGCGGGTCGGGCGTCACGGTACGGGGGACGGCCGGCACGCCGATGTGGTCGTACACCCGGGCGAGGACGCCGTCGGGGTCGGCGGTCATGTCCTCGTGCCGGAGGACCAGCAGCTGCTCGCGGGGGAACACCTCGAGCGCCCGCCGCAGCTGCTCGCCGTAGCGCGACATCCCGGTGTAGTGCCAGATGTGGTGCCAGCCCTCGGCCACCCGGCGCGGCTCGTCGGCCAGGGCCTCCTCGAAGGTGGCGCACGGCTCCCACCCGCGGGTGCGCATGAAGCCGTAGGCCGACAGCGCGCGGTCCGCGGGGTCGCGCAGCAGGCAGACCAGGCGGGCGTCGGGGGCCATCTCGCGGACCCGGGGCAGCGCCTCGGGGTAGTACATGGTCGACACCGACGCCTCGCCGCGCACCTGGTCGGGCCGGGCGGCCCGGTAGAGCGCGAGGTAGGCGTCGCGATCGGTCACCGCGAGCCGGTTGATGGTCTGCCGGTCGCCGGGGCCGGTGAACGCGGGCGTCGTCCCGGCGAGGGCGAAGTAGTGCGGCTCCTTGGGCTCGGTGAGGAACAGGCCGGGGTGCTCGGCCAGGTACTGGAACAACGCCGTCGTCCCGGACCGCGCCGCGCCGATGACCAGGAACTGCGGGCCCCGCATCACTCCACCGTCCGCATCACTCCACCCTCCGAGCCGGGAGCGCGATGGTACGGATCCCCAGCGTCCGCCGGGCAGACCGCGCGAGCAGGAGGTTGCGCCCGCTCATCGCCGCCGCGGCGGCCGCGGCCACCCCGGTCCCGCCCCAGACCGCTCCCCACCAGGTCGCGAGCCCGGCGAACGCCAGGGCCGAGACCAGCGCGCTGGCCGCGACGACCCGCTGCCGGCCGGCGTGGCTGAGCACCACCGAGCACGGCCCGGTCCAGGCGTTGACGAGGACGCCGGCGCACATCACCAGGGCGGGGGCGAGCGCGGCGCGGTACCCCTCGCCGAACACGGCCGGCAGCAGCACCCCGCCGGAGGCGGCGAGCACGGCCACGGCCAGCGCGGTGACGGCCGTCGACCAGACCGCGAACCGCCGGACCGGCTCCTGCAACGCCGGCAGCCGGCCCGACCCGGCGGCCGCGGCGATCCGCGGGGCGAGGGTGCGCATGCCGATGGCGGTCGGGACGGCGACCAGCACGGCGATCCGCACGGCGACGGAGAACTCCGCCACCTCCTCGGCGGGCGCGACCACCGCCAGCAGCCAGACCCCGGCCTGGGGCACGGTGACCGAGGCCAGGGTGGCCACGGCGAAGGTCCCGCCCGAGCGCAGCAGCCGGCCCGGCGGGTCCGCCGCGACCTCGCCGGCCGCGCCGTCGTCCGCCGCGCCGTCGTCCGGGAGCCGGCCGGCGGCGTGCCGGCCGGCGTGCGCGGGGCCCAGCAGGCGGAGGAGGACCAGCAGGCCGGCGACGTACACCGCGGACTCGACGGCGGCCGTCCACGCCAGCGCCGTCCGCGTGTCCGACGCCGACGCCGCGCCGGCCGCGAGGACCAGCAGGACCACCACCAGGACCACCCGGCGGACGTGCTCGCCGAAGGCCAGGGCCAGCCCGAACCGGTCGCGGGCCCGGAAGACGTTGACCAGCACCGGGCCGAGGGCGGCCACCGGCAGCCACAACGCCACCACGACGACGAGCGGTCGGTACACCTCGGGCGGGCTGCCGGCGCCCGCGGTCGCCGGTCCGAGGACCCCCTGCCACAGCGCCGCCGTGACCAGCACCCCGACCGCCAGGGCCGCGAGGAGCCGCCGCGCCAGGACCGCGTGCGACCGCCGGCCCTGCTGGGCGAAGGCGATGGTCGCCACCTGGGTCAGCCCTGCCTCGGCGAGCACCGCGAGGACGGTCAGCCAGGCCAGCGCCCACGACAGCGCCCCGAACTGCTCGGGCGTCAGCACCCGCGCCCCGACGAGGGTCACGGCGAACGCGCTGCCCACGGCGGCCAGCTGGCCGGCCGCGGTGAGGGCGGTGTCCCGGCGGAGGGCGCGCCGCTGCCGCGCGTCGTCGGGGCCCAGGGCGGGCGGGGCGCTCAAGGAGCGGACGCCGCCTGCGCGGGGCGGGCGCCGTCCCCGCCGGCCGGCGGTGCCGCCGGAGGGGCGTCGTCGGGACGCTCGCGCGCCCGGCGGACGAACAGGTTGACCAGCACCGTGAACGCGATGAGCGGCAGGCCGATGGCCACCCACTTCGGCGCCGAGGTGGCCCACACCCCGCCGGGGAAGATGCGGATCATGAAGACCAGGCTGAGTCCCCAGACCAGCGGGTCGCGCAGGAACCGGCGGAAGGCGAACTGGCCGGCGCGGGCGACCAGCCCGGCGAGCAGGCCGCCCAGGACGACGCCGGGCAGACCCAGGTTCACGTACCAGTCGCCGACCGCGGTCGCCGGGAAGCCGTTGTTGCGGTCGATGTAGGTCTGGGCCAGCTGGACGGCGGGGGAGACGAACGGGTCCTGCTGGCCGACCAGCACGGTGGGCAGGGCGGCCACCGAGCCGTCGACGAAGTCGCCGCCGCCGGTGAAGTCGAAGCGGTCCGGCCAGTCGTCGAGGTAGAGCAGCAGCGCGTCGTAGAAGGTGTTGTTGGTGGCCACCGCGACCTGGCGGACGGTGCCCTGGCCCTCGATCGTCGACGCGAGCTCCCCCCACAGCACCGTGTCGCGGGCGGCGCGCAGCGAGAAGGCCAGCAGCAGCGCGATGACCGGGACGAGCAGGAAGCCGCGCCGCCACCGCGGGTCGCGCAGCCAGCGCCCGTCCGCACGACCGGCGGCCCGGCGCCCGGCGCGGCCGAAGATCAGCGCACCGGCCAGCAGGGCCACGACCGACAGCACCGGGACGTCGCGGGCGCCCCAGGTCCAGCTGAGGTACCCGTTGACCGCGATCAGGCCGAGGACGGCGAACCGCTGCAGCGACCACCGCGGGACGGTGAAGAAGGCCGCGATGCCCACCAGCGCGGCCAGCATCGGGACCGACCGCAGGGCCCGGCTCTCGGCCAGGTCGCGGTCGACCTTCGACGCCTGGAGCAGCCCGGCCGGCCCGCCGTAGCGGATCCACAGCGCGACGGTCGCCAGGAAGGCGACCCCGGTGAGGACGACGGTGAGGACCACGAGACCCCGCCGCGACAGGGGAGCCCGCACCTGCGGGAACAGCACCGCCACCGGGCGCACGAGGGGGGTCAGCAGCCGGGCGCCGGCCCACAGCGCGAGGAGGAACAGCGTGACGACCAGCTGCCCCCGCAGCAGCAGGGCCTCGGCGTCGCGGTCCTCGAACAGCGTCGTCGGGAAGGGGGTGTCCAGCCCGAGGGCGAGGACGAGGGGCCGGACGAGCAGCTGCAGCGCCAGGTAGTAGAGGGTGATCGCCATCGGGTCCAGCGGGTGCCGGACGAGGCTGCGGTACACCAGCGCCCACACCGCGGCGGAGGCGAGCACGGCGGCGAGGGACACGATCACGGCCGCGCCGCCGCGTCGCTCGAGGGACCCACCGCGTCCTCCACCGGTCCGCGCGCCGCCACGTCCGGCGCGGGTGCGGGACAGTAAAGCAGCGGATCCGCCCCTCGGCGTCCTCCGTGCGGGTGGGGACGCCGTGAGCCGCCGTCCGGCCCTAGCATCCGGCAGATGCCTCCCGGCCCGCGGCTGATGATCGTCGGTGCGCCCAAGAGCGGGTCCACCGCCCTGTTCCAGTACCTCTCCGACCACCCCGACGTCGTCGCCCACGTGCACCGGGAGATGCCGTTCTTCGGCCGGGACGAGGAGTTCGCGCGCGGCTGGGAGCACGCCGTGGACAAGTACTTCCCCCCGTCGTCGGGGGAGCGGGCGCTGGTCGCCAAGCACACGATGGCCATGTACGACCCGGTGGCCGTGCGGCGCGTCGTCGAGACGACCCCCGCCGTGGTGGTCGCCGTGCTCCGGGACCCCGTCCCGAGGGCCTACTCGCACTTCCACTACGCCCGGCTGCGCGGCTGGGAGGACGCCCCGACCTTCGAGGAGGGGCTCGCGCGGGAGGCGGACCGGCCGGCGAGCTCGCCGCCGCGGGCCCGGGATCTGCACTACGTCGGCAACGGGGTCTACGCGCCGCACGTGCGGGTCCTGCTCGACACGGTGCCGCCGGAGCGGCTGCGCATCCACCTGTCCGCCGACCTGCGGACCGGCGCGGCGCGGATCTGCGCCGAGCTGTTCGACCTGGCCGGGCTGCCACCCCACGAGCCGGACGTGACGAGACGGCACAACGAGGCGCGCCGGCCGCGGTCGGCCCGCCTGGCCCGGGCACTCCTCGCCGTCCAGCAGCCGGGCAGCCCGCTGCGCCGGCTCACCGGCCGGGTGCCCAGCCGCGCGCTGTACCGCGTCCGGCACCTGGTCAACCGGCTGAACGAGCAGCCGGCCGCCCTCCCGCCCATGGCCCCGGACACCGCCGCGCGCCTGCGCGAGCGGTTCGCCGCGCCCAACGCCGCCCTGGAAGAGCTCCTGGGCCGTTCACTCGGAGGGTGGGGGTCGTCACACTGACGGTTCCGCGGACAGGGTCGGATCCCGTACGTTGCCGCCGTGCTCGAGACCGCAGCCACCGGAGCGCCGGGGACCGCTGCCCGGGCCGACGGCGGGCGGGGGGACGGCGTGGTGTCGCAGGAGTCGGAGCCGGGCCTGCGCGAGTACCTGCGCTCGCTGCGGCGTTACTGGTGGCTGGCGCTGCTCACGTTCCTCGTCGTCGTGGCCGCCTCGGTCGCCTCGCTCTACGTCGTCCAGCCGGTGTACCGCGCCGAGGCCGAGGTGCTGCTGCGGACGGAGGAGAGCCGGCAGCTCTTCCCGCGCACCAGCGGCACCACGCCCGGTGCGCTGACCCGCTCACCGGGCTCCGAGCTCGTCTACGTGGAGAGCGACGAGTTCCGGGACCAGGCCGAGGAGGCCGCCGGGGACGGGGCGGAGGTCGAGGTCCGCGGCCGGCCGCTGGACCCCAGCGCCCCCGTTTCCAGCGCGCTGGTGTTCGTCGCCGAGGCCGACACCGCGCGCGAGGCCCAGGAGGCCGCGCAGACCTGGGCGGAGACCTACGTGGCGCTCCGGCACCAGAGCGACGTCGCGGACACCACCCAGCTGCGGGACCTGCTGGTCACCGACCGGGACCTGCTCCAGCTGCGGCAGGCCGAGATCCTGGCGCCGGTCGCCGCGCTCGACGACGCCGTGGCGGCGGAGACCGACCCGGTCGAGCTCTCCCGGCTGCTCAACCAGCGCCTGGCGATCCAGCGCAGCCTGGCGCCGGTGCTCGACCCGGTGGAGGACGAGCTCCGCCGGGTGAGCAACCAGATCGCCGGCCTGGAGGTCGACCTGCGGGTCATGGAGGACCCGGAGGCGCTGGCCTACGTCAGCAGCGCCGCCGAGCTGCCCGAGGAGCGGTCCAACGGGTCGCTGCGGCAGAGCGTCCTCGTGGGGGTCGTCGCCGGGCTCGTCCTGGCCGGCGGGGCGGTCTCCGCCGCACAGGCGCTGCGCCGCCGCTGACGGCCCCCTCGCAGGGTCCCGCCGCGAGCGTGCGAGCGGTGGGGGGCGAGGGGGTCCTTCCTCAGTTGCGGGCGCCGACCACGTCGGGGTGCTGGGAGAACCAGTCGATGGTGCGCTTGAGCCCCTCGTCCAGCTCCACCTGCGGCTCCCAGCCCAGGGCCCGCCGGGCGAGGGCGATGTCGGGCTGGCGGACCGTCGGGTCGTCCTCGGGTCGGGGGACGAACTCGATCGGCGAGCCCGAGCCGGTCAGCTCGATGATCCGCCGGGCCAGGTCGAGGACCGGGTACTCGTGCGGGTTGCCGATGTTCATCGGCCCGGGCTCCGGGGACAGCAGGAACCGGATGAGGCCGTCGACGAGGTCGCTGACGTAGCAGACCGAGCGGGTCTGGCTCCCGTCCCCGGCCACGGTCAGCGGCTCGCCGGCCAGGGCCTGGCGGATGAAGGTCGGGATGGCCCGGCCGTCCCGGGGCCGCATGCGCGGGCCGTAGGTGTTGAAGATCCGCACGATCGCGGTGTCGACGCCGTGGGTGCGCCGGTAGGCCGACGTCAGGGCCTCGGCGAAGCGCTTGGCCTCGTCGTAGACCCCGCGGGGACCGACCGGGTTCACGTTGCCCCAGTAGCTCTCCGGCTGCGGGTGCACCAGCGGGTCCCCGTAGGCCTCCGACGTCGAGGCGAGCAGGTAGCGGGCGCCCTTCTCCTTGGCCAGGCCGAGCGTGTGCAGGGTGCCGATGGAGCCTACCTTCATCGTGTGGATCGGCAGCTCCGCGTAGTCGATCGGCGAGGCGGGGGAGGCGAAGTGCAGGACGTGGTCGACCGGCCCGGGCACGTGGACGTAGTCGGTGACGTCGGCGCGCACCAGCCGGAACCCCGGGTGCTCCAGCAGGTGCGCCACGTTGGCCGGCGTGCCGGTCAGGAAGTTGTCGAGGCACAGCACCTCGACGTCCCGCTCGAGCAGCGCCTCGCACAGGTGCGAGCCGAGGAAGCCGGCACCTCCGGTCACCACGGCACGGGTCATGGGTCGTCCTCCTGGTCGGGTGCGGCAGCAGTCGGGGTGCGGCACGGTAACGCCCCGGCGCACCCTGCGGCTGCCCCAGTTGTGGGGGTCGGGGCGGTCACTCGACCAGCGACACGGAGCTCACCGGGGTGGTCGCCGCGGGGTTGATCTGCTCGTCGGGCGCCAGGGGGAGCGGGCCGGTCTCGTCGACCTCGTCGTCGGGCAGGACGATGCGCGAGCGGGGGTCGAGCGCGTCGGCCAGCAGGATGAGGTCACCGACCGTCTTGCGCTCCTGCCACTGGAAGGCCGGCTTGAGGTTGAAGTACGACTCCGGGTCCAGGGCCATGATGCCGAGGATGGTCTCGGCGACGATCCGTCCCCCGACGGGGCCGAGCTTGCGGCCGCCGTTGACGAGCTCGGCCTCCTTGAGCACGTAGTACCAGAGCGGCGCCTTGCCGCCCCACCCCGGCTGGCGCAGACCCAGCTGCTCGTTGGTCAGCGGGGTGATGCCCATGGCGCGGGCGACGTCCTGGCCGCAGGGCAGCCCGAGCCGCTTGCCGCGCAGCAGGTTGCGCTCGGCCAGGGCGACGATGGCCCGGCTGCTGGGCGCGACGACCGTGGAGGGCAGCGTGTACAGCGGCAGGGAGATGTCGGTGTCGATCAGCCGGGCCATGTTCCGGTCGTCCGGCGGCTCGAGACCCGGGATGTCGAAGAAGTAGTTCCAGTCCGCCCACAGGTTGCCCGGAATCGGCCGGTTGCCGCGCAGGTCCTCGAACCCGTCCGCGCCGAAGATCGGCACGGTGTGGCCGTCCTGCATCTCGTACTCGGCGCGGATCATGCTGTGCCCGAACCGGTAGGCGGCGCCGGAGTACTCGATCGGCATGTACGGGTTCTCGGGGTGCGTGGGCCGGTACAGCGTCCCGGTGTACTTGATCGTCCCGTCGCGCCGCATGAGGCTGTTGACGACGTCGCGGCCGACGATGCGCGGCAGGTAGTCGTTCACGATCAGCCACTGGTAGTGCCAGCGGGTCTGCCGCCGCGCCTGGGCGTAGGTCATGCCCTGGCTCATGAACTTGTTGTGGAGCCGGACGAAGACGGTGTGCAGCTGGCAGACGATGAGGTTCTCGTCGTTGCGCGGGTCCCCGAGGTAGGCGGCGCCGCGGTCGTCGCGCGGCACGTCGACGAGGTCGTCGTGCGGGTTCACCTTGAGCCAGCCGTAGCGGGCGGGGTCCTGCTCGTACAGGTCCGGGCTGCCCTGGATGCCCTTGCCGTAGACGCTGCCGAGGTCGAACCACGGGGTGTCGTAGTTGCGCATGGCCAGCGGGTCCTGCAGCCGGTTGCTCAGCGGCGTCTTGTCGAACGTCATGTCGTGGTCGACGAACTGGCCGAAGTAGATGTAGCCGGCCGGGATGCCCGGGTTGTCGAAGGCGCGGTCGCTGTCCCGGACGTCGGACAGCGGCGGCTTCTGGTCGTTCATCTCCGCCGCCAGCCACACCAGCAGCCCGTCGGTCGGGGCGAACGGCGGCAGGTCCTTGAACATCAGGCCGAAGCGGGCCTCCTGGCGGCGGTCCACGCGCACGGCGATGTCCGCGCCGCGCGGGTCACCGACGGCGTGCGCCGCGGTCTCGGCGGGCGCCGTGGGCGCCGGCGCCGGGGCGGGCGCGGGCTCGGTCGTCACCGGCGGGTCCTCGGCGCGCGCGACGCCCCCGAGGCCCGCCACCGCCGGCGTCATCGCCGCAGCCATCGCCCCGGTGAGGAAGCTGCGGCGGGCCATCCCGCCCCCGCGGGTCCGGCCGCTGAAGGGGCAGACCGCCTGGCTCCCGTCGTCCTGCTGCATCCGGATCGCTCCCCTGGTGTCCGCTGGCGTGCTGGGCCGTGGTGGGGCAACCCTCGGTCCTGGGAGGGGTGCCGGGGCAGACGCGTCCGTGGGGGAGGCCACCCCCCAGATCGCGGGGTCGGGCTCAGCCCTGGCGGACCGGCTGCCGGGCCAGGTCCGCGGCCTCGGCGGCGAGGGCGTCGGCCGACTCCTGCGCGCGGTCGGTGCGGTACTGCAGCCAGGACCAGGCGACCGCGGCGGCCCAGATGACGTAGAGGGCGGCGTAGACGGGGTAGCGGACGGCGTCGGGGGCGTCGAGCCAGTCGCTGCGCAGCAGGGTGCGGGTGTTGGTGACGATGATGATCCCGCCGACCAGCGACCCGAGCAGCCGCGGCGGCACGTGGCGCACGAGCCAGGCGGCGATGGGGGCGGCGACCATGCCGCCGATGAGCAGGGCCAGGACCCAGGCGGCGTCGATGCCCTGGGAGCCGAGGGCGAGCAGGAAGCCCAGGCTGGCGGCCAGGGCGACGAGGAACTCGGAGGTGTCGATGGAGCCGATGACCTTGCGCGGTTCCATCCGGCCGCTGGCCAGGATCGCCGGGGTGCCGACCGGGCCCCAGCCGCCGCCGCCGGTGGCGTCGACGAAGCCGGCGACCAGGCCCAGCGGGCCCAGGAAGCGCTTGCGCATGGGCTTGCCCAGGTTGCGCCGGTCGATGCCGCGCAGGG
>NZ_JBJGZX010000055.1:0-20404 GCF_054050735.1 Blastococcus sp. SYSU D00813
GCCGACGACCGCCGCGCCGGCAGCATCTGCGGCAGCGTGTCGGGCACCCAGCCCGGGCCCCCGCGGCAGCGGCTCCCGGTCCCGTTCCGGCGCGGCAGCCAGCGGCACCACGGTCACCCCGACCGCGAACTCCCGCACTCCCGCCACGACCAGCACGCTAGGCCCCGGGTACGACAGTTCTCTGCCGCTGACCAGCACGAACGGACCTGAGCAGGTGCGCCCACGCCGCACGGTCCGGCCCAGGACGCCGCCCCGGCGCACGCGCTCGCCGCGCCCGCCGGAGCGCCCTCCTCAGCCGCTGCGGCGGGCCGCGTACCCGGCCACGAACTCCCGCAGGTTCTTCGTGGGCCGCAGCCACGCGCCGTCCGGCGGCAGCGCGTCGAGCCGCACCCGGTCGAGCGGGACGGCGAAGGCCCCCGGCACGTCCTCGATGTCGATGAACTCGAGCAGCTCCGAGCCGATGGCGTAGCCCGCCACCTCGCTGAAGGCGACGACGACGACCTGCGTCCCCGCGCGGGCGAGCTCCTCCAGCGGTTCGGCGAAGTTCCGCCCGTCGCCGGAGAACACCACCAGCCGCCGCAGCCGGTGGCTGTGGGCGCGGACGTCGATGTGGTCGAGCATGTCCTGGTCGATGTCGTCGTCCGGCTGGGTCTTCGGCCGGGCGAACACCGCGTAGCCGAACCCGCGCAGGGCCTCCACCCAGCCGCGCATGCTGCCGACGACGGGCGGGATGTTGGCGAACACGCAGGCCTCGACGTCCGGCGCGTCGGGCGCGGCGGGGTCGCCGGCACCGTCGACGAACCACGCCGCGATCGCGTCGAAGCGCGGCCGCGACGCCGCGGTCGGCCGGGCGCCGATCACCGTCGACAGGGTCATGTCGATGTTCGGCGCGTCCCAGATGAGCAGGTCCAGGGCCGGGCGGGAGCGCCCGCCCGGGGCGTCGTCCGCCAGGGTCACCGGCTCGGCGAGATCCGTCACGGGGGCAGTCTGCCCGGTCGGCGCCGCGGAGGCCTGCACCGGCGGCGGGGACGACGGCGCCGCGGCCGGTACCGCGAGCGGCGACCCGCCCGGCGACCGCGCCCGCCGACGCACGCTCAGCGCAGGGTGCCCGACAGGGCCAGCGCGCACGAGTCGCCGCCGGCCTCCCGGACCCGCCGGGCCCACCGCCACACGTCGCTGGCCGGCATCGGCCGGGCCAGGAGGTAGCCCTGGGCCAGGTCGCAGCCGGCCTCGCGCACCATCTGCAGGTGCTCGGCGGTCTCCACGCCCTCGGCGACCGAGCGGATCCCCAGCGTCCGGGTGAGCGCCACGATCGCGGCGAGCACCGCCCCGGTACCGCCGGCGGCCAGCCGCTGCGTGGCCAGCAGCAGCGACCGGTCGATCTTGAGCGTGCCGATGGGGAGCTGCATCAGCTGCGCGAGGGACGACCAGCCGGTGCCGAAGTCGTCGATGGCCACCCGGACGCCGGAGTTGCGCAGCACCGAGAGCTGGTCCTCGGCGCGGGTCGGGTCCTCCGCCACGCTGGTCTCGGTCAGCTCCAGCACGAGCTGGTCGGGCGCCAGCCCGGAGTCGTGCAGCGCCACGCGGACGTCGCGCACCAGCGTCTCCGCGGAGAAGTGGCGGGCGCTGATGTTCACCGACATCCGCAGGTCGAGGCCCTGCGCAGCCCACTCCGCGGCCTGCCGGGTGGTCTCGCCGAGCAGCCAGCGGGTGATCGGGATGAGCTGCCCGGTCTCCTCGGCCACGGAGAGGAACGCGTCCGGGGAGAGCAGGCCGCGCTCGGGGTGCTGCCAGCGCAGCAGCGCCTCGACCCCGTCGATGCGGCCGTCGTCGACCCGCACCACCGGCTGGTAGTGGACGACGAGCTGCTCCAGCGCGCCGTCGCGCAGCGCGTTGGCGACCTCGAGCCGCCAGCGGGCGGCGTCGCGCAGGCCCGGGGAGAACAGGTGGATCCGGTCGCGGCCCGAGCCCTTGGCGGCGTAGGCCGCGGCGTCGGCGTCGCTGAGCAGCTGGTGCGACTGCCGTTGGCCGGGCTGGCCGGCGGCCACGCCGATGCTGGCCGACAGCGGCACCGAGATCCCCTCGGCGACGAAGGGCTGGACGAAGGACTGCTGCAGCCGGAAGGCCAGCGCGGCGGCCTCCGACAGGTCGCAGCCGCGGGCCAGGACGAGGAACTGGTCCCCGCCGAGCCGCCCCACCGCGTCGGTCGGCCGCACCTGCGCGGCCAGGCGGTTCCCCACCTCGCGCAGCAGCTCGTCGCCGACCTCGTGGCCCAGCGAGTCGTTGATCGTCTTGAAGCCGTCGAGGTCGAGGAACAGCAGCGACGTGCGGGTGGGGTCCTCCTTGAGCGACTCCCGGGTCAGCTGCAGCAGCCGGCTGCGGTTGGGCAGGCCGGTGAGGTCGTCGTGGGTGGCCCGCCAGGCCAGCGCCTCCTCCTGCCGCACCCGCTCGGTGATGTCGGTGTGGGTGACGACGACCTGGCCCGAGCCCTCGACGCGGGCGGCCTGCATCCGCCACCACGCCGTCCGGTCGGCGTAGGTCGCCGCGTAGTCGAGGACGAAGGCGGGGCCGGGTGCGTCGAGGAGCTGCCGGAGGCCCTCCTCGATGCGCCGCCGGTCCTCGGGGGCGAGGGCCTGCGCCATCATCTCGAGGTAGTGGTCGCCCACGCGGGCCGGGCGGAACCCGTCCTCGCGCTGGGCGGCGTCGGCGGCGAGCGTCCAGACCCGGTTCGTGGTGAGGATCCGCCAGTCGGCGTCGATCAGGACGGTGGGCGGCGGCACGGCGTCGAGCACGGACGCGAGCTGCCGGATCTCCTGCGCCTGCTCGTCGCGGACCCGGCGCTCGTCCTCGACGTCGCGGAGGAACACCGACAGGCCCAGGGCGTCGGCGAAGGCGCGCACCTCGAACCAGCGGTCCACCGGCTCGTAGCGGTACTCGAAGCTGCGCGGCTGACCGTCGGCCAGCACCGCGGCCAGCTGGCGCTCCAGCTCGGTGCCCCGCAGCGCCGGGAACGCCTCGAACAGGTCGCGACCGAGCAGGTCCTCGGCCCGGCGGCGGACCAGCTCCTCCACGGCGGCGTTCAGGTAGGTGATCTGCCAGTCGCGGTCCAGGTGGTAGACGGCGTCGGGCACCGTCGCCAAGAGGTCGCGTTCGGCGTGCGTCGCCGTACCGCCGTCGTCTCCGTGCACTCGTCCGCTTCCTTCTCCCCCTGCGGAGCCCGGCCCCCGTGCTCCGGGGCCCGCCGTTCCGGGACGGCACCGGCCCCACGACGGCACGGAGTCCGACGCCCCTCCGAGAGTAGTGGCACGCCGCCGTCCGGGGCAGGGGCGTGCCGGTCCGCCGTCAGGCCGGGGCGACGACCGCGCGTTCCACGACCCGGCCCACCGGCGTGCCTGCCGGCAGGGTGCCCAGGACCGCACCCCAGTCCCCGCCCAGCCGGGTGGCGCAGAAGGCGTCGGCCACCTCGGCGGGCGCGTACCGGAGCAGCAGGGACCCCTGCAGGCACAGGGCCAGCAGGCCGGCCACCCGGCGCGCACGCAGCTCCAGGCCCTCGCGGTCGCCGAGCTCGGCGTGCAGCCGCTTGACGGCCTCGTCGTAGCGGGCGTCGGCCCCGCGGGCGAGCTCGAGCTCGGCGCCGACCGCCGCCTGCGACTCGGCCGAGCGGCCCAGCGCCCGCAGCACGTCGAGCGCGATGACGTTGCCCGACCCCTCCCAGACGCTGTTCAGCGGCGCCTGCCGGTAGAGCCGCGGCATCCCCGACTCCTCGACGTAGCCGTTGCCGCCGAGCACCTCCAGGGCCTCGGCGACGACGCCCGGCGTCCGCTTGCACACCCAGAACTTCGCCGCCGCGCCGGCCAGCCGCAGGAAGGCCGACTCCCCCGCGTCGACCGCGGCGGCCAGCCGGATCGCCAGCGCCGTGGCCGCCTCGCTCTCCACGGCGAGGTCGGCGAGCACGTTCTGCATGAGCGGCTGGTCGGCCAGCAGCGCGCCGAAGGCCCGCCGGTGCCGGGCGTGGTGGACCGCCTGGGTCAGCGCCGCCCGCACCGTGGCCGCCGAGCCGACGACGCAGTCCAGGCGGGTGGCGTTGACCATCTCGATGATCGTCGGGACGCCGCGGCCCGGCTCCCCGACCAGCCAGCCCGTCGTCGCGTCGAACTCCACCTCGCTCGAGGCGTTCGCGCGGTCGCCGAGCTTGTCCTTGAGCCTCTGGAGCCGGAACACGTTGCGGGTGCCGTCGGGCAGCACGCGCGGCACCAGGAAGCAGGAGACGCCCTCGGGCAGCTGCGCCAGCACCAGGAACAGGTCGCTCATCGGCGCCGAGGTGAACCACTTGTGGCCGGTCAGGGCGTACGTGCCGTCGGCGGCCGGGACGGCGCGGGTGGTGTTGGCGCGGACGTCGGAGCCGCCCTGCTTCTCGGTCATCCCCATGCCGGCGACCAGCCCGGGCTTGGCGGCCGGCGGGGTGAGCCCGAAGCAGTAGCCCCGCCCGGTCAGCCCCGGCTCGTAGACCGCGGCCAGGTCCGGGGCGGCGCGCAGCGCGGGGACGGCGGCGTAGGTCATCGTCACCGGGCAGCCGTGGCCCATCTCCACCTGGGTCCAGCCGAGGTAGCCGACGGCGCGGCGCACGTGCGCGTGCGGCGAGGGATCGGTCCACGGCGCACCGGCCAGCCCGTGCTCGAACGCCGTCCGCATGAGCTCGTGCCAGGCGGGGTGGAACTCGACCTCGTCGACGCGGTGCCCGTACCGGTCGTGGGTGCGCAGCACCGGGTGGTTCTCGTCGGCCAGCCGCCCCCACTCCCGCGCCTGCTCGCTGCCGGCCAGCGCGCCGAGGTCGGCCAGGGAGGCGAGCGTCGCCTCGTCGCCGTGCCGGACACAGGCCTCGGCGAGGGCGGCGTCCCCGGCGATCGGGTCGTGCCCGACCAGGGGCGGGGCCTGGTTGGTGACCTCGTGCGTGACGCTCATGGACGCAGACGGTAGGACGGCCCCGGTTCCACGTGGAACCGGGCTCTCACCGGACCAGGCGGTGCAGCGCCCACTGCGCGAGCGGCGCGTAGCCGAGCACCAGCGGCGCCGGGCCGGTCGTGCGCAGGCCGGTGGTGGTGCCGCCGTCGGGACCGTCGGTGACCCAGTGGTGCAGCCGCAGCCGGACCGGGCCGGCACCGACCGTCCACGACCACGAGCGGGCGCTCGGGTCCACCGCGTCGATCGTGAAGGGCAGCGCCACCCCGCCCGGCCCGCGCACCCGGCCCCGGGCGCCGGCGGTCAGCAGCCGCTGCGGGCAGTCGACGCCGGTGATCTGCGGCGCCCACTCGTGCCAGCGGTCCAGGTACCGGTACCGGTCCCAGACCTCGGACGGGAGCCGCGGCCCGCTCGCGTGCAGCGTCGTCGTCGTCATGCCGGCGGGCCACCCAGCAGGAGCTCGCGCAGCATCTGCATCGCCAGGACGACGGAGCGCTCCCGCACCGCCGATCGCGAGCCCGGCAACCGCACCGACCGGGCCACCGCGCCGTCCGGGCCTACCGCGCACAGGTGGACGGTGCCGACCGGCTTCTCCGGCGTCCCCCCGCCCGGCCCGGCGATGCCGGTGATCCCCACACCGACGTCGGCCCCGAAGCGGGGGCGGGGGGCGGGGGCGCCCGCCCCCCCCCCCCCCCCCCCCGCGACACCATCGCGGGAGCGGTGTGGGAGCGGTGTGGGAGCTCTGTGGGTGGGGTGCGGCCGCGCCCGGCGACAGGCTCCACGACATGACCGAGACGACCCCCGCCCCCCTGACCGACGTCCACGACATGGTGGTCGTGCACCGGGTCTTCCGCCGCGAGTTCGGCCTGGCCCCGCGGCTGGTCCGCGCCGTGCCCGCCGGCGACACCGCCCGCGCCGCCGTCCTCGCCGCGCACGTGCGGCTGTGCCTCGACGGGCTGCACCTGCACCACAGCGGCGAGGACGCGGTGCTCTGGCCGCCGCTGCTGGAGCGCGTCGCCCCCGACGCCGACCTCGTGCACCGCATGGAGGCCCAGCACGCCGAGGTGCACGCCCGCATCGACGCCCTCCGCACCGCGCTGGCCCGCTGGGAGGTCGAGGCCCGGCCGGCCGTGACCGAGGAGGTCGCCGCGGGCATCGAGGCCCTGGACGCCGTCCTCCTCGAGCACCTGGACCAGGAGGAGCGCGAGATCCTGCCGCTGGCCGCCCGCCACCTGTCCGAGGCCGAGTGGGAGGCGGTGGGGCAGCACGGCATGGCGCACATGCAGCGGTCACAGCTGCCGATCATGTTCGGGATGGTGCTGGAGGAGTGCGACGACGCCGAGCGCGCCCGGATGCTCGGCGTCCTCCCGGCGCCGGTCCGGCTGCTCGCCCGCACCGTGTTCGCGTGGCGGTACCGCCGCTACGTCAGCCGGGTGCGGGGCTGATCCGGGCGGCCAGCGCCGGGACGTCGGCCGGCCGCACCGCGCGGCCGCGCCGCCAGGCGGCCGCGAACGACTCCTCGCCGAGGGCCTCCCGCACCACGGGCAGCCAGCCGGCGGCCGCGGCCAGGTCCGGCGGGAACGAGACCGCCACCGACGCCGCCTCCGCGGTCGCCGAGCCGGCCGAGAACAGCTCGGCGGCCAGCTCGTGCCGCCCCCGCTGCGCGGCGCAGACCGCCAGCGAGGGGAGCGTGTAGGCCAGCGTCCAGGTGGTGGCGACCGCGGCGGCCAGGTCGGCGGCCTCGGTCAGCCGGGCCAGCGCCGCGTCGGTGTCGCCGGTGGCCAGGTGCACGCTGGCCTGCATGTTGAGGACGACGGCGATGGTGAACGGGGCGCCGAGGTCGCGGGCCTCGCGCTCGGCCTCGGCGAGCGCCGCGGCGCTGGCGGGCAGGTCCTCGGCCCGGAAGTGCAGCTGCGCGCGGACGAGGGGGGAGTAGGCGGCGGTCCACCGGTCCCCGGGGGCCGCCGCCAGCTCGTCGAGGCGGGCCGCCGCCCGGTCCAGCTCGCCGGCGAAGACGGCCGCCATGGCGGAGAGGACCAGCGCCTGCACCCGCCGGTCGCCGACGTCGGTCGCCGGCGCCCCGGCGAGGGCCTCGGCGGTGGCAGCCACCGCGGCGTCGGCGTCCCGGGCGGTGCCGGGGATGTCCCCGCCGGCGTAGCGGAGCCCGGCCAGCGCGAGGTGCAGGTCCGCGCGCGCGGCGGCGTCGAGGGTCGCCTCCGCGGCCGCGGCGCGCTCCAGCCACCGCAGCCCCTCGACGGCGTTGCCGCGCAGCGCCCAGTACAGCCAGGTGTCGGCGCCCAGCTGGGCGGCGGCGTCGGGGCGGCCGGCGTCGACCAGCCGGGCCAGCGCCGCGGCGAGGTTGCCGTGCTCCCGGTCGAGGACGTCGAGCCAGGCGGCCTGGTCGGCGCCGAGCAGGCCGCCGCGGGCACCCGCACCGAGCGCCCGGAAGAACTCCGCGGCGCGGTCGGCGACCGCGTCGGCCTCCCCGGCCGCCGCCAGGCGGGTCGCCGCGTACTGCCGCACCGGCTCCAGCAGCCGGTAGCGGCCGTCCGGCCCGGCGACCACCAGGGACTGGTCGACCAGCCCGGCCAGCGCCGGCAGGACGTCGCCGTCGCCGGTCAGCGCCTGGGCCGCGTCGAGGGAGAAGCCGCCGGCGAACACCGACAGCCGGCGCAGCAGCTCCTGCTCGGCGGCCGTCAGCAGGGCCCAGCTCCAGTCGAGGGTGGCTCCCACGGTCCGCTGGCGGGCCGGGAGGTCGCGGGCGCCGGGGGAGGAGAGCGCGGTGTCCAGCCGGGCCAGCAGAGCACCCGGGGCGAGGAACCGGGCGTGCGCGGCGGCGAGCTCCAGCGCCAGGGGCAGGCCGTCGAGGCGGCGGCAGATGGCGGCGACGTCGTCGGCCGTGGTGTCGGTGAGCGCGATCGGCCGCCCGGCGGCCCGGGCCCGGTCGAGGAAGACCTGCGCGGCGGGGGAGGCGGCGACGGCCGCCGGCGACCCGGCGGCCGGGACCGGCAGGGGGTCCAGCGGCCGCTCCACCTCGGCGCGGACCCGCAGCGCCGCGCGGCTGGTCGCCAGCACCACCAGCCCGGGGCACCGGGACAGCAGCGCGGCGACCTCGGCCGCGGCGCCGAGCAGGTGCTCGAGGTTGTCGAGGACCAGCAGCAACCGCCGCCCCCCGAGGGTGGTGGCCAGCGCGTCCAGCGCCGGGCCGGCGGGCTGCTGCCCGCCGACGGCCCGGGCCACGGTGGGCAGCACGAGCGCGGCGTCGCGGACCGGGGCCAGCTCCACGAGCACGACGCCGTCGGGGAAGTCGGGGGCCACGGCGTGCGCGACGTCGAGCGCCAGGCTGGTCTTGCCGACGCCGCCCGGGCCGGTCAGCGTGACCAGCCGGGCGCCGCCGTCCCGGAGCAGAGCGGTCACCTCGGCACGGTCGGCGTCCCGGCCGGCCAGCGGCACCGGGGGACGGGGGAGGGCCGGTGCGGGCGCCTCGTCCCCCGGCCGGGCGGCGCCGGTGAGGGCCGCGCGAACGGCCTCGTCGAGGCCGAGCGCGTCGGCCAGCGCCCGGACGGTGTGCGGGTAGGGCCGCCGGCGTTCCCCGCGCTCGAGCGCGCCGACGGCCTTGGCGGTCAGCCCGGCCCGCTCGGCGAGCTCCTCCTGGGTCAGCGCCGCGGCCTCGCGCAGCCGGCGCAGCCGCTCGGCGAAGGGCCCGGGTCCGCTCACGGGCGGCAAGCTAGTCGCTCGCGAGCACGACCAGGAGCGTCCGCGGGCCGTGCACGCCCTCGACCCGCTGCAGCTCGACGTCGCTGGTGGCCGACGGCCCGCTGATCATCGTGAGCGGGCGCAGCGGGTCGAGCCGGGCCAGCGCCTCCGGGACGCCGCCGACGACCTGGCCCGCGGTCACCACGCAGACGAGGACGTCGGGCAGCAGCGAGAGCGCCCGCCGTCCGCAGACCGGCGAGGCGTCGAGCACGAGGGTGCCGGTCTCGGCCGCGGCGACCGTGACGCCGGTCAGCGTGGCGGCGAAGGCGGTGAGGTCGACGGCGGGGCGGCCGTCGTCCTCCACCGCGCCGGCCGGGCGCCAGGCCGGAGGCACCCCGGGGGCGACGACCACGTCGCCGGGCACCTCGGCCAGGGCAGCCGCGACCGCCTCGCCGATCGCGTCCGGCGCGCAGCGCAGGACGGTCGCCCGGTAGTCCTCCAGCCGGTCGGTGAGGACGTCGAGCAGCTCGGGCAGCGGCCGGTCGTCGGTGGTGCGGTAGTCGCGGCGGACCTCGGGGACCGTCCGGGAGGGGCCCACCGCGGTGCGGATGCGGGCGAGGACCTCGTCGCGGGCGCTCATGCCCCGTGCTCCCGTGCCCAGGCCTGCGTGAAGGTCTCCCGCGGCGGGGTGGGCAGGTCGCGGGTGCGGGTCCACGCGCTGGCCGGTGGCGGCAGCGCCGCGGGGAGGGTCGGCCGGCCGCGGGCGAGGAACCGGCCGAGGCCGGCGGCGCGCTGGGCGAGGCGCCACAGCCGGGGGCGGGACATCGCCTCCGCCAGCCCCCGGAAGGCGAGCGCCTCGGCGGTGGGGCGTTCCTGCGCCTCGACGTGCTCGGCGCGCAGGTGCACCAGGATCTTCGGGATGTCGATGGCGACCGGGCAGACGTCGTAGCAGGCACCGCAGAGCGAGGAGGCGTACGGCAGCGAGGCGTTGTCCTCGACCCCGGTCAGCTGAGGGGAGAGCACCGCGCCGATGGGGCCGGGGTAGACAGAGCCGTAGGCGTGGCCGCCGGTGCGCTCGTAGACCGGGCAGACGTTCAGGCACGCCGAGCACCGGATGCAGTGCAGCGCCTCCCGGCCCACCTCGTCGGCCAGCACCGCCGTCCGCCCGTTGTCGAGCAGCACCAGGTGGAACTCCTGCGGCCCGTCGCCGGGGGTCACCCCGGCCCACAGCGAGGTGTAGGGGTTCATCCGCTCGCCGGTGGAGGAGCGGGGGAGCAGCTGCAGGAAGACCTCGAGGTCGCGCCAGGCCGGCACGACCTTCTCGATGCCCATGACCGTGATGAGGGTCTGGGGGAGGGTGAGGCACATCCGGCCGTTGCCCTCGCTCTCGACCACGGCGAGCGTGCCGGTCTCGGCGACGGCGAAGTTGGCCCCGCTGATCGCCACCCGGGCGCGGAGGAACCGCTCGCGCAGGTGCGCCCGGGCCGCCATGGCCAGCCGGCGCGGCTCGTCGGTGAGGTCGGGGTCGACGCCGGGGATCGTGCGGGCGAAGATCTCGCGGATCTCCGAGCGGTTCTTGTGGATCGCCGGCACGAGGATGTGGCTCGGCCTGTCCTCGCCGAGCTGCACGATCAGCTCGGCGAGGTCGGTCTCCAGCGCCTCGATGCCGGCGGCCTCGAGCGCCTCGTTGAGGCCGATCTCCTGGGTGGCCATCGACTTGACCTTGACGACCTCGTCCGCGCCGGTCGCCCGCACGAGCCGCGTGACGATCTCGTTGGCCTCGACGGCGTCGCGGGCCCAGTGGACCGTGCCGCCGCGCGAGGTCACCTGGCGCTCGAGCTCCTCGAGGTGCTCGTCGAGCCTCGCCATGGTCGCGGCCTTGAGCGCGCGGCCGGCCTCGCGCAGCTGCGCCCAGTCGGGCACCTCGGCGACCACTCCGGCCCGCTTGCCCCGGATCGTCGTCGTGGCGTGCCCGAGGTTCGCGCGCAGCTGCCCGTCGCGCAGCGCGTCGCGCGCGGCGTCGGGGAAGGGCCGGTCGCCGCGCAGGTTGCCGACGCCGGGTGGCGCCGTCGGCAGGCCTGGCATGCCGAGGTGGACGGCGGTCACGAGCGCACCGCCGGCGCCGTGGCCTGGTGCGGGGTGACCGCGTCCTCCGTCGAGGCGAGGATCTCGGCCAGGTGCACCGTGCGGGTGCCCGAGCGCAGCCGGGACAGCCCGCCGCCGATGTGCATCAGGCAGGACGCGTCCCCGGCGGTGCACACCTCGGCGTGGGTGCTCAGCACGTTCGCCATCTTGTCGGTGAGCATCGCCGTCGAGGTGTCGGCGTTCTTCACGGCGAAGGTGCCGCCGAAGCCGCAGCACGACTCGGCGCCGGGCAGCTCGGCCAGGTCCAGCCCGCGGACGGCGCGCAGCAGTTGCAGCGGCCGGTCGCCGACCCGCAGCATGCGAAGCGAGTGGCAGGTCGGGTGGTAGGTGACGCGGTGCGGGTAGTAGGCGCCGACGTCGGTCACGCCGAGGACGTCGACGAGGAACTGCGACAGCTCGTACGTCCGCACCGCCAGCGCCTCGGCCTCCTCGGCGAGCGCGTGCTCGCCGGCGCGGCGGGCCACCATCGCCTGCTGGTGGTGGATCGAGGCCACGCAGGACCCGGACGGCGCCACCACGGCCTCGGCGCCGGCGAAGGCGCGCACGTGGTTGGCGACGATCGGCACGGCCTCGCGCCGGTAGCCGGTGTTGACGTGCATCTGCCCGCAGCACGACTGCCCGGGGGGGACGACGACCTCGTGCCCCAGCCGCTGCAGCAGCGTCGCGGTCGCGTGCGCCACCTGCGGGACCAGCGTGTCGACCAGGCAGGTGGCGAAGAGCGCGACCCTCACCGGCCTGCCTCCGGGTCGCGGCGGGTCATGCTCGACTCCCGGACCACGAGCACCGGCTCGAACACCGGCTGCTCGTGCACGTGCCCGTCGCGGCGCTCGTCGAGCAGCAGCTGGGCGGCGCGGCGGCCGAGCTCCTGGCGGGGCTTGCTCACCGAGGTGAGCGGGACGGCGGCCGCGGCGGCGAAGTCGATGTCGTCGTAGCCGACGATGGCGAACTCCTCGGGCACCGCGACCCCGTGGCGGACCATCTCCTGCAGCACGCCCAGCGCGAGGAGGTCGTTGGCGCACACCGCGGCGGTGGGCCGGCGGCCGGCGGGGATGCCGATGATCCGCGCGGCGGCCTCGCGGCCCCCGGCGACGGTGAGCTCCGCGGGGGAGAGGACGGTCAGCTCGGCTCCGTCCATCCCCGCCCGCCCTGCCTCCCCGACGGCGGCGGCCACGCCCTCGTGCCGCTCGTGGACCTGGGGGAGGCCGGAGGCGCCGCCGATGAAGGCGATCCGCCGGTGGCCGCGCTCGAGCAGGTGACCGGCGGCCAGCCGCCCGCCGAGGACGTCGTCGGTGGAGACGGCGCACTGGTCGGCCGTGGGCGCCCGCCGGTCGACCAGCACCACCGGGATGCCGCGCTCGCGCAGGGCCGCGATGTCGTCGCTGAGCTCGGCGGTGGGGGTGATGAGCACGCCCTGCACGCGCTGCTCGGCGAGGGTGGCCAGGTGCGCCTTCTCCCGGGCCGGCCGGTCGTCGGTGTTGCACAGGACCAGCGACAGGCCGGCCGCGTCGACGACCTCCTCCACGCCGCGGGCGACGTCGGTGAAGAACGGGTTGGCGATGTCGAGGACGACGAGCCCGACGCTGCGGCTGGAACCGGCCCGCAGCTGGCGGGCCGACTCGTTGCGCACGAACCCCAGCTCGGCGATCGCGTCGAGCACCCGGGTGCGGGTCGACTCGCTGACCAGCTCCGGGCGGTTGAGCACGTTGCTCACGGTGCCGACGGAGACCCCGGCCCGGCCGGCCACGTCGCGGATGCTGCTCGTCACCGGCGGCTCCTGAATCGTCTCAACCCGCCGTCTTGCGGGCTTTGACACCGTAACAGGGTCATGCGTAGGGTGCGTCACACCGCGGCATGAATCGATTCAGACGCCGCCTGTGTCACCAGGAGCACCCGTGGACGACCGCCGCACCCGGGCCCTCGCCGCCCTCGCCGAGCAGACGATCGAGCTCCCCTCGTGGGCCTTCGGCAACTCCGGCACCCGGTTCAAGGTGTTCGGTCAGCCCGGCGTCGCGCGCGACCCGTTCGAGAAGCTCGAGGACGCCGCCCAGGTGCACCGCTACACCGGCGTCGCCCCGCGGGTCTCGCTGCACATCCCGTGGGACCTCGTCGACGACTACGGGAAGCTCGCCGCGCACGCCGCCGACCTCGGCGTCTCCATCGGGGCGATCAACTCCAACCTGTTCCAGGACGACGAGTACCGGCTCGGGTCGCTGACCCACCCAGACGAGGCCGTGCGCCGCCGGGCGATCGCCCACCACGCGCAGTGCGTCGACGTCATGCGCGCCACCGGCTCGACCGACCTGAAGCTGTGGCTGCCCGACGGCACCAACTACCCGGGCCAGGACGACCTGCGGGCCCGGCAGGACCGCCTCGCCGACTCGCTGCAGCAGGTCTACGCGCTGCTCGACCCCGGCCACCGGCTGCTGCTCGAGTACAAGTTCTTCGAGCCGTACTTCTACGCGATGGACATCCCCGACTGGGGCACCTCGCTGCTGCACTGCCTGGCGCTGGGCGACCAGGCGCAGGTCGTGCTCGACACCGGCCACCACGCGCCCGGCACGAACATCGAGTTCATCGTCATGCAGCTGCTGCGGGTGGGCCGCCTCGGAGCGTTCGACTTCAACTCGCGCAACTACGCCGACGACGACCTCATCGTCGGCTCGGCCGACCCGTTCCAGCTGTTCCGGATCATGAACGAGATCGTCGCCCAGGGCGCCCTCGACCCGGCCTCGGGCGTCAACTTCATGCTCGACCAGTGCCACAACATCGAGCCGAAGATCCCCGGCCAGATCCGCTCGGTGACCAACGTGCAGGAGGCCACGGCCAAGGCGCTGCTGGTCGACCGCGCGGCGCTGGCGGAGGCGCAGCGGGCCGGGAACGTGCTGGGCGCCAACGCCGTGCTGATGGACGCCTACAACACCGACGTCCGCCCGCTGCTGGCGGAGCTGCGCGAGTCGCGGGGCCTCGACGCCGACCCCTCGGCCGCCTACGCCCGCTCCGGCAACCAGGAGCGCATCGCCCGCGAGCGCGTCGGCGGCCAGCAGGCCGGCTGGGGCGCCTGAACCCCACCCCTCCTGAGCCTTTCGCGCGCGAAAGGCCCCTCCGCACCTCCCGGAAGGAACTCCCCCGTGACGAATCCCGTGGTCAGCGAGCTGCTCGGCCGGAGCAACCGGCTCGGCGCCGACCCGCGCAACACCAACTACGCCGGCGGCAACACCTCCGCCAAGGGCACCGGGACCGACCCGGTGACCGGCCGGCCGGTCGAGCTCGTCTGGGTCAAGGGCTCCGGCGGCGACCTCGGCACGCTGACCGAGGCGGGCCTCGCCGTCCTCCGCCTGGACCGGCTGCGCAGCCTTGTCGACGTCTACCCGGGCATCGACCGCGAGGACGAGATGGTCGCCGCGTTCGACTTCTGCCTGCACGGCCGCGGGGGCGCGGCGCCGTCCATCGACACGGCGATGCACGGCCTGGTGACGCAGCCGCACGTCGACCACCTGCACCCCGACTCCGGCATCGCCCTGGCCACCGCGGCCGATGGCGAGGAGCTCACCCGCGAGTGCTTCGGCGACCGCGTCGTGTGGGTGCCGTGGCGGCGCCCGGGCTTCCAGCTCGGCCTGGACATCGCCGAGATCGCCGAGAAGAACCCGCAGGCCATCGGCTGCATCCTCGGCGGGCACGGGATCACCGCCTGGGGCGCCACCAGCGAGGAGTGCGAGGCCAACAGCCTCGAGATCATCCGGACGGCGGAGCGGTTCCTCGCCGAGCGCGGGGAGCTCGAGCCCTTCGGCGCCGTCGTCCCCGGCTTCGAGGCGCTGCCCGAGGCCGAGCGCCGGCACAAGGCGGCGCTGCTGGCCCCGGTGATCCGCGGCCTGGCGTCGACCGACCGCCCGCAGGTCGGGCACTTCACGGACTCCGACGTCGTCCTCGAGTTCCTCTCCCGGGCGGAGATGGCGCGCCTCGCCGCGCTCGGCACCTCCTGCCCGGACCACTTCCTGCGCACCAAGGTGCGCCCGCTGGTGGTCGACCTGCCGGCGTCCGCCCCGGTCGAGGACGTCGTGGCCCGGCTGGAGACCCTGCACGAGGAGTACCGCGCCGAGTACGCCGCCTACTACCAGCGGCACGCGACCCCGGACAGCCCGGCGATGCGCGGCGCCGACCCGGCGATCGTGCTGGTGCCCGGCGTCGGCATGTTCAGCTTCGGCGCCACCAAGCAGACCGCGCGCGTGGCCGGCGAGTTCTACGTCAACGCCATCAACGTGATGCGCGGCGCCGAGGCGGTCTCCACCTACGCGCCGATCGACGAGAGCGAGAAGTTCCGCATCGAGTACTGGGCGCTGGAGGAGGCCAAGCTCGCGCGGATGCCGGAGCCCAAGCCGCTGGCGACCCGCGTCGCGCTGGTCACCGGCGCGGCCAGCGGCATCGGCAAGGCGATCGCGCAGCGGCTGGCGGCCGAGGGCGCCTGCGTCGTCGTCGCCGACCTTGACCTCGCCCAGGCGCAGGACGCCGCGGCCGGCATCGGGACCGCCGACGTCGCGATCGGCGTCGCCACCGACGTCTCCGACGCCGAGGCGGTGGCCGCCGCCTTCCGCGAGGCCTGCCTGGCCTTCGGCGGTGTGGACCTGGTGGTCAACAACGCCGGCCTGTCGATCTCCAAGCCGCTGCTGGAGACGACCGAGCAGGACTGGGACCTGCAGCACGACGTGATGGCCAAGGGCAGCTTCCTCGTCTCCCGCGAGGCGGCCCGGATCATGATCGAGCAGGGGATGGGCGGCGACGTCGTCTACATCTCGAGCAAGAACTCGCTGTTCGCCGGGCCCAACAACATCGCCTACGGCGCGACCAAGGCCGACCAGGCCCACCAGGTCCGGCTGCTGGCCGCCGAGCTGGGCCCGCACCAGATCCGGGTCAACGGGATCAACCCCGACGGCGTCGTGCGCGGGTCGGGCATCTTCGCCGGCGGCTGGGGCGCCTCGCGCGCCGCGGTCTACGGGGTGAAGGAGGAGGAGCTCGGCGAGTTCTACGCCCAGCGGACGCTACTCAAGCGCGAGGTGCTGCCCGAGCACGTGGCCGACGCGGTCTTCGCGCTCACCGGCGGCGACCTGACCCGCACCACGGGCCTGCACGTGCCGGTCGACTCGGGCGTCGCCGCCGCGTTCCTCCGGTGATGGGGGACTTTCGCGCGCGAAAGGCCCTCCGGTGACCTGCCGGGTCGCGGCCGTCGACCTCGGCGCCTCCAGCGGCCGGGTGATGGTCGCCGAGATCGGCGCCGGCCGGGTCGAGCTCACCGAGGTGCACCGGTTCGCCAACCGGCCGGTGCGGGTCGGCGGCACGCTGCACTGGGACGTCCTGGCGCTGTACGCCGGCGTGCTCGACGGGCTGCGCGCCGCCGGCCGGCTCGGCCGGCTCGACGCGATCGGCATCGACAGCTGGGCCGTGGACGTCGGCCTGCTGGACGACGACGGCGTGCTGCTCGGCAACCCGGTGCACTACCGCGACGACCGGCACGCCACCGCGGTCGCCGACGTGCACGCCGTCGCCGGCCCCGAGGAGCTGTACCGCGTCACCGGCCTGCAACACCTGCCGTTCAACACGGTCTTCCAGCTCGCGGCCCGGCGCGGGACGGCGCAGCTCGAGGCCGCCCGCACGGCGCTGCTGGTGCCCGACCTGCTGGCGCACTGGCTCACCGGCGCGGTCGGGGCCGAGGTCACCAACGCCTCCACCACCGGCCTGCTCGACGCGACCACCCGGCAGTGGTCGGAGGACCTGGTCGACCGGCTCGGGCTGGGCCGCGACCTGTTCCCGCCGCTGCGGCAGCCGGGCGAGCGCCTCGGCGTGCTGACCGCCGCGGTGCAGGAGGAGACGGGCCTCGGCCCGGTGCCGGTCATCGCCGTCGGCTCCCACGACACCGCGTCGGCCGTCGTCGGCGTGCCTTCGGCGACCGACCGGTTCGCCTACGTCTCCTGCGGCACCTGGTCGCTGGTCGGCGTGGAGCTCGAGGCGCCGGTGCTGACCGAGGAGAGCCGGAGGGCGGGCTTCACCAACGAGCTCGGCATCGACGGCACGGTGCGGTACCTGCACAACGTGATGGGACTGTGGCTGCTCCAGGAGTCGCTGCGCACCTGGGCCGACGCCGGGCTGCCGGCCGACCTGCCCGGGCTGCTCGCCGCCGCGGCGCGGGTGCCGTCGCTGACCGCCGTCGTCGACCCCGACGACCCGCGGTTCCTGCCCCCGGGCGACATGCCCGCCCGCATCGCCGAGGTGTGCCGGGAGACCGGGCAGACGCCGCCGCAGACCCAGGCCGAGACCGTGCGGTGCGTCCTCGACAGCCTCGCCCTGGCCTACCGCCGAACGGTGCGCCGCGCCGCCGAGCTGTCCGGTCGCGAGATCGACGTCGTGCACCTGGTCGGCGGGGGCGCGCGCAACACCCTGCTCTGCCGGCTCACCGCCGACGCCTGCGGCCTGCCGGTGCTGGCCGGCCCGGTCGAGGCGGCCGCGCTGGGCAACGCGCTGGTGCAGGCCCGCGCGCTCGGCGCCGTCGACGGCGGGCTGCCCGAGCTCCGCGGGCTGCTACGGGCGACGCAGGAGGTCGTGGAGCACCGGCCGTCGGCGTCCCCGGCCGACTGGGCCGCCGCCGAGCTGCGGGTGTGCCGGCCGGCGGGGGCGGCGGCCGGCGGCGTGCCGGCGCGGTGACCGTCCTGCCGGGGCAGGCCGCCCGCGCGTCGATGTCGGACGTCGTGGCGCGGGCCGCCGTCTCCGTGCAGACGGTGTCCAGGGTGGTCAACGGCGCACCCAAGGTGGCCCCGGCGACGCGCGAGCGCGTCGAGCGGGCGATCGCCGAGCTCGGGTACCGCCCGAACACCACGGCGCGGGCGCTCGCGACCGGGGCGACCCGGACCGTCGGCCTGGTCACCCAGTACCTGCACCAGTACGGACCGGCCAGGACCCTGGTGGCCCTGGAGCGCTCGGCCCGGCAGGCCGGCTACTCGCTGCGCGTCGCCGTGGCGCACGACAGCAGCCGGGCCGGGGTGGAGACCGCCGTCGCGGCCCTGGTCGCCGAGTCGGTGGACGCCGTGGTCGCGCTGGCCACCCACGTCGACGCGCTGCCGGCCGTGGACCGGCTCCGGACGGCGGTGCCGGTGGTCACCGTGCAGGCCGGCCCGGACCCCCGCCGGCCGACCGTGTGCGTGGACCAGGAGGCCGGCGCCCGGCTCGCCGTCCGGCACCTGCTCGACCTCGGGCACCGGACCGTCCACCACGTCACCGGCCCCGCGTGGTCGGTCGAGGCGCACCGGCGCGAGTGCGGCTGGCGGGCGGAGCTGCTGTCCGCCGGAGCACCCGTGCCCGCGCCGCTGCCCGGGGACTGGACGCCGGCCTGCGGGGTGGCCGCCGGCCGCCGGCTCGCCGGCCTCGTCCGCCGTCCGCCGCGCGGCCGGGGCGCGCCCACCGCGGTGTTCGTCGCCAACGACCAGATGGCCGTCGGGGTCCTCAACGCGCTGCACGACGCCGGGGTCGCCGTCCCCGGGGACGTCAGCGTGGTGGGGTTCGACGACGTGCCGGAGGCCGCCTACCTGCTGCCCGCGCTCACCACCGTCCGGCAGGACTTCGCCGAGCTCGGCCGGCGCGGCATCGCCCTCGCGCTGGACCCGGCGGGCGCGCCGGCGGGCGAGGCCGCCGCGCCGGTCCCGCCCGAGCTCGTCGTCCGCGCCTCCTCGGGGCCGCCACCGGCGGCGGAGCTGAGGCGGCCGGTCGTCAGCGGACCGGTCGCGGCGCCGGCACCGTGAGCCTCGGCAGGAGCGGGTGCACCAGCGGGCCGACCAGCAGCGCGTAGGCCACGGTCGCCGGGCCGAGGGTGCCGCCCAGCGCCCAGCCGGTGAGCACGACGGCGACCTCGATCGAGGTGCGCACCCAGCGGACCGGCCAGCCGGTCCGCGCGCAGATGCCGGTCATCAGCCCGTCGCGCGGACCGGGCCCCAGCCGCGCGCCGATGTAGAGCGCGGTGCCGACGGCGTTCAAGCCGATGCCCGCGGCGGCGAGGGCGATCCGCAGCCACAGCGCCGACGGCGCGGCGATCACGGCGAGGGCGGCGTCCACGACGACCCCGATGACGACGACGTTGCTGACCGTGCCCAGCCCCGGCCGCTGCCGCAGCGGCACCCAGGCGAGCAGCACCAGCGCGCCGACGACCACCGTGATGGTGCCCAGCGAGAGGTCCACCCACCGCGCGAGGCCCTGGTGCAGCACGTCCCAGGGCATGTTGCCCAGCGACGAGCGGATGAGCAGGGCCATCGAGACGCCGTAGGCGACCAGGCCGACGTAGAGGTGGACCAGCCGGCGGGGGAGCCGGGCGGGGAGCGGGCGCAGCACGACCCCAGCCTGCGGCACCGGCCACCTCCGGGGAGCAGGCCACCGGGGCCGAGTGGCACGGCCGGGGCCGGTCGCTCCGCGGCGGGGCGCGGGCTGGGATCCTCACCGGGTGCGAGCGGTGGTGGTCGACGGCGTCCGGGCGCAGCCCCGCGTCCGGGAGGTGGCCGACCCCGAGGCGCCGGCCGGCGGGGTCGTGGTGCGCGTGGTGGCCTCGGGGCTGTGCCTGAGCGACTGGCACGCCTGGGCCGGCCACGACGAGGTCGCGTTCCCGCACGTGCCCGGACACGAGCTCGCGGGGGTGGTGGCCGAGGTCGGCGCGGGCGTGCGCCGCTGGGCGGTCGGCGACCGGGTCACGGTGCCGTTCGTGTGCGGCTGCGGCCGGTGCGAGTGGTGCCGGGCGGGGGAGGCGCAGGTCTGCCCCGACCAGCAGCAGCCCGGGTTCACGCACTGGGGGTCCTTCGCCGAGTACGTCGCGCTGCACGCGGCGGACGCCAACCTGGTCGCCGTCCCCGAGCAGGTCGACCTCGCCGGCGCGGCGAGCCTGGGCTGCCGGTTCGCGACGGCCTACCGCGCGCTGGTGGGGCGGGCCCGCGTCGCTGCCGGGGAGTGGGTGACCGTGGTGGGCGCCGGCGGGGTGGGGCTCAGCGCGGTCGTGATCGCCCGCGCGGTCGGGGCTCGGGTCGTGGCGGTCGACCGGAGTCCCGCCGCCCTGGCCGCCGCCGCGGAACTCGGGGCCGAGCACACCGTGGCCGCGCACGGCCGCGACGTCCCGCTCGCCGTGGCGGACCTGACCGGCGGCGGCAGCCACGTGGCCGTCGACGCGGTGGGCAGCGAGCGGACCTGCGCCGATGCGCTCCTGAGCCTGCGCCGGCGGGGACGCCACGTCCAGGTCGGCCTGCTGCCGCCGGTGCACGGGCACCCGCGGGTCCCGATGGCGCGGGTCATCGGCTGGGAGCTCGACGTCCTGGGCAGCCACGGCATGGCGGCGTCGGACTACCCCGCGATGATGCGGCTGGTCGAGGACGGCTCGCTGCAGCCGCAGCGGCTCGTGGCACGCACCGTCGGGCTGGAGGAGGCGGCCGCCCGGCTGCCCGGCCTCGACCGGCCGGCGGGCGCCGGCATGACCCTGGTGGACCCGGCCCGCTGACGGCCCGTCGGTGTGGGGGGGGGGGGGGGGGGGGGGGCGGCGGGGGCGGGGGGGGGGGGGGGGGGGGGGGGGGGGGGGGGGGGGGGGGGGGGG
>NZ_JBJGZX010000056.1:0-19315 GCF_054050735.1 Blastococcus sp. SYSU D00813
CCCCCCCCCCCCCCCCCCCCCCCCCCCCCCCCCCCCCCCCCCCCCCCCCCCGGGCCCCGGGGCCCCGGGGCGCCCCCCCCCCCCCCCCCCCGAGGCCCGGACGGCGGGTGCCGTCCGGGCCTCGTCGGGGGTGGTGCGGGGTCAGGCCTTCGGGCCACCCGCGGCGTACACGACCTGGCCGGAGACGAAGCCGGCGCCCTCGCTGACGAAGAACGACACGAGGTGCGCGATGTCCTCGGGCTGGCCGACGCGGTTGACCGGGATCTGGGAGGCGTTGAACTGGATGAAGTCGTCGAAGCCGACGCCGAGGCGCTCGGCGGTCGCCTTGGTCATCTCGGTCTGGATGAAGCCGGGGGCGATCGCGTTGGCGGTGACGCCGAACTTGCCCAGCTCGATGGCGAGGGTCTTGGTGAAGCCCTGCATGCCGGCCTTGGCCGCGGAGTAGTTGGCCTGGCCGCGGTTGCCCAGCGCCGAGGTCGACGACAAGTTGACGATCCGGCCCCACTTGGCGTCGATCATGTGCTTCTGCGCCGCGCGGGTCATCAGGAAGGCGCCCCGCAGGTGCACGTTCATGACGACGTCCCAGTCGGTCTCGGTCATCTTGAACAGCAGGTTGTCGCGGGTGACGCCGGCGTTGTTCACCAGCACGACCGGCGGGCCCAGCTCGGCGGCGATGCGGTCGACCGCGGCCTGCACCTGCTCGGCGTCGCTCACGTCGGCGCCCACGGCCAGCGCGGTGCCGCCGGCGGCCTGGATGGCCTCGACCGTGCTCTTGCCGGCCGACTCCTCGAGGTCCACCACGGCCACGGCGAAGCCGTCGGCGGCGAGGCGCTCCGCCGTGGCGGCCCCGATCCCGCGGGCCGCGCCGGTCACGATGGCCACGCGGCGCTGTGCGTCGGTCATGTCGCTCCTTCTCCTGCCGGCGCTCCTGTGCGCCGGGTCGTCTCGCAGGGCTCGCCCGACACCGTACGGCGGGGACCCGGCGCGGACGCGCGGAGGTCCGGGCGGGGACCCGACACCGGACGCCGGCCGCGGCTCAGGGCCAGATGCTGGCGACGATGATCGCGGCCACCGCGAGCTGCGCGGCGGCGCTCACCAGGCTGGCCGGGTGGAAGTCCGGCTCGGTCAGGTGGGTGCCCAGCCGGCCCGGCGTGACGAGGTCGAGCACGAGGAACGCCACGGCCTGCAGGACCACGCCCAGGATGCCGAAGGCGACGGTGTAGCCCAGCGCCTCGCCGAAGCCGCTGGTCGCGTTGGTCCAGATGCTGGCGAACGCGATCGCGCCCTGGCCGAGGAAGCCCGCCGCGAGGGTGAGCGCCGCGTTGACCGACCGGTGCTCGTAGATGTGCCGGCCGAGGTGGCCGGGGGTGAGCAGGTCGAGGGCGAAGAACCCGAGGACGAGCAGCGCGATGCCCACGCCCGTGTAGGCGACGGCGTAGCCGATGCTCTCCAGCATGGGACGGGGACCTCCGGGTGCGGGGGGACGACGCGGCCTGCTGTGTCTACCGCACCGGTCCCGCCGGCGGCAGCGCCGCACCGGGTCCGGCCGGCTCCCGCACGACGTCGACCCGGTCGAACCCCTCGCCCTCGGTGGGCGGCGCGAACCGGGCCCGGGTGGCCGCGAGCCCCACCTCGGGCACGCGCGCCGCGCCCTGGCGGGCGGCGTTGCGGGCCTCGGCCACCGACCGCGGGGTGTCCAGCCAGACCGCGCGCACCGGCACCCCGGCCGCCCGGGCCGCGGCGACCAGGGGTGCGCGCTCGGCCGGGGACGGGTTGGTGTTGTCCACGGCCACGCTGCGGCCGGCGGCCAGCAGCTCGGCCACGACCCGCTGCTGGCGGGCCTCCCGCCGGCGGGCGCGCGGCCAGTGGTCCTTGCTGACGACGGCGTGCGTGCCGGCCAGGTGCCGCGCCACCCAGGTCGTCTTGCCCGCGCCCTGCAGGCCGACCAGGACGACGAGCTCCTGGCCGGCGGGGCGGGCGGGTGGCGGGGCTGCGGTCAGGCGCTCCTCCGCAGCCGGGTCACCGGCGTCTCGTCGTCGTCGAGCGCCGGCCGCGGCGCGGGGTGCTCGACCAGAGCCAGCACGCGGCCGGCCATGAACCGCGCGGTGCGCACCGGGGTGCCGCCGCGGGTGCTCTCGGTGACCTCTACGACCCCGCGGCCGTGGGTGACCTCCACCCGCCGTCCGGCCCGGGTGGCCTCGATCTCGTAGGTGCGGGTGCTCCCGCCGGCGTCGATCACGACCTCGATCCGGTCGCCCTTCATGGTGTCTCCTCCCGACACCGTTGCAACGCCGGCGCCGGGCCCGTCATTCCGCGTCAGTCCTGGTCAGCGCCGTGCGAGCGCCGGTGCGGGCGGGGCACGTGCGGCCGTGGGACGTGCAGGGCGCGCACGGACGCGAGGGCGGCGCGGCGGGCCTGCGCCCGCTGGCGCGCCCGGCTGGTGCGCGGTGCGCGGGGCTCCTCCCGCAGCAGCGAGTCCAGCCAGTGCCCGCGCGGGTCGACGTCCACCAGCAGCGCCTTGACCAGCAGGGTCAGCGGGATCGCCAGCAGCGCGCCGAGCGCCCCGAGCGCCCACCCCCAGAACAGCAGGGCGACGAAGGTGACGGTCATCGACAGGCCGACCGAGTCGCCGACGAAGCGCGGCTGGATCAGCGTCTGGATCACGAAGTTCAGGACCGAGTAGACGATGACGACGGCCCACATGTCCGACCAGCCGCCGTCCAGCAGCGCGAGCAGCGCCGGTGGCAGCAGCCCCAGCACGAACCCGATGTTGGGCACGTAGTTCGTGATGAACGACAGCAGGCCCCACAGCAGCGGCAACGGCACGCCGATGATCGCCAGGGCGATGGTGTCCCCGACCGCCACGAAGAAGCCGAACACGGTGCTGACCAGCAGGTAGCTGCGCGTGCCGCGGGCGAACAGGCCCATGGCGATGAGCAGGTGCGGCCGCTCCGCGGCGATGAGCGCCAGCCGCCGGCCGAAGCCGCCGGACTCGATGGCGAGGAAGACCAGCGCCGAGAGGAGCAGCAGCAGGGTCGACGCGGCGTCGGTGAGGCTGGCCAGCAGGCCGGTGGCCACGCCCACGAGCTGCCCGTAGTCGATCTGCGAGACGAGGTCGCTGATCTGGCCGGAGACCACCCCGGCGTCGTTCAGGTCGTCCTGGACGGAGCGCAGCAGCGAGTTGAACTCGGGCGCGTAGTCCGGCAGCAGGGCGGCCAGCTGGGCGACGGAGACGACGAGCAGCGCCACGAACGACAGCAGGACGGCCCACACGAGCAGCAGCAGGACCGTCGCGCTGGCCCAGCGCGGCACGCCGTGCCGCAGCAGCCAGCGCTGCACCGGCATGAGCGCCACCACGATGACCAGCGCCAGGAGCACCGGGGCGATGAGCCAGGCGAGGGTCCGGACGCCGCTGAGCGCGATGGTCGCGGCGGCGCCGCCCAGCAGCAGCACCAGCCACCGCGGCAGGCCCCCCGCGCCGCCCGGCTCCACGCCCGCCGCGGGGGCGGCGGCCTCGGCTACCGCGGGGACGGTGGCCTCGGTCCCGGGGGCCCCGATGGTCCCGACGGCCCCGGCGGCCGGGTCGACGGGGTCGGCGGGCGCGGCGCCCGGCGCCTGAGCCGCGGGAGCCGCGAGCGCCGCCTCCGCGTGGGCATCGGCGAGCTCGGCCGCCAGCGCGGACGCGGTGCCGCCGCGTCCGCTCCGCTCACCCTCCGGCAGCGCGGGCTGGGCCACCATTCGTTCTCCGCTCTCCCCCGTGCGACGGCTCCCGCCGCCGGCCCCCGCGCGCCCTGCGCCGCGGCCGTGCCCAGGGTGTCACGCCCGGGGCCGGTCGCAGGAGCACCGCTCCGCCGCTCACCCCGCGACGCGGTCCAGCAGTGCCAGGAGCCGCCGCCACGCGTCGGCGGAGGCCTCGGCCCACTGGTCGGCGGCCCGGTCGAAGAAGGAGTGCGGCGCGCCGTCGTAGACCGCCGTCTCCACCTCGGCGCCGGCCGCGCGCATCCGCTCGGCGAGGGCCAGCTGGTCGGCCACCGGCGTCGCGGCGTCGTCGCCGGCGATGAGCATGAGCACCGGCAGCCGGGCCGACCCGGCGGAGTCCCCGACCATCTGTGGCCGGCCGTAGAAGCCGGCGGTGGCCGCGAGCGGCAGCGTGCCCTCGGCCTGCCGCCAGGCGTTGCTGCCGCCGAAGCAGAAGCCGACCGTGACCACCGGCAGGTCGGCCCGGGTCCGGCCGCGCAGGTGCTCGATCGCGGCCGCGGTGTCGCCGTCGATGCCCTGCGCGGTGGTCTGCGGCATGTGCGTCTGCCAGTCGAAGTCCTGGTCGCGGATGCCCCGGCCGGCCCGGCCGGCGGTGCGCGCGAAGTAGTCGATGGCGACCGTGGGGTACCCCGCCTCGGCGAAGCGCTCGGCCAGCGCGACGTAGTAGGGGTGCAGGCCCCGCACGTCGGGGAGCACGACCACGCCGGCGCGGGCCTCCCCCGCCGGGGCCGCGAAGGCGGCGTCGAACTCCGTCCCGTCGGCCGAGGTCAGGGTCAGCAGCCCCCGCTCGACGACCTCACCGGAGTGCGGCGGTGCGGGCGGGCGGCTGTCGGCGTCGTGGCACATGCCCCTTCCCTACCAGGCGGGCCGGGGGCGGGCAGCTCAGGTGTCGGCGGCCCGGTCGGCGGCGTCGGGACGGCCGCCGAAGACCCGGGCGGCCACCTCGCGGCGGGCGTCGGCCAGCCACTGGTGCTGGTCGTCGGCCTGGGCGACCAGCCGCTCCAGCAGCGCCCGGTCCAGCCGCGGCTCGACGGCGGCCAGCTCCAGCAGCGTCTCGAACCCGGCCCGCTTGGCCAGGACGGCGGTGGCGATGAACTCGAACTCGACCAGGTCGCTGAGCGGGGAGCGGGAGAACAGCCGGCCGTTGAGCTTGGCCCGCGACAGCTTCTCCGCCACCCAGGTGCCCAGCTGCTTGTAGGCGCGGACCGGGATGCCCAGCGCGCCGGCCATGGCGACGTGCGCCGAGCGCTCCTCGCGCAACTCGTCGAGCAGCTGCTCCAGCCGGGCCTCGTAGGGGGTGCCGCGGTGGCGCGACAGCATCCGGGAGACCAGCTCGACGCCGCCGGTCGCCGCGGCCAGGTGGTCGTTGACGTAGACGCCCAGCAGCTCGGCGTTGCGGATCCCGCCGGACGCGGCGGGCCCGGACGAGGGGGGCTGGGACACGGGACCTCCTGGGGACCGGACGGGACCGGCCCATTCTCACCGCCCGGTGATCACTCCGCGCGGCGGCCGGGGCTCCCCTCGGCCTCGGCGCGGGCGAGCAGCCGCGCTGCCGTCGGCCGCAGGTCGCACTCCAGGTCCCAGCCGCCGGCCGCCAGCCGCTGGCCGACCGCCTGCCGGCTGACGCCGAGCGCCGCGGCCGCCGAGGCCTGGGTGCGGCCGGCGGCGAGCAGGTCCACCGCGGCCCAGGCGGCCGTGCTGCGGCGGGTCACCAGCGTCGCCAGCGCGGTGAGGACGGCCTGGGCGTCGAGCGCCTCGGCCGGCTGCGCGCCGCGGACGGCCAGCCGGGCCGGGCGGCGCGCGGCCGCGGCGAGCGCGGAGGCGGCGGCCAGCGCGGCGGGCCCGCGGAGGGGGCCGGGCCCGCGCGTCAGCGGCCCGGCGCCCACCCCGACCGGCCGGCGCCCGTGTCGGACGAGGCGCAGCACGGCCTCGACCGTCGCCGCCGGGTCGGCCAGGACGACGGCGTCCTCGTCGGCGGCGACGCTGACCACGAACGGCACGCGCCGAGCGTGCGGCAAGCCCTAGAGCTTGTCGAGGACCTCCGCCGGGAAGCCGCCCGTGGCGACGGGACCCCACCGGTCCACGGTGATCCGCAGCAGCGACTTGCCCTGCCGGGCCATCGCCGCCCGGTACTCGTCCCAGTCGGGGTGCTCACCGCTGATCGACCGGAAGTACTCCACGAGCGGCTCGAGGGCCTCGGGCAGGTCCAGCACCTCCGCCGTCCCGTCGACCTGCACCCACGGCCCGTCCCAGTCGTCGGAGAGCACACACAGGGAGACGGCCGGGTCGCGGCGCGCGTTGGCCACCTTCGCCCGCTGCGGGTACGTGGAGACGACGACGCGTCCCTCGGCGTCGACCCCGCAGGTCACCGGGGACAGCTGCGGCCCGCCGGAGGCGCGCCGGGTGACCAGCACCGCCTTGTGGCGGGGGCGGAGGAAGTCGAGCAGCGCCGCGCGGTCGACGCGGTCGGCGGTGGCGGTCCTGGGCATGGAGATCACGGTAGTGCGACGCCCGCGCCCGTCGCCCGGTGCGCCGGGGTGGTCTGTGCTGCGATGGAACCCATGAGGCTGTTCCCCCGCCGTACGGCCGCGGCCCCGCGACCGCCCGCCGTGACCGACGTCCCCGGGGCGGCGACCAGCGCACCGGTGCCCTCCGACGAGCGGGGTGCCCGGCTGCAGCGCGGGATCCGCACGGTGGCGATCGCCTCGGCCGAGCTGCTGCTGATCGTGCTGGCGCTGTACGTGCTGGGCGAGATCGTCGGCGCGCTGTGGGTCGTCCTGCTGCCCATCGTCATCGGCCTGCTCATCGCGACCGTGCTCTGGCCGCCCACCCGCTTCCTGCGCCGGCACGGCTGGCCGCCGGCGCTGGCCGCCTCGGTGGTCCTGCTGGGGGCGATCGCCGTCTTCGGCGGGATCATCGCGATCATCGCGCCGCAGGTCGTCGACCAGGTCGAGACCCTGGCCGACCAGGTGGCCGGCGGTCTGCAGGACGTCCAGGAGTGGCTGCAGGGCCCGCCGTTCAACATCGACGAGGCGCAGATCGGCAACGCGGTCGACCAGGCCATCAACGAACTGCAGTCGCGCGCGGGTGACATCGCGAGCTACGCGGCGACCGGGGCGACGGCGATCGGGAACACGCTGCTGAACCTGGTGCTGGCCCTGGTCCTCTGCTTCTTCTTCCTCAAGGACGGGCCGCGCTGGGTGCCGTGGCTGGCCGCGCAGACCGGCCGCCGCGCGGCCCCGCACGTGGCCGCCCTGTCGGACAAGGCGTGGTCGACGCTGTCGGAGTTCATCCGCCAGCAGGCCTTCGTCGGCTTCATCGACGCCTTCTTCATCGGCCTGGGGCTGTGGATCCTCGACGTCCCGCTGGTGCTGCCCCTCGCGGTCATCACGTTCTTCGCCGCGTTCATCCCGATCATCGGCGCCTTCGTGGCCGGCGCCTTCGCCGTCCTGATCGCCCTGGTCGACGAGGGCTTCACCGTGGCGCTCATCGTGCTCGGCGTCGTGCTGCTCGTGCAGCAGATCGAGGGCAACGTGCTGCAGCCGATCATCCAGGGGCGCGGGTTCAACCTGCACGCCGCCGTGGTCATCCTGGCGGTGACCGCCGGCGGCAGCCTGGCCGGCATCACCGGCGCGTTCCTCGGCGTGCCCGTGGCCGCGCTGATCGCGGTCACCTACCGGTACACCCGCGACCAGCTCGACGGGAAGTCGCCGGAGGTCACCGACGAGGGGCTGCGCACCCAGGTGGTCGGTGACGACCAGGGCGTCCACCTGGAACCGGAACCGGTGACACCTCCGGGCGACCGTGGCCCGAAGCCGGAGGAGGACGCGGGCGGCCCGGAGGGCTGACCCCCGCGGGGGACCATGGGAATTCCGGACGCCCCCGCGGAGCTGCCGGAGGGGACCGGGGACGCACCCGGGACGTCGTCGAGGAGGAACACGTGGCGCTGCGACCGGAGGACCTGGTGGAGCTGCTCCCCGCGGCCGGGCCGTTCCTCGACCGGGAGAGCGCGCTGGCGCAGCACGCCGACCCGGCCGGGGCGCGCCGCGGGCTGGTCCTGGTGCACGACCTGGCCGGGGACTTCGACGCCGCCCGCGCCGGCGCGCTGGCCGGTGCCCACCTGCTGGCGAGCCTGCCGCACGAGGTGGTGGCCCGCTTCGACGCCGACGCGCTGGTCGACTACCGCGCCCACCGGCCGCGGATGACCTTCACCGGCGACAGCTACGCCGACGTCACGCTGCCCGAGATCGTCCTGTACGCGCTCGAGGACGACGCGGGCGAGCCGTTCCTGCTCCTGCACGGGGCCGAGCCGGACTTCGCGTGGGAGCGGTTCGTGACCGCCGTCCGCGACCTGGTCGAGCGGCTGGGCGTGACGTCGGTGGTCGCGCTGCACGCGATCCCGATGCCGGTGCCGCACACCCGCCCCGTGACGCTGACGGCGCACGCCACGCGGCGCCAGCTGATCGAGAGCTACCCGGTCTACTGGGGGCAGGTGCGCATCCCCGGCAGCGTCGGGGCGCTGCTGGAGCTGCGGATGGGCGAGGCCGGGGTCGACGCCTACGGCATCGCCGCGCACGTGCCGCACTACCTGGCCCAGGCCACCTACCCCGCGGCCTCGCTGACCCTGCTGGAGCACCTGGCGCAGCTGACCGGGCTGCACCTGCCGACCGAGGCGCTGCGGGAGGCCGCGGAGGCCAACCGGACGGAGGTCGACGAGCAGATCGCCCGGTCGCCGGAGAACACCGCCGTCGTCGCCGCGCTGGAGCAGCAGTACGACGACTTCACCGCCGCGCACGGGGACTCCGGCCTGCTCGGCGCCCGCGGCGAGGTGCCCAGCGGCGAGGAGATCGCCGACGAGTTCGAGCGGTTCCTGGCCGAGCAGGAGAAGCGGCGCGGGGAGTAGGCCGGCGGGGGTCCCCGCGGGGACGGACGACCTACGCGAAGACGATCGTGCGGTCGCCCTCGACGATCACCCGGTCCTCCACGTGCCAGGTCACGGCCTGGGCGAGCACCTGGCGCTCGACGTAGCGGCCCACCCGGCGCATGTCGGCGACGGTGGCCCGGTGGTCCACGCGGGCGACCTCCTGCTCGATGATCGGGCCGGCGTCGAGCTCCGCGGTCACGTAGTGCGCGGTCGCGCCGATGAGCTTCACCCCGCGGTCGTGGGCCGCCTGGTAGGGGTTCGCGCCGACGAACGCCGGCAGGAAGCTGTGGTGGATGTTGATCAGCCGCTCCGGGAACCGGCTGCAGAACTCCGGCGACACGATCTGCATGTAGCGGGCGAGCACGACCAGGTCGGCGTCCCCCACGATCTCCAGGGCGCGGGCCTCCGCCTCGGCCTTGGTCCCCGGCGTCACCGGGACGTGGTGGAACGGGATGCCGGCCGCGGCCGCCACCGGCTCGAGGTCGGGGTGGTTGGAGACGACGGCGGTGATGTCGGCGCGCAGGTCACCGGCGCGGACCCGGTAGATCAGCTCCTGCAGGACGTGGTCGGTCCTGCTGACGAAGACGGCGATCGTCGGACGGGCGCTGGCCTCGGTGAGCCGCCAGGTCATCTGCCACTGCCGGGCCAGCAGGTCCAGCGCGCCCTCGAGCTGCGGCCGGCGCTCGGCCAGGTCGGCGAGGACGAACTCCAGGCGCAGGGTGAAGGTGCCGCCCGTCGGGTCGGAGGAGTGCTGCTGCGAGTCGGTGATGTTCGCGCCGACGTCGGCGAGCAGCCGGGAGAGGACGGCGACGATGCCGGGCCGGTCGGGGCAGCGCACCACGAGGCGGCCGGCGTCGGTGGTGGCGGGGTCCGCGGGAGCAGCAGGCAGCACGATCAGGGATCCTCCCCCACCGCCGGCCCGCCGGACCGCGGCGGCACGGTCGGGGCACCCCTTGGGGGTGGGCGTCAGGCCGCAGGCAGGCGGGCGCGGGTGCGGTCGGCGACGTCGAACAGGTCCCCGTAGTCCTCGACCCGGTGCAGGACCTCCTCGGTGCGGAAGCGCAGCAGGCCGGGGTCGGCGCCCTCGTTGACCGCGTCGACCTCGTCCCAGCCGATCGGTGTCGACACCGTCGCGTCGGGCCGGGCGCGCAGCGAGTACGGCGCGACCGTCGTCTTGGCCGGGTTGTTCTGGCTCCAGTCGATGAAGACCTTGCCCGGGCGGAGCACCTTCTCCATCCGCCACACGACCTCGTCCGGCGTCTCGGCGGACAGCTCCTGGGCCAGCGCCTTGGCGTACCGGCTGGGGTGGTCGCGGTCGGTCACCCGGATCGGCGCGTACACCTGCATGCCCTTGGACCCGCTCGTCTTCACCACGGGGTCGAGGCCGTCGTCGACCAGCCGCCGGCGCAGCCGCTCGGCGACCCGGCAGCACTCGGCGATGCCGGTCTGCGGCCCGGGGTCGAGGTCGAGCACCAGCAGGTCGGGCAGGGTGGGCTGCAGCCGGCTGCCGACCTGCCACTGCGGCACGTGCAGCTCCAGGGCGGCGAGGTTGGCCGCCCACGCGAGGTCGGCGACGGTCTCGAGCACGACCATGTCGAGGGTCTCGCGGCCCTTCGAGCTGCCCGGGCTCGGCACGGTCACCTTGCGCACCCAGTCCGGGGCGTGCCGGGCGCTGTTCTTCTCGAAGAACGCCTGCCCCTCGACGCCGTCGGGCCAGCGGGTGAAGGTGACCGGGCGGCCGGACAGGTGCGGCAGCAGGACCGGGGCGATCCGGACGTAGTAGTCGATCACCTGGGCCTTGGTGAACGACACCTCCGGGAAGAGCACCTTCTCGAGGTTGGAGACCTCCAGCTGGCGGCCGTCGACCCGCACCCGCTGGCGGCTCACCCCTGCCACTCCTCGGTCACCTCCTCCGGGTCGAGGTCGTCGCGCAGCCCGCGCCAGGAGGGGTGGCGCATCCGGCCGTCGGCGGTCCAGCCGGCGAAGGCCACCTCGCCGACGAGCCGCGGTTCGACCCAGCGCGCGTCCCGGGTCACCTCGCGCGGGAGCGCGTCGGCGAACGGTGCGGTGGCGCGCGCGGTCATCAGCGGGTCCAGTTCCCGCAGCGCGGCGTCGGTGAACCCGGTGCCCACGTGCCCGGCGTAGACCAGCCGGCCGTCGTCGTCGTGCACGCCGACCAGCAGCGAGCCGACGCCGCCGGCGCGCCGGCCCTGCCCGGGCCGCCAGCCGCCGACGACGACGCTCTGCATCCGCAGGTGCTTGACCTTGCGCCACTCCGGCGCCCGGACGCCGGGGCGGTAGGTGCTGTCCAGCCGCTTGGCGACGACGCCCTCCAGCCCGTTCTCCCGGCTGGCGGCGTGCACGTCGGCGCCGCCGCCCCGGAACCACGGCGTGGCCACCCACCGCTCCCCGGCCGGCTCCAGCTCGTCGAGCCGAGCGCGCCGCGCGGCGTAGGGCAGCGCGGTCAGGTCCTCGCCGTCCAGGGCGAGCAGGTCGAACACGAGGTAGGTGACCGGCGCGGCGGCGGCCATCCGGCGCACCTCCGGCCCGGTGCGGTGCATCCGGCCCTGCAGCGCGCCGAAGTCGGGGCGGCCGAGGGCGTCCAGCGACACGATCTCGCCGTCGAGCACGGCGTCGCGGCCGGCCAGCGCCGCCGGGGGCCGGGTCACCTCGGGGTACCGCACGGTGATCTCGGTGCGGCTGCGAGCCCACAGCCCGACCCGGCCGTCGCGCACCAGCGAGACCGCCCGGACGCCGTCCCACTTGAACTCGTAGCCCCAGCGGCCGTCCTCGGCGGCGGGCGGCAGCTCGCCCGGGGTGGCGAGCATCGGTGCGGGGACGGGCGGCGGTTCGGGGCGGGCCACCTCAGGCGCTGCGGCGGGTCCGCTTGGCCGGGGCCTTCTCGGCCGCGGTCGTCTTCTCCGCCGCGGTGGTCTTCTTCGCGGCCGTCTTCTTCGCCGCCGTGGACTTCTCCGCGGCCGCGGGTGCCTTCTTCGCGGTCCGCTTCGCCGGCGCCTCGTCGGCCTCCTCGGCGGCGGCCCGGCGCGGCGCCGTCGCCTTCTTCGCCGGGGCGCGCTCGGCCGGGGCGGCGTCCTCGTCGTCGGCACTGCCGCCGCGGGCCTTCTCGACGCTGCGCCGCAGCGCGCTCATCAGGTCGACCACCGCCGCGCCCGGGTCGGCGGTCTCGGGCACCGGCTGCACCTCGCCGCCGGTCTGCTTGGCCTCCAGCAGCGCCGTCATGGCCTCGCGGTAGTCGTCGGTGAACTCGTGCGGGTCGAACTCCCCCGACATCGAGGAGATGAGCGCCTCGGCCATCTGCAGCTCCTGCGGCCGGACCGCGACGTCCTCGTCGAGGAACGCGAAGTCGGGACGGCGGATCTCGTCGGGCCAGCGCATCGTGTGCAGGACGAGCACGTCGTCGCGCACCCGCAGGGCGGCCAGCGACTCCCGCTGGCGGAGCGCGATCTTGGTGATGGCGACCTGCCCGGCGTTCTGCAGGGCGTCGCGCAGCAGGACGTAGGGGCGGACGGCGGGGCCGTCGGGCTCGAGGTAGTAGGTCTTCTCGAAGTGGATCGGGTCGATCTCCTCCTGGTCGACGAACTGCAGGACGTCGATCTCCCGCCGCGTCGACAGCGGCAGGTCCTCGAAGTCCTCGTCGGTCAGGATCACCAGCTGGCCGTCGGGCAGCTCGTAGCCCTTGGCGATGTCCGCGTACTCGACCTCCTCGCCGTCGATCGAGCAGACCCGCTTGTACTTGATCCGGCCGCCGTCGGGGGCGTGGACCTGGTGGAAGCGGATGTCCTTGTCCTCGGTCGCGGAGTACAGCTTCACGCCGATGCTGACCAGCCCGAAGGAGACCGCACCCCGCCAGATCGACCTCGGCACGCCGTGCCTCCTCCCGCCCCCCACCGACACCCGAACCCGCAGCCTAGGCCGGGTGCGGGCCCGCCGGCAGGTCGACGGCGGTCCGCCTCCCCCGTCCGGAGGACGGAGCTCACGCCACGCCCTGCGGCTCCTCCTTCGGCGCCGGCTCCAGGCCGCCGTTCTGGATGGCGTCGTAGACGAACTGCAGGACGTCGGAGGAGGCGACCAGGGTCATCGTCAGCGCGGCCAGCCGGGTGGCCTTCGGTGCGGTGGCGTAGCCGAACACCAGGCCGGTGGCTACCCACTGGGCCAGGCAGAACGGGCAGGTGAGCAGCTCCCCGACCGCGTGCTTCACGCCGCCGTGCTCGCGCACCTCCTCGGCCACCTCGGCGTGGCCGGAGGGGCCCTGGAACGCGGTGAAGGGCGCCCGGATCGGCGCGGTCACCGGGTCCTTGGCGATCCGCCGGGCCAGCCGGAAGGTTGCGACGGCGAGCAGCGCGGCGTCCCCCGGCGGGATGCGGTCGGGCAGCTCGCGACCGGATGCCCGTACCGCGGCGGCACCGGCGGAGACCAGGCCGAGGTAGACCCCCATCGCCCCCAGGTCGCCGGCCAGCGGCCGGGGCTCCCCCTGGGAGTACTCGTGCCGCTGGGTGCGCGCCCAGCGGCGGAGGGGGGCCAGTGACGCAGAGGTGGCCCGCTGAAGGTCGTCGCCGATCGCCATGGCACCGGCGCTACCCCGGCAGCCCCGCCGCGACCCATCGGCGCGACCCGCATGGTCTCGGGGCGGGCGGGTAGGCGGGGAGGGACCGCGGCCGTGGCACCGGCCGCCGACGGAACGCCGCGCGGGTCACCGCGCAGGAGGAGGCAGCACCCCATGACCACGCCCGAGGGCCAGACCGCCCGCGACGTCCACCCCGAGGACGAGGGCATCCCCGAGGTCTCACAGGACGACTCGCCCACCCAGACCTGGAACGAGGACCCCGAGTTCGCCCCGCTGCCGGGCGAGCGCCCCGGCGCCTCCACCGACTTCGGCACCACCGCCTTCGAGCAGTCCCAGGGCGAGTCGCTGAGCGGCCGGCTCGACCGCGAGGAGCCCGACGTGCAGCCCGGCGTCCGGGCCGCGGAGGACCCCCAGCGCGCCACGATGCAGCTGGAGCAGGACACGTCCACCTCGCCGTTCTCCGACTCCGGGACCAACACCACCGCCGACGACGTCGAGGCCACCGCCGACGCGCCGGCCGGCGGGGAGGGTCCCGAGGAGGCGGCGATGCACGTGACGGACGGCTGAGCGCGCCGGCCCGCTCCCCGGCCGTCCCCCGACCCGCCCCCCGGGCTCCCCGGGTGGCGGGTTGGCGGGCGTCGACCCGGTTGTCTACGTTGTAAGCGCGGTTGAGCAGGCAGCCGCGCCCGTGCCGGGGTGTGCCCCGGCACAGACACCGTCCGACCGGGCGTGTGCCCGGGGGCGTCGACACCGGCGTCCCGCACGGCGGTAGATTGGCCCCGCGGCCGTGCCGCCGGGCACTGCCGTTGAGAGGAGCTCGTCCGTGACCACACCCGACCTGCCCGCCGAGGGTCAGTCCGACGTGCCGAACGAGGGCACCGAGGCCCCCTTCGACGACGTGATCACGCTCTCCACCAGCACTGGTGAGGACGGCGCTGTCACGGTGACGGTCGTCGGCGAAGTGGACACGTTCACCGCGCCGGTGCTCCGCTCGTCGCTGGACACCCAGCTGGAGCAGCAGCCGCGCGAACTCGTGATCGACCTGTCCGGCGTCCAGTTCCTCGGGTCGGCCGGTCTGGCCGTCCTGGTGGAGACGCAGAAGTCGGCGCGCAGCCGCGACGTCGAGCTCCGGCTCGTCGCCACCACCCGCGCGGTCACCCGACCGCTCGAGGTGACCGGCCTGATCGACCTGTTCACCATCGTGGACGGCAGCGCGCGCTGAGCGAGGACCCCCTGCCCCCCACTGCTCGCTAGCTCGCAGCGGGCCCCTGCAGGGGGCCGCAGACGACGAGGGCCCCCGCCGTCCGGCGGGGGCCCTCGTCGTGTCGGGACGGGTCGCCGTCCGGCGAGCGCTCAGGCGTGCAGCAGCTGGCAGACCGCCGCCTCGAGCACCCGCTGGGCGTCGCGGTCGTTCTCGGCCTCGGCCGCCTCGCGCAGCGCCGGCGCCACCGTCTCGCCGTGCTCGTACCGGTCGACGACCCGGGGGTCGACGTAGCTGGCCTTGCACACCGCGGGCGTGTTGCCCAGCTGCTCGGACACCGCCTTGTACGCCGTGCTGATCACCTTCTTGCGGCCCGTCTTGGACTTCGGCGGCGGGGCCTCGGCCAGCTGGGCGGCCATGAGCACGGTCGCCGTCCAGGTGCGGAAGTCCTTGGCGGTGATCTCCGCGCCGCTGATCTCCTTGAGGTAGGCGTTGATCTCCGTGCTCGTGACGTCGTGCCAGCTGCCGTCGTCCAGCTGGTAGGCGAGCAGCTCCTCCCCCGTCCCCTCCGGGCGCTTGAGCAGCGCGCGCACCACGTCGGCGGTCGGCTTGTCGGTGATCTCGACCTCGCGCTCGATGCCGCCCTTGGCGGTGTAGGAGTAGAAGGTCCGCTCCCCGCGGACCGACACGTGCTCCCGGCGCAGCGTGGCCAGCCCGTAGGTGCCGTTGTCCTCGGCGTACTGCTCGCTGCCGACGCGGAACGCGCCGAGGTCGAGCAGCCGGACCGCACAGGCGAGCACCCGCTCGCGGTTGAGGCCCCGGCTGTGCAGCGCGTCCACGACCTCGTCGCGGACGTCGGGCAGCTGGTGGGCGATCTCCAGCACCCGCTCGTGCTTCTCGGCGTCGCGCCGGGCCCGCCACTGCTCGTGGTAGCGGTACTGCCGGCGACCGGCGGCGTCGACCCCGGTGGCCTGGATGTGCCCGTTGGGCCACGGGCAGATCCACACGTCCTTCCAGGCGGGCGGGATCGCCAGGGACCGCAGCCGGTCCAGCCGGTCGTCCTTGATGAGGACGCCGTCCTCGTCGTAGTAGGCGAAGCCCCGGCCGGCGCGCCGGCGACTCCAGCCGGGACCGTTCACGTCGCTGCGGCGCAGTCTCACCCCCGGTGGATGTGCCGCGATCCGGTTGTCCAAACCGGAACGGCACCGATCGTCGCCCGGTCAGCGGATGTCGACCAGCCCCGGCAGCCCGCTGATCTCCAGGACGTGCCGGGTCACCCCGCCGTCGGGGGCGTGCACCACGAGCTGCCAGCCCTCGTCGCGGGCGATCCGCGCGATGGCCAGCACCACCCGGACCGCGGCGCTGCTGAACAGCGTGACGGCCGTCAGGTCCAGCTCGACCCGGCCGGTGCCGCCGTGGCTGGCCTCCAGCAGGCGGATGCGGAGTTGCTCGGCGCTGAGGATGTCGAGCTCGCCGTCGACGCGCACCACCGGCCGCTCCCCCGTGCGGTCGACCACCACCGCCGCCGTCGAGCCGGCGGGGGCGTGCTCGTGGCCGTCGTCGGGCACGCGGCGCAGGCGCAGCCGGAGCGTCACCGTCGTCCCGTCCTCCTCCTGGAGGACGACGCCGTCGACGAGCTGCCGCATGATCAGCAGCCCGCGGCCGCGGCTGCCGGGGTCGCGGTCCGGTGGCCGCCAGGTGCCCTCGTCGCGGACGACCACGGTCAGGACGCCGTCCTGGTCGACCGCCGCCGAGACGTGCATCGGCCCCGGCTCGCCGTCGCGGTAGGCGTGCTCGGCGGCGTTGGCGGCCGCCTCCCCCACCGCGACCATGACGCCGACCCGGTCCTGCTCACCCATGCCGAGGCGGTCCAGCCACGCGCCCAGCCGGCGGCGGACCGCCGGGAGCGAGGAGGGCACGGCCGGCAGGTCCAGCCGCAGCGGCGCCGGGGTGTCGGCCAGCCGGTGGGCCACGAGGACGGCGACGTCGTCCGGCCGGCCCTCCGGCGCCGGCAGGCGCTCGGCGACGGCGGCGGCGAGGTCGACCGAGCCGATCCCGTCGCCGCCCTCCCCGCGGGCGACCACGGAGCGGGCCACCTCGGCCAGGTGGGTCAGCCCGTGCGTCGGCGGCGGGCCGGCTGCGGTCACGGCACCGTCGGAGAACAGGACCAGGGTGGACCCCTTCTCCAGCACCACGGAGGAGACGTCCGTGCGGCTGCCGGGGACGCTGCCCAGCGGCGGGCGCGGCACCAGCGGCAGGAAGGTCGTGCTGCCGTCGGCGGCCACGACGAGCGGCGCGGGGTGCCCGGCCGCGGCGTAGGTGAGCCGGCCGGTGCCGGCCTCGAGGACGCCGTAGAACACCGAGGCGCCCTCGACGTCCTCCATCTGCCCGGCGAAGTCGTCCAGGGCGGCGACCACGGCCCCCGGCCACGGGTCGCGCATCGCGACCGAGCGCATCGCCCCGCGCAGCCGCCCCATCGCCCCGGCCGCCGGGGCCCCGGAGCCGACGGCGTCCCCGATGACGAGGGCGAGCCGGCCCGCCCCGAGGGGGACGGCGTCGTACCAGTCGCCGCCGGCGGCGTCGGGGGAGGTCGCCCGCTCGTAGCTGCCCGACACCCGGATGTCGGGCAGCAACGGCAGCGCCGGCGGCAGGAGCGCGGACTGGACCTGCTGCACGAGGTCGGCGTCGAGGTCGGCGTCCGCGCCGACGCCGGTCTCCAGGACCAGCAGCACCCCGGGCTCGCCGGCCACGGTCAGCGGCTGGAGCACCAGCGTGGCCGGCGGGCCGTCGGCGCCGAGCAGCCCGGTGACCGTCTCCGTCCGGCCCGTGCGCAGGGCGACGCGGGCCAGCTCCTCGACCGGACGTCCCGCCACCAGGGGCAGCGCCTGCCGGCCCGAGCCCAGCTCGCGGGCGCGCGCGTTGGACCACACCGGTCGCAGGTCGGCGCCGGCGAGGCAGGTCATCGCCGCGGGCGCGTCCTCCAGCGCGGACACGAGCGTGCCGGCACCCGTGACCTCGGCGGGCGGGGGCTCCGGCGACCGGGCGTCCTGGCTGGTGTCCATCTCCGGTCAGTGGACACCAGGCCCCGGACCCCGGCAACCGCGCCGGACCGGCGGTTTGGCGCCCCTCGGACCCGGGTATCGCGCCGGGTCGGCGCCGCCCCGGGGCCGCCCGTGCCCCCGGCCGGGCGCGGCTCTCGGGCAGGATGGGACGCCGGAGCCGACGCCGCCGAGGCGCCGGCCCGACGAGGACCTGAGGAGTACGGACGCATGGTGGATCGCAGGGGGGCACTCGCCCAGGACGGGCGGCGCGCCGAACGACTGGAACTGCGGGTGCCCACCACGCCGACCCAGCTGCCCGCGGTGCGGGCGATGGCGGGCGACCTGGCCATCCGGATGGACTACGACCTCGACTCGGTCGAGGACCTCCGCCTGGCCGTCGACGAGGCGTGCGCCACGCTGGCGGCGATCGGGTTGCCGGAGGAGCCGCTGACCGTCGTGTTCGAGACCACGCGCTCCGGTCTGCACATCGACGCCTGGGTGCCCACCGCCGACGGCACGGAGGTCCCCCGCGACGGGTTCGGCTGGGCGGTGCTGCAGACCCTGGTCGACGCCGTCGACGCCCGGCCGGCCACGCAGGCGGAGGTCCCCGCCGGCGACGGCAGCGGTGCCGCGGTCGCGCTGATCTCGGTGGACAAGTTCCTCCCGGGCCAGGGTCCGAGCCCGATCGGCTCGGGCCGGAACGTCTCGGTCGCGCGGTGACCCCGGGGACAGCCACCGGACACCCGACCGCCGAGGAGGACACCCTGCACGGCGAGGACACCGCCCCCGGGGACGAGCGGACCCCCGACGAGACCGCCTCCACCGACGAGCCCGACACGGCCGAGGTCGACGAGGACGTCGACGAGGACGCCGACGACGCCGACGACGAGGAGGCGGCCGACGACGGCCCGGCCGTGCCGACCCCCCGCGCGGAGGGCGAGGAGGCCGTGCCGGTGTCGGACAACCGGCGCCGGGCCGAGCGGACCGCGCCGCTGTTCGCCGAGCTCGCCTCGCTCGACAAGGACGACCCGCGCCGGGAGCGGCTGCGGGAGGTCCTGGTCGAGGAGCACCTGCCGCTGGTGCGGCACTTCGCCCGCCGGTTCAGCAACCGCGGCGAGCCCTTCGACGACCTCCTCCAGGTCGGGACGCTGGGCCTCATCGCCGCCATCGACCGGTTCGACCCGACGCGCGGGGTGGAGTTCCTCTCCTTCGCCGTCCCGACCATCACCGGCGAGATCAAGCGGCACTTCCGCGACCAGGGCTGGTCGGTGCGGGTGCCGCGGCGGCTGCAGGAGCTGCACCTGTCGCTGAACTCCGCCGTCGGCGAGCTGGCGCAGAAGAACGGCCGGGCGCCGACGCCCAGCGAGCTCGCCGAGCACCTGGGCATCCCCCGCGAGGAGGTGCTGGAGGGCCTGGCGGTCGCCAACGCCTACCGCAGCAGCTCCCTCGACGAGCGGCTCTCCGGCGAGGACGACTCCCCCACCCTGGCGGCGACGCTGGGCGAGGAGGACGCCGCGCTGGAGGGCGTCGAGTACCGCGAGTCGCTGCAGCCGCTGCTGGCCACGATCCCCGCCCGCGAGCGGCGGATCCTGATCCTGCGGTTCTTCGGCAACATGACCCAGTCGCAGATCGCCGCCGACATCGGCATCTCGCAGATGCACGTGTCCCGGCTGCTCAGCCAGACGCTGGCCAAGCTCCGCGAGGGCCTGCTCAAGGACTGACGAAGGACCCCGTCCCCCTCACCCCTCGCACCCTCGGGGCGGGCCTCCGGACGGGGCCGGACGCCGGTGGCCCGGGACCGAGCT
>NZ_JBJGZX010000057.1:0-17767 GCF_054050735.1 Blastococcus sp. SYSU D00813
CCGCCCCGCCCCACCCCCCCCCCGCCCCGCGCCCCCCCCCCCCCCCCGCCCCCCGCCCCCGCCCCCCCCCCCCCCCCCCCCCCCCCCCCCCCCCCGCGAGGGCCTGGAGATCTTCACCAAGGTCTACTGGCCGACCGGTCCGGGCCGCAACGACCGCGGCCTGTCCCGCAAGCACGTCACCGAGAGCTGCCACGCCTCGCTGCGCCGGCTGCAGACCGACTACCTCGACCTGTACCAGGCGCACCGCTACGACACGACGGTGCCGCTCGAGGAGACGATGACCGCCTTCGCCGACCTCGTGCGGCAGGGCAAGGTGCTCTACATCGGCGTCTCGGAGTGGCGGGCCGACGAGATCGCGGCCGGCGCCGCCCTGGCCCGGGAGCTGGGCATCCAGCTGATCAGCAACCAGCCGCAGTACTCGATGCTGTGGCGGGTCATCGAGGACGAGGTCGTGCCGACCTCCGAGCGCGAGGGCCTGGCCCAGATCGTCTGGTCGCCGCTGGCCCAGGGCGTCCTGACCGGCAAGTACCGGCCCGGCGAGCAGGCGCCCGAGGGCAGCCGCGCCGCCGACGCCTCGGTGGGTGGCTCGATGCGCGGGTTCCTCCGGGACGAGGTCCTCACCCGGGTGCAGGGCCTGCAGGCCGTCGCCGACGACGTCGGCCTGTCGATGGCGCAGCTCGCGGTGGCCTGGGTGCTGCAGAACCGGAACGTGGCCGCCGCCATCATCGGCGCCAGCCGGCCGGACCAGGTGCAGCACAACGTGGCGGCCGCCGGGGTGCGCCTGGACGACGACGTCCTCGCGCGCATCGACGAGGTGCTCGGCGACGTCGTTGAGCGCGACCCCGCCAAGACCATGCGCGGCTAGCTCGGCGCCAGCCCCATCGGGCCGTACACCCGCGTCTCGCCGTCCAGCAGCGTGACGGCGTGCACGCCGCGGGCCAGCAGCTCGCGCCAGTTCTCCCCGAGCCACGACTCGGCGTCGCCCTGGTTGTCCGACGGCGGGACCGTCACCCCGACCGACGCCGGGTCCACCGTCTCCCCCGCCGGCCCCTCGAGGCGCCACGTCCAGCTCATGGCAGCGAGGCTAGATCCCGGCGGGGGGACGGCGGCGGGGCACGCCGTCGCGACCTGTCTGTGATCACCGCCCGGGTTACGGCCGGCGCGCCGGGGGCATGCAGGTGCATCGACCGCCCCTGAGACCCGGAGGACCGATGACCGCCCCCTCGCCCACGGGCGCCTCGCGCGCGACCCCGCCCCCACCGGCGCCGGAGGACGCCTCGACCGGCGAGCTGATCAGCCGGCTGACCGAGCAGATCAGCACCCTCGTCCGCGACGAGGCCCGGCTGGCGCAGGCCGAGGTCACCCAGAAGGCCAAGCGGCTCGGGATCGGCGCCGGCCTGTTCGGCGGTGCGAGCCTGGTCGCGTTCTTCGGGCTGGCGGTGCTGATCAGCGCCGCCGTCCTCGCGCTGGCCGAGGCCCTGCCCGCGTGGCTGGCGGCGCTGATCGTCGCGGTCGTGCTGTTCGCCGTCGCCGGCGTCCTGGCGCTGCTCGGCAAGAAGGACGTGCAGCAGGGCACCCCGCCGGTGCCCACCCAGGCGATCGCCAGCGCCAAGGCCGACATCGCCACGGTCAAGAAGGCGGCCTCCCGGTGACCGGCCCGCAGCACGGCGCCTCCGGGGACGCCGGCGCGACCGACCCCGACGCCATCAAGGCCGAGATCGAGGAGACCCGCGCCCAGCTGGGCCGCACGGTGGACGAGCTCAGCGCACGCCTCGACGTCCCCGCGCGCGCCAAGGAGGGTGCGGCCCGCGCCAAGGACACCGCGGTGGAGACCTACCGGGAGAGCCCGCCCGCCGTCATCGGCGCCGGCGCCGCCGTCGTCGGCCTGCTCGGGCTCCTCGTCTGGCGGCGCCGGACCAGGCCGCAGCGGCAGGCCCGGCGCGAGGTGAGGCGCGAGGCCCGGCGCGCGGAGAAGGCGGCGGCCGCCCGCCGCGCGGCGACTGAGAAGGTGGCCCGCAAGGCCGCCAAGAAGGCGCGCAGGGCGAAGAAGAAGGCCGCGAGGAGGACCCGATGAGCAGGGGCGAGGTCAGCAAGGCGAAGAAGAGCAAGGGCAGCAAGCTGCTCTACCGCCCGATCGGTCTGCTCGGCGGCATCGCCGCGGGAACGGTCTCCGGCGTCCTCTTCAAGCAGGTCTGGAAGCTCGTCGCGAACGAGGACGACGCCCCCGGCGCGCTGCAGAGCGAGTACCGGATGCGGGAGGTGGTGCTGGCCGCGGCGCTACAGGGCGCCATCTTCGCCGCCACCAAGGCCGCCATCGACCGGGCCGGCGCCCGCGGGTTCTTCCAGCTGACCGGCAGCTGGCCCGGCGACTGATGGCCGGCACACGGCCGCGGGAGAGCGCGGTCGACCGCATCCGCGAGCGGGTCGAGGAGAAGGCCGCCCGCCGGGCGGCGGCGCGGGCGGCGCAGGAGCGGGCCGCCCGGGGGGAGTCCACGCCGGACCCCTCCCGGCTCCCGCCGGGGTCCCCGGGGTCGGACGTCCTGCCGGGCCTGCACGCCGAGAAGCCCACGCAGATCCCGGCGCGCGGGTGGAAGCAGATCGTCAAGCGGGCGTGGGCGGAGCACAACGCCGACAACATGCCGATCATCGCCGGCGGCGTGGCCTTCTTCGCCTTCCTCGCGATCTTCCCCGCGCTGATCGCGACCATCTCGATCTACGGTCTCGTCGCCTCGCCGGAGACCGTGGCCCGGCAGGTGGAGGACCTCGCCGACCAGCTCCCCGCCAGCGCGGCCGACCTCATCGGCGAGCAGCTCACCGAGATCACCCAGAACAGCGGCGGAGCGCTCTCGTTCGGCCTGGCGGTCTCCGTGCTCGGCGCGCTGTGGTCGGCCTCCGGCGGCACCGGGAACGTGGTCACCGCCGTCAACCTCGCCTACGACGAGGTGGAGACCCGCGGCTTCATCAAGCGCAAGGCGCTGGCGCTCGGCCTGACGCTCGGGGCGATCGTCTTCGTGCTCGTGACGTTCACGCTGGTCGCCGTCGTGCCGGCGGTCATCGACACCCTGCCCCTCGGCGTGGTCGGGACGATCCTGGCGCAGGTCCTGCGGTGGGTGCTGCTGCTCGGGGTCTTCGCCGGCTCGCTGGCCGTCCTGTACCGGGTGGCCCCCGACCGCGACGCGCCGAAGCTGCGGTGGGTGAGCCTGGGCGCCGTCGTGGTCACGCTGATCTGGGCGCTGGTCAGCCTCGGGTTCAGCATCTACGTGAACAACTTCGGCTCCTACGACAAGACCTACGGGGCCATCGCCGGCGTCATCGTGCTGATGCTGTGGCTGTACCTGACCTGCTACCTGGTCCTGCTGGGGGCGGAGATCAACTCCGAGGCCGAGCACCAGACCGCGGAGGACACGACCGAGGGCGAGCCCCAGCCGATGGGCCGGCGCGGCGCGGAGATGGCCGACACCCTGCCCGACCCGCCGGAGCCGACGAAGGAGTCGCACCCCGCGCGGTGACCGTCACCGGACGTGGGACTCCACGAACGGCGGGCGGACGACGGTGACCGGCTGGGGGCGCCCGCGGACGTCGACGGCCACCTCGGCGCCCTGCTCGACCCCGGCCGCCGTGTCGAGCAGGGCGAGGGCGATCCCCGTCCGCAGCGACGGGGAGAACGTGCCGCTGGTGACCTCGCCGATCCGCTCGCCCGCCGCGTCCAGCACGGGCATCCCCGGCCGCGGGATCCCGCGGCCGGTCGCGCGCAGCCCCCACAGCTGCCGGGCCGGGCCCGCCTCGCGCTCGGCGAGGAGCGCCTCCCGCCCCCAGAACGCCGGCTTGCGCCAGCCGACCGCCCAGCCGCTGCGCGCCTGGTTGGGCGTGATGTCCCGGGAGAGCTCGTGCCCGTGCAGCGGGTAGCCCATCTCCGTGCGCAGCGTGTCGCGGGCGCCGAGCCCGCACAGCCGCAGGCCCTCGTCGCTGCCGACCTCCACGAGCTGGTCCCACAGCTCCCCGGCCCGGTCCGCGGCGACGAGGACCTCGTAGCCGTGCTCGCCGGTGTAGCCGGTGCGGCACACGGTGACCTCGGCGTCCCCGCCGCCGGTGCCGGTCACGAACGACATGTAGGCCAGCTCGCCGGGCAGGCCCAGCAGCGACAGCACCTGCGGTGAGCGGGGCCCCTGCACGGCGAGGACGGCGATCTCGGTGTGCCGGTCGGTGACGGTGACCCCCGCCGGCGCGGCCGCGGTCAGCCGGGCGACCACCTCGGCGGCGTTCGCGGCATTGGGCACGAGCAGCACGTCGTCGTCCCCGTGCAGGTAGACGATCAGGTCGTCGACCACGCCGCCGGCCTGCGGCTCCCCGTCCGGGACGCAGCACAGCGTGTACTGCGCCTGGCCGGGCCCGATCCGACCGAGGTCGTTGGTGAGGCAGCTGTCGACGAACGCCGCGGCACCGGGCCCGCGCACCGTGGCGGTGCCCAGGTGGGAGACGTCGAAGAGGCCGACGCCCTCGCGCACCGCCGCGTGCTCGGCCAGGACGCCGCCGCCGGCGTACTCGATGGGCATCGACCAGCCCCCGAAGTCGGCCAGCTTCGCGCCGGCGGCGACGTGCCGGTCGTGCAGGGGCGAGGTCCGCGGCTCCATGCGGAGCACGCTAACGCGGCCCCGCTGCCGGGTCCCGGGGTGAGCTGGCCAGCCCCGGGGGGCAGCGGGGGCCTGTCACTAAGCTCGTCCGCGTGCCACCGCAGATCACCGCCACCGACCGCCCCGTCGAGAAGGTCCCCGGAGACGCCGTCGTCGTCGGCGTCGGCCGCGGCCCGTCCGGCCTGCTCGCCACCCCCGGCGCCGAGGCGGTGGACCGCCTGCTGGGCGGCCGGCTGCTCCCGGCCCTCGCCGACCTGGGCGCCCGCGGCGGCGAGGACGAGGTGACCCGGGTCGCGACCCTCGGCCAGGCCCCGTTCCCGGTGGTCGCCGCGGTCGGCCTGGGGGCCCCGGGTGCCGACGGCCGCTACGGCGCCGAGGCGGTGCGCCGCGCCGCGGGTGCGGCCAGCCGGGCCCTCAACGGCCGCGGCTCGGTCGTCACCCTGCTGGCCGCCGTCGGCGGGGCGCCGGACGCCGAGCGCCTGCACGCGGTGGGCGAGGGCGCGCTGCTGGGTGCCTACGAGTTCACCGCCTACCGCTCGGACCTGCCCGCGGACCGGCCGACGCCGCCGCGCGAGTACACCGTCGTCGTCCCCGACGCCGCCGAGGCGAGGTCGCCCCTGGCCCGGGTCCGCGCGGTCGCCGCCGCCGTCGCCCTGACGCGGGACCTGGTCAACACCCCGCCCAACGACCTGTACCCGGCGGAGCTGGCCGCCCGTGGCGCGGCCGCCGGCAAGGCGGCCGGCCTGTCGGTCGAGGTGCTCGACGAGGCGGCGCTGGCCTCCGGCGGGTACGGCGGCATCCTCGCCGTCGGCGGCGGCTCCGCCCGCGGCCCGCGGTTGCTGCGCCTGACCTACAAGGGCAAGAAGGCCCGGAAGAAGATCGCCCTGGTCGGCAAGGGCATCACCTTCGACAGCGGCGGCCTGTCGATCAAGCCGGCCGCCAACATGCACCACATGACCAGCGACATGGCCGGCGCGGCCGCCGTCATCGCCACGGTGTGCCTGGTCGCGGAGCTGGGCCTGCCGGTCGAGGTGACCGCCACGGTGCCGATGGCCGAGAACCTGCCCAGCGGCACCGCGTACCGCCCGGGCGACGTCCTGACCTTCCGCAACGGTCGCAAGGTGGAGATCACCAACACCGACGCCGAGGGGCGGCTGATCCTCGCCGACGCGATCGTGCGCGCGGCCGAGGACTCCCCCGACCTGCTCGTCGAGACCTCCACGCTGACCGGCGCGCAGCTGGTCGCGCTGGGCAGCCGCACGGCCGGCGTCATGGGCAGCGACGACCTCCGGGACGCCGTGGTGGCGGCCAGCCTGCGCAGCGGCGAGCCCATGTGGGCGATGCCGATGCCGCCGGAGCTGCGCAAGGGCATCGACTCGCCGGTCGCCGACATGGTCAACGCCAACGCCGACCGGATGGGCGGCATGCTCGTCGCGGCGCACTTCCTCGGGGAGTTCGTGCCCAAGGGGCTGCCGTGGGCGCACATCGACATCGCCGGGCCGAGCTACAACACCGGCGGACCGTGGGGCTACACGCCCAAGGGCGGCACCGGCGTCCCGGTCCGCACGCTCCTGGCGACGGTCGAGGACGCGATCGCCGACTCGTGAGGTGGGGAACGGCCCCGGGCAGGGCCCGCCGCGCGCGTCAGCGGGCGGTGGGGGGCCCGGGGTCCTTCTCCTTCTGGCGGGCGCTCCAGTCGCGCATGCGCTGCGGGTAGCCGGTGACCTGGGCGTCGTAGACCGGGATGCCCAGGTCGCGGGACAGCTTGCGGCCCACCTCGGGCCCGGCGACGCGCCGGCGGGTCCACTCCCCGTCGGCGGCCACCAGCAGGATCGTCGTCTCGGTGACGGCGGTGCGCGGCTCGACGTAGCCCTCGACGCCGCGCCGGGTGGCCACGAACTGCTCGAGGTGGGTCAGGTCCGCGCGGCCCGAGGCCCGGTCCAGGGTGCCGCGGCGGTCGCCGCCGCCGGACCCGCCCCGGCCCTTCCCGCGCAGTCGGCCGAACAGCCCCATCGCGCCGCCTCCGATCCCCGGTCGGCGGGTGTGTCGCACTCCGCCCGAGGACACCAACGGGGCGTCCGGCTCCCCCGTTCCCGGAGTGGCAGGATGGTCCCTGCCCATCCCCCGTACGAGCGACGCGGGGGCCGCAGGAACTCGAGGAGCCACTCGTGAGCGCACCCACCTCCCCCGCCGACCTGGTCATCCTCGGCGGTGGCTCGGGTGGCTACGCCGCCGCGCTGCGCGCCGCGGAGCTCGGCCTGTCGGTCGTGCTGGTCGAGAAGGGCAAGGTCGGCGGCACCTGCCTGCACAACGGCTGCATCCCGACCAAGGCGCTGCTGCACGCCGGAGAGGTCGCCGACCTGGCCCGCGAGGGCGAGCAGTTCGGCGTCAAGACCTCCCTGGCCGGCATCGACATGGACGGCGTCAACGCCTACAAGGACGGCGTCATCTCCCGGCTCTACAAGGGCCTGCAGGGCCTGATCAAGAGCCGCGGGATCACCTACGTCGAGGGCGAGGGCCGGCTGGCCTCCCCGACCTCGGTGTCCGTGAACGGCCAGACCTACGAGGGCCGGCACGTGCTGCTGGCCACCGGCTCCTACGCCCGGTCGCTGCCCGGCCTGGAGATCGACGGCACCCGCGTCATCACCAGCGACCACGCTCTCAAGCTGGACCGCGTGCCCGCCTCGGCGATCATCCTCGGCGGCGGCGTCATCGGCTGCGAGTTCGCCAGCGCGTGGAAGTCCTTCGGCGTCGACGTGACCATCGTCGAGGCGCTGCCGCACCTGGTGCCGCTGGAGGACGAGTCCTCCTCCAAGCTGCTGGAGCGCGCCTTCCGCCGCCGCAAGATCGGTTTCGAGCTGGGCAGCCGCTTCTCCGGTGTGCAGCAGACCGAGAACGGCGTGAAGGTCTCGCTGGAGAACGGCAAGGAGATCGAGGCCGAGATCCTGCTCGTCGCGGTCGGCCGCGGGCCGGTCAGCCAGGGTCTGGGCTACGAGGAGGCCGGCGTCGCCATGGAGCGCGGCTACGTCCTCGTCGACGAGTACTGCCGGACGAACGTGGAGACGATCTCCGCCGTCGGCGACCTCATCCCGACCCTGCAGCTGGCCCACGTCGGCTTCGCCGAGGGCATCCTCGTCGCCGAGCGGGTGGCCGGGCTCAACCCGGCGCCGATCGACTACGCGGGCGTCCCGCGGATCACCTACTCCGACCCCGAGGTCGCCTCCGTCGGGCTCACCGAGGCCCAGGCCAAGGAGCGCTACGGCGAGGTGAAGACCCTCACCTACGACCTCGGCGGCAACGGCCGCAGCCAGATCCTCAAGACCCAGGGTGCGGTCAAGCTGATCCAGGCCGTCGACGGCCCGGTCGTGGGCATCCACATGGTCGGCAGCCGGGTCGGCGAGCTGATCGCCGAGGGCCAGCTCATCTACAACTGGGAGGCCGAGGCCGACGACGTCGCCAGCCTCATCCACCCGCACCCGACCCAGAGCGAGGCCCTCGGCGAGGCGCACCTGGCGCTGGCCGGCAAGCCGCTGCACGTGCACGGCTGACCCCGCACCCCCTCCCCCGCAGCGCCACCCAGCGTCCCCACAGAAGGAGCCCCGCACCGATGCCGACGTCCGTCACCATGCCCGCCCTGGGCGAGAGCGTCACCGAGGGCACGGTCACTCGATGGCTCAAGCAGGAGGGTGAGCAGGTCGAGGTCGACGAGCCCCTCCTGGAGGTGTCGACCGACAAGGTCGACACCGAGATCCCCTCGCCCGCGGCCGGCGTGCTGACCAAGATCCTCGTGGCCGAGGACGAGACGGTCGAGGTCGGCGCGGAGCTCGCGGTCATCGGTGGGGACGGCGACGGTGGGGACGCCGGCGCGCCGCCCGCGTCGGCCGAGGACGCCGACGCCACCCCGCAGACGCCCGACCAGCAGGTGCAGGACGCCGACCCGGCCACCGACGCCGACGCCGGTCAGCCCGCTCCGGCCGAGGCCCCGGCGCCCTCCGGCGACGGCGGCTCCGGCGGCGGGGCCGCCCAGGGCGGCGGCGAGGGGACGCCGGTGACCATGCCGGCGCTCGGCGAGAGCGTCACCGAGGGCACCGTCACCCGCTGGCTCAAGGCGGTCGGTGACGAGGTGGCCGCCGACGAGCCGCTGCTCGAGGTCTCCACCGACAAGGTCGACACCGAGATCCCCGCCCCGGTGTCGGGCACGCTGCTGTCGATCTCGGTGAACGAGGACGAGACCGTCGAGGTGGGTGCGCAGCTGGCCGTCATCGGCAGCGCCTCCGCCGGTGGTGGCGCTCCCCAGCAGAGCGCCCCCGCGCCGCAGCAGCAGGCCGCTCCCCAGCAGGCCGCTTCCCAGCAGGCCGCTCCCCAGCAGGCCGAGCCGGAGCCGCAGGAGGAGACCCCCACCGCCAAGCCGGCCACCGAGACCCCGGGCGCCGACTACGGCTCGAGCGGGTCGCTCCCGGCGAAGTCCCCCACCGACGCGCCCGCACCGGCCCAGGCGGTGGCCCCGCAGGCGCCCGCGCCGTCGGGCGGGCGGTCCGACCCGTCCTCCGGCGACGGCGGCGGCCAGTACGTGACCCCGCTGGTGCGGCGGCTGGCGGCCGACCACGGCGTGGACCTGTCCACGGTGAAGGGCACCGGCGTCGGCGGCCGGATCCGCAAGCAGGACGTGCTCGCGGCCGCCGAGCAGGCCGCTCCGGCCCCCGCTGCGGCCGCGCCGTCCGCTCCGGCGGCGCCCGCGGCCCGGGCGACGACACCCTCGCCGGCCGCTCAGCCCGACACCTCGCTGCGCGGGCGCACCGAGAAGATGCCGCGGCTGCGCAAGGTCATCGCGCAGCGGATGGTCGAGTCGCTGGCGATCAGCGCGCAGCTGACCACGGTCGTCGAGGCCGACGTCACGCGGATCGCGAAGTTGCGCGACCGGGCCAAGCGCGACTTCGAGGCGCGCGAGGGCGTGAAGCTGTCGTTCCTGCCGTTCTTCGCGAAGGCCGCGGTCGAGGCCCTCAAGGCCTTCCCCTCGGTGAACTCGTCGGTGGACATGGAGGCCGGCACGGTCACCTACCACGACGCGGAGAACCTCGGCATCGCGGTGGACACCGACCGCGGCCTGCTCGTGCCGGTCATCCACGGCGCCGGGGACCTCAGCATCGGCGGGCTGGCCCGCAAGATCGCCGACCTCGCCGACCGGACCCGCAACAACAAGGTCAGCCCCGACGAGCTCGGCGGCGGCACCTTCACGCTGACCAACACCGGCAGCCGCGGGGCGCTGTTCGACACCCCGATCATCAACCAGCCGCAGGTCGCGATCCTGGGCACCGGCTCGGTCGTGAAGCGGCCGGTCGTCGTGTCCGACCCCGACCTCGGCGAGGTCATCGCGGTCCGGTCGATGGTCTACCTGGCGCTGACCTACGACCACCGGATCGTCGACGGCGCCGACGCCGCGCGCTTCCTCACCGCGGTGCGGGAGCGGCTCGAGGCCGGCCAGTTCGAGGGCGAGCTCGGCCTGCAGTGACCCGCTGAGAGGAGGGGCCCCGGGGGCCGCCGGGGCCCCTCTGCCCTGTCCGCTCCCCCCGGAGGTGGCTCGTTGAGGATCGCGGTGACCGGCTCGTCCGGCCTGATCGGCTCGGCGCTGGTGCCGGCGTTGAGCGGGGACGGGCACGACGTGCTGCGGCTGGTGCGGCGCACCCCGCGGACCGCCGACGAGCACCGCTGGGAGCCCCAGCACCGGCAGATCGACCCGGGGCTGCTCGCCGACGTCGACGCGGTGGTCAACCTCGCCGGGGCCGGCGTCGGGGACAAGCGGTGGACCGAGAAGCGCAAGCAGGAGATCCTGCGCAGCCGGGTGGACGCCACGACGACGGTGAGCACGGCGCTCGCCGAGGCCGCCGCCGCCGACCCGAACCGGCCGCGGGTGCTGCTGAGCGCCTCGGCCGTCGGCTGGTACGGCGACACCGGGGACCGCGTCGTCCGGGAGAACGCCCCGGCCGGGCAGGACTTCCTCGCGCACGTGTGCGAGCAGTGGGAGACCGCCACGGCACCGGCCGAGCAGGCCGGTGTCCGGGTCGTCCGGCTGCGCACCGGGCTGGTGCTCGGCCGCGGCGGCCTGCTCGGCCGGCTGGCCCCGGTCTTCAAGCTCGGGCTGGGCGGCCGGATCGGGTCCGGCGAGCAGTACTGGCCGTGGATCAGCCTCCGCGACGAGGTCGACGCGATCCGGTTCCTGCTCACCGCTCCGCTCTCGGGCCCGGTGAACCTCACCGGGCCGGCGCCGGTGACCAACGCCGAGTTCACCCGCGCGCTCGGGCAGGTGCTGCGCCGGCCCGCGAAGCTCCCCGTGCCCGGCTCCGCGCTCACGGCCGTGCTCGGCGAGTTCGCGCCGGTCGGCGTCCTCGCCGGTCAGCGCGCCGTCCCCGCCGCCCTGGAGGCCGCCGGGTTCACCTGGACCCACCCCGACGTCACCTCCGCGCTGCGGTCCGCGCTCGGCAAGGAGTGAGGCCTCACCCGGGGCGGCTCGCCGCGGCGATCCGCCAGCCCTCCGCCGTCGCGACGAGCTCGAGCACCACGGGGGCCGGCGCCCGGCCCGGGGCGTGCAGCAGCGGGCGCTCCTCGGGGTCCCCGGCCGCGACGACGGCGTAGCCGGCCCACCCGTCCCGGACCTCGACGGTGACCCGGTCCCCCGCCCTCGTCGCCCGCACCGGCCCGTCGACCTGCGGCGCGTAGCCGGAGAGGCGGTGACCGGCGGCCGCCAGCGTCCGCACCGCCTCGACGTCGGCGGCCCGCACCGGGCTGTCGGGCGTGTAGACGGCGGCCAGCCCGGCGACGTCGGCCCGCGTGAAGGCATCGGCGCGGCGGGTGTACAGCTCGGTGACGACGGACAGCCAGTCCGGCTCCGCGGCCGGTGACGGGCCGCCGGGGACGGAGGTCGCCGGGCCACTGGTCGCCGGGCCACTGGTCGCCGGGCCACTGGTCGCCGGGCCGGCCGTCGCGGGTGGGGACGGCGCCGCGCTCGCCGACGGCCCCGGTGTCGACGACGTCACCGTGGCGGACGGCGCCACCGCGGGAGCCGGCCGGGCGGCCGTGTCCGCCCACAGCCCGCCGACGCCCGCGGCCACCGCCAGCAGGACCGCGACGGCGAGCAGCACCCCGGCCACCCGTGGCCACCGGCCGCGCAGGGCGGGGACCCCGGGGATCCGCGGCCCCCGCCGCCGGCCGCCGTCCGTCTCCGGCGCGGGCCGACGCGCGACCTGGTGGGTGAGCTCCGTCCGCGGGCCCCGCCCGGTGGCCCCCAGCTCGGCGTCGGGCACGCCCGCCACCGGCAGCCGCACCGGCTCGGGGCGGCAGGCATGGCGCAGGTCCAGGGCCAGCTCCGCCGCCGTGGGCCGGTCGGACGGGTCGGCGGCGAGGCCGCGGGCGATGACGTCGCGCAGCGCGGGCGGGGCCTCGGGGGCGAGCAGGTCCAGGTCGGGGAGCTCCCCGGCCGCGGCCACGCCGAGGGTGTCGGCCGGGGTCGCGGCGTTCCACGGGGCCACCCCGGTGAGGGCGTGGAAGGCCGCCGCCGCCGCGCCGAACACGTCCGACGCCGGCCCGGGCGCGCCGCCGCGGGCCACCGTCGGGTCGACGTAGGGCGGAGTCACCTCCCCCGCGGCCGCCTCGCCGAGCACCCGGGCCACCCCGAGGTCGGTGAGCACGGGCCTGCCCTCGGCGGTGAACACGATGTTCCCCGGGGACAGGTCGCCGTGGACGACGCCGGCCTCGTGCGCCGCGGCGAGGGCGGCGGCGACCGGCGCGAGCGTCGTCACCACCTCGCCGGGGCGCAGCCGGCCGCGCCGGGCCAGCAGCGCGGCGAGGCTCCCGCCCTCCAGCAGCTCGAGCACGAGGGCGACGCGCGCCCGGCCGCCGCGGCGCGGCTGGTGCACCACCTCGACCAGGCGGACCAGGTGCGGGTGGTCGAGCTCCCCCAGCAGCGCCGCCTCGCGCGCCTGCCGCTCCGGGTCGCCGGCGACGAGCACCTTGACCGCCACCGCGTGCCCACCGCCGCGCGGGACGGCGCGCCACACCTCCCCCGAGCCGCCGCGGCCGAGCAGCTGCTCGAGGCGGTAGCCCGGGACGAGCGGGGGCTCGGGAACGGGTCGGGGGTTCTGCTCCGGCACGCGCGGCACCGTAGGCCGACCCGCGCCCACCTCGCTCCGGCCGTCCACAGGCCGGGCGTTACAGCCGCTGCACGCCGCCCCCGTCGCCCGGCCGCCGCACCTCCAGGCGGACGACGTCCCCCTCCGCCAGCTCGAAGTGGACCAGCTCGCTGGTCGTCCGCCCCCACCGGGTGCGGATCCGGTGCGGCCCGGTGCGCAGCCGGTGGTCGACGGACTCGCCCCGCCGCAGCGACGCCTGCTCCGTGCCGTCGATCTCGAGGACGAGCCGGCGCAGCAGGCCGCCGTCGTCGGCCGGGCGCGTGAGGTGCACGGTCCCGCGCGGCGGCGCATCCGGTTCGGGCGGCCCCGCGGCGAGCCAGGTGGGGTGCGGGGTCTCGAGGAGCCAGGAGCCCTCGACCGGGACGCCGGTGAGCCGCGTGGCCAGCTCCAGGGCGAGCGCGTACGGGTCCGCGTCGTCGGAACCGAAGGGGAGCCCCTCCTCCTCGGGCAGCGGGTCCCCCTCCTCGTCGTCGAAGAGCACCGGGTCGAACGCGCGGACCATCGCGCCGTCGCGGGCCAGGACGAACTCCGACGTCGCCTTGACGCTCCAGTAGACGGAGACGGCCTCCCCGCGGCGGGACAACGCCTCGACGACATGGGTCTGCGAGGTCCAGTAGCCGTTGGGCTCGACCACGACCACCCAGCCGTCCCGCTCGGCCAGCTGGACCGGCTGCGCATCCCGGCGCAGGTCCTGCAGCGCCTCCGCGTCGCCGAAGGTCAGCCGGCGTCCGGTGTCCCAGTCGACCGCCAGCAGGTCCCCCACCTCCCGCGGGTCCAGGCCGCGGACGAAGGTGATCGTCACGGCCTCCGGCAGCCAGTCGTCGTCCATGCCACGCCTCCCGGGATCCGGCGCCGGACTGTGCCGGACCACCGCGGCGCGGGCAATCGCCCTCCCGGGTAATCGGCCCACCGGGTGGGCCGTGCGGGTGCGCCCTAGGTTCGGGGCATGCCCGTCCCCGCACGCGCCGAGGTCGTCGTGGTCGGCGCCGGCCTCGCCGGCCTGTCCGCCGCCGTCCGCCTCGCCGAGACCGGCTGCGACGTGCACGTGGTCGAGGCCGGCGGGCACGCCGGCGGGCGCCTGGCCTCCGAGCGGGTGGACGGGTTCGTCGTCGACCGCGGGTTCCAGGTGCTCAACACCGGCTACCCGCGCGTCGCCGCCGACCTCGACGTCCCCGCCCTGGGGATGGGCTGGTTCTGGCCGGGGGCGGTGCTGCGGGCCGACGGCCGCGCGCACCGCGTCGTCGACCCCCGCCGGCACCCGGCCACGGCGCCGGCCACGCTGCGCGCCCCGATCGGGTCGCTGCTGGCCAAGGGAGCGATCGCGGCCTACTCCGCCCAGGCCGGCTACACACCGGTCCCCTGGTTGCTGCGGCAGCCCGAGACCACGGCGGAGGTGCGGCTTCGCGCGGCGGGCGTCGGCGAGCGGGCGCTCGAGCGCTTCTTCCGCCCGTTCCTCGCCGGTGTCCTGCTCGAGTCGGAGCTGGAGACGTCGAGCCGGTACCTCGACCTGCTGTGGCGGAGCTTCGCCCGCGGCCGGATCGGCCTGCCCGCGCGTGGCATGCAGTCGGTCGGCGAGCAGCTGGCCGCACGCCTGGGCACCGCGAGGCTCCACCTCCACCTGAGGGTGAGCCGGGTGACGTCGGGCGAGGTGACCACGGCCGACGGTCCGGTCCGAGCCGACGCCGTCGTCGTCGCCACCGACCCCGGCACCGCCGCCACCCTGCTGCCGGGGCTCGGCGCCTCCGCGCCGCGGCAGGTCACCACCCACCTGCACGTGCTCCCGTCCTCCCCGTGGCGCGACCCGCTCGTCGTCCTGGGGACGCCCGGCGGGAAGCTGGTCAACAGCGTCGTCCTCACCGACGCGCAGCCCGCCTACTCCCCCGACGGCCGGGCGCTGGTGGCCAGCTCCACGCTGGAGCCGACGACCGAGGCGCAGGTGCGCGAGGAGGTCGCCCGGCTGCACGGCGTCGCGACGGCGGAGCTGGGCCACCTCACGTCGGTGACCGTCCCGGGCGCGCAGCCGGCTGCCCTCCCGCCGCTGCGGCTGCGCCGGCCGGTGGACCTCGGGGAGGGGCTGTACGTCTGCGGCGACCACCGCGACACCCCCTCGATCCAGGGCGCGATGGCCAGCGGCGCCCGCGCCGCCCGGGCCGTCCTCCGCTCGCTCCGCCCGCAGGCGGCCGCCTGATGCCCGCCGCCGCCCCGACCGTCCTCGCCACGAGCACCGGCTTCGACCCACGCGGCCGCGGGCCCTACGACTGGGCGCCGGGGCCGGTGTTCGACCTGGCCGTGGAGCTGGCGGGCGCCCCGGCCGAGCCCCGCCTCTGCTACCTCGGCACCGCCACCGGCGACGACCCGGCGCGGATCGCGGGTGTCTACGGCGCCTTCGCCGGCAGCGCCGTCCGGGTCAGCCACCTGAGCCTGTTCCCCATGCCGACGGTGCCCGACGTGCGGGCCCACCTGCTCGCCCAGGACGTCGTCTGGGTGGGCGGCGGCAGCGTGGCCAACCTGCTGGCGGTGTGGCGGGTGCACGGCCTCGACGAGGTGTTCCGGGAGGCGTGGGCGGCCGGCGTCGTCCTCGGCGGGGTGTCGGCCGGCTCGCTGTGCTGGCACGTCGGCGGCAACACCGACTCCTACGGCCCGGACCTGCGACCGGTGACGAACGGCCTGGCGCTCATCCCGGCGTCCAACAGCGTCCACTACGACTCCGAGGCGCAGCGCCGGCCGCTGTACCAGCGCCTCGTCGCCGACGGCACGCTGCCGCCCGGGCACGCCACGGACGACGGCGTGGGCCTGGTCTACCGCGGCACCGAGCTCGTGGAGGCGGTCGCCGACCGGCCGGGCGCGGGCGCCTACCGCGTCGAGCCCGGACCCGACGGCACCGCGGTCGAGACGCGGATCCCGCCGCGCCGGCTGCGCTGACCGACCCCTGCCACCGCCGTCAGGCCCTCACCCGCCCGCCCCTCCGCCACGAGGTCCGCCAGCGTGGCGCCCACCGCGGTCAGGCCGCCGTCGCCGAGCGGCCGGCCGGCGCGCAGGTCCACCAGCCGGCGGACGACGTCCAGGTGCTGCCCGAGATCGGCCGGCCCCGGGGGGAAGCGGTCCTGGCGGAGCTCGGCGACGGTGCCCGGCACCCCGGCGACGACGTGCCCGAGCTGCGTGACCACGGTCGCGGCGAACGCGTCCAGGTCGACGCCCGCCTCGCGGGCCGCGTCGAGCGCGCGCAGGACGCCGAGCTGGGCGTCGTACCAGACCCCGAGCAGGGCCAGGTCCCACGCGGCCGCCGCCTCCGCCGTCTCCCCGGCGTGACGGGTGCGGCCCAGCACGCCGAGCGTCGCGCCGTGCCGCTCGACGGCGGCCGGCGAGCCGCTGACCAGGAGCGTCACCGCCTCCGTGCCGATGTCCGCGGCCGCTCCCTGCAGGCCGACCTGCAGGAAGTGGGCGCCCACCTCCGCGGCGCGGACGGCCAGCCGGCGCGCTCCGTCGGGGTCCGCGGTGCCGAGGGCGGCGAGCGTCCGCCCGCCCAGGTCCCCGGACAGCGACGCGAGGCAGTCGAGCGCCGTCCGGGGGTCGGGGAGCGTCAGCAGCGCGAGGCCGCTGCCGGCCACCGCCTCCGCCACCGACCGCGCGGGCCGGGCACCCCGGCCGACCGGGTCCTCGGTGCGCTGCGGGGTGCGGTTCCACACCACGACGTCGCGCCCGTCCTCCAGCAGCCGGCGCGCCACCGCCGTGCCGACCGCCCCCGTGCCGATCACCGCCACCGTGTCGGTCACCGCCGCGTCGTCCGCCATGCCGGGAGCGTCCGCCCTCGAGCGCACTGGAGGTCAAGCAGCGGGCCTACGCTGAGCAGCGTGACCGATCTGCGCGTGATCCGGGCCGGGCTCGTCGACTACGAGGAGGCCTGGGCGCGCCAGCGCGAGCTGCACGCCGCCCGGGTCGCCGGCACCGGCCCCGACACGATGCTGCTGCTGGAGCACCCGCCCGTCTACACCGCCGGCAAGCGCACGGAGCCGCACGAGCGCCCCTTCGACGGCACGCCGGTCATCGACGTCGACCGCGGCGGGAAGATCACCTGGCACGGCCCGGGGCAGCTGGTCGGCTACCCGATCGTCGCGCTGCCGGACCCGGTGGACGTCGTCGCGCACGTCCGCCGGCTGGAGGAGGCGCTCATCGAGGTGTGCGCGGGCTTCGGTCTGGCCACCGAGCGGGTCGAGGGCCGCAGCGGCGTCTGGGTGCGGGCCGACGAGCGCGGCCCCGACCGCAAGGTGGCGGCCATCGGCGTCCGGGTCGCCCGCGGCGTGACCATGCACGGCTTCGCGCTCAACTGCGACCCCGACATGGCCGCCTTCGGCAACATGATCCCGTGCGGGATCGTCGACGCCGGCGCGACGTCTCTGACCGCCGAGCTGGGCCGCGACGTGACCGTCGCCGAGGCGATCGACCCGGTGGAGACGGCGATGCGGCGGGTGCTCTCGCTGCAGCCCGCGCCGGCCGCCTGACCGCGTGGCGGCGCTGCCGGTCAGCACCTACGTCAGCCTGCCCACGTCCCGCCGCTCGGACGCCGCCGTCCCGACCTGAGCCGCGCGGCCCCGTCCTGAGGAGGACGGGGTCCTCCACGCGGCTGCGCCACACGTCCCGGGTGACCGTCGCCCCGTGCGACGTCCGGGGGCGGGTGCGCGGACCGGCCGTGGAGGGGACGTCGGGGTTCGTCCCGCGCGAGGAGTGGCCGCAGGCGCCGGCCGCGCTGCGCCTACGGGCCGCGGTCCACCCTCGGGCACACCACCTCACCGCTGGTGCACCGGCTGCTGCGCCGTCCCGGCGACCGCCACGAGCTGATCCGCGTCCGCCCGGCCCGGGTGGAGTGGGGGGGGGGCGGGGCGGGGCCGGCCCCCCCACCCCGGAGCCCCCCACCCACTTGTCCACCCGGGCCGGGGCCGCGCCCCCCCCGCGGCC
>NZ_JBJGZX010000058.1:0-17238 GCF_054050735.1 Blastococcus sp. SYSU D00813
CCCCCCCGCCGCCCCCCCCCCCCCCCCCCCCCCCCCCCCCCCGCCCCCCCCCCCCCCCCCCCCCCCCCCCCCCCCCCCCCCCCCCCCCCACGTCGGCGAGGAGGGCGCCGGTGCCGCCGGCCAGGCCGAGCGCGTCGGCGTCCTCCTGCACCAGGGTCGCCGCCAGCTGTCCCGGGGAGCCGCCGCTCCCGGTGTGCACCACCTCGGCGCCGGCGTCGCGCAGCGCGCGGGCCAGCGCGATCGCCTCCCGGGCACCGTCGTCGGCGCCGGGACCGGCGACCACCACCCGCAGCCGTTCCGCCTCCACGGCGGGCAGCGTAGGAGCCGCGGTCAGCGGGGGGCCGGCGGCCGCCGGCGCAGCCGCCAGGCGAGCAGGGTCAGGCCCGCGTAGGCGACGCCGAGCAGCAGCAGCCCGACGCCGGGGAGCGTCCACTCCAGCTCCGGGGCCCCCGCGTCGCGGACGCCGGCCAGGCCGGCGGCGAGGACGGTCGCGGTGATCGCGAGCAGGCCGCCGACGGCCGCCAGCCGGGGCCGCAGGGAGGGCGCCAGCACCGAGCAGAGCAGGACGGCGCCGGCCAGCAGCAGGCCGCCGAGCAGCGCCCAGCCGGGACGCCCGTAGAGGGCCTGGGGCCCCTGCTGCTCGACCACGACCTCCTCGAGCGTGCGGGGGTTGGTGACCAGGAGCTCGGGCAGGCCGACCGCGGGCACGGCCAGGCACAGGACGGTGGCGCCGCCCAGCAGCGCGGCGAGGCCGGCCAGGCCCGGGCGGGCGGGGTCGAGGGAGCCGTCGTCCTCCATGACGGTGCGCCCCCAGACCGCGACGGCGCCTGCTCCGGCCAGGACGAGGCAGGCGAGCGCCGCGACGCCGAGCCACCAGCCGGCGCCCCGGTCGACCGACGTGGTGAGGACCCACTCCCCCGCGAGGACCTCGCGGCCGGCGCGCGCGGTCGACTCGCTGCCGTTGTGGACCTCGATGAGGAGGGCACCCAGCGCCAGGGCGCCGGAGACGCCGGCGTACGCGAGGCCGAACTTGGGCAGCCGCCCGGCGGCCAGCAGGGCGCCGACGGCCAGCGAGACGAGCGGGACGACGAGCCCGGCCGGTACCCCCGCGCCACCGGCGGCCAGCGAGGTCGCCTCCCCGGCGACGACGAGGTGGGTCGGGAAGAGCGAGGCGGCGCCGAGGAGGCCGGCCAGGAGCAGCAGCCCGCCGGCGACGCGCGCCAGGGCCGGGGTGTCGCCCACCACCAGGGAGTGGGAGCCGGCCGACACGAGCTCGCCGCGGCGGCCGGGCTCTCCCGGGCGGGACCGGCCGGCGGTCCCGGTCCCCGGCCGGCCGCGGCCGGACCCGCCGGACGCGGGGCCGGTCCGGCCGGGCGCGGTCCGGGTGCCGCCCGAGCGCCGGGCGGTGGCGGCTCGGGCGTCGCGGGCCGGGCGTTCGCGGGCGGACACGGTGCCCCCTTCGTCGGATGGTCACGAACCGGCCTCGAAGCGGCCGGTCGCGGTGTCGCATGTGTGACGTGCGACACGCGGCGGTATTACCGTCCGGTGAACGGAGCACATCCCGTGCTCGACACCGACGGAGCAGGTACCCGGTCCCGGAGCGGACCGACACGGGGAGGAGTGCCGATGCGACCGCTCGCCGACCCGGGGTCGGACCCAGCGTCGCACATCGGGACGCCCGCCCCCGGCGCGCCACGAGGGGTGCTGCGCGCCCTCGCGCGCCCCGCCACGCTGACCGGCGGCATCACCGAGCTCGCGCTGGTCGGCGCACACGTGCTGATGTACCCGCTCGGCGCCCGCACCGAGGTCCTGCGTCCCGATGCGAGCCGCCGGCCGGCCGCCGCCCCGCCCAGCGCCCGCGCGCTGTTCGCCGCCGACCCGCTCGCCGCCCGCGTACCGGTGCTCCTGGTGCACGGGCTGGTGGACAACCGGTCGATCTTCACCGCGATGCGCCGGGGCCTGCGCCGCCGGGGCTTCGCCTCCGTCTGCACCTGGAACTACAGCCCCCTGCTCGGTGACGCCGCGGCCGGCGCGGCCGACCTCGGCGAGGAGATCGAGCGCATCTGCGCCCAGACCGGTCACGACCGCGTCCACGTGGTCGGTCACAGCCTGGGGGGGCTGATCGCCCGCTACCACCTGCAGCGGCAGGACGGCGCCCGCCGGATCCAGAGCCTGGTGACCCTCGGCACCCCGCACGCGGGCTCGGTGCTGGCCCACCTCCTGCCCACCCCGCTGGTGAAGCAGCTGCGCCCGGGCTCCCCGCTGCTGCAGGAGCTCGCCGAGCCGGCGCCGGGGTTCGCCACCCCCGTGACGGCCGTCTACAGCGACCTCGACCAGCTCGTGCTGCCGACCAGCGCGGCACGGTGCGACCACCCCGACCTCGGCGCGCGCAACGTGCTGGTGCGCGGCGTGGGGCACATGTCGCTGCCCTTCTCGCGCACGGTGGTCGACGAGGTCGCCGCCACGCTGGCCGGCCTGCGCGGTCCGTCGTCGCTGGCCGCGACCGCCGCCGCCTGACCTCGCCCGTCACATCCGTCCCACCGGCCGGGAGCCGGCCTTGCGCCCGCTCCGCGTTCGAACGTATGGTCGATCTGCGACGGTGAACTGCTGGTCAGCGCGCCGTCTCCCGCCGGCCGGCGCCCGTCGGCCCGCTCCGGGTCCGGGTCGGCCACGGTGTGGTCGGTGGCAGGTGTCCGTCGACACGGCGACACGCAGGGTCGGTTGACCGCTGCGGGACTGACCCACAGTTACGGTCCGATCACGGCGCCGGGAGGACTCCCGGCGGGCGTCTCAGGACCGGACGCCTCCGCCGCCGTCGCTCGCCCGACGGGTGCCCCCGGGCACCCCGACGGGTGGGCCCCACGGGAGGTGCAACGTGTCTCGCTCAGCCGGTCCCACGCTCCTGGAGCGTTCGGAGGACGCGGGCGAGCTCACCGGCCCCGCCTCGCTCCCCGGCCGCTTCGGCCGCAAGCGCGGCGCTGCCCCGGCGGGCGACCCCGCCGACGCGGCGGCGACCGACGTCGCGGCCGAGGACACCCCCGACGAGCCCGCGGCGGCCCCCGCGGCCGGCGAGGAGGACACCGGGACGACCCGGCCGCGGCTGCGGCTCCCCCGCCCTCCGGGCCGCCGCGGCCCGCTGTGGCTCGCCGCGCTGGTCGCCGGCGCGCTCGCCGCCGCCACCCCCGGGCTGCTCGGGGAGGCCCCCGCCGCTCCGGTCAGCGCCAGCGCGGCCGACTACGGCCTCGGCGACGACATGGGCCTCACCGGGGAGATGGAGGACGTCGGCGTCCGCCAGGGCATCAGCGAGGCCGAGGCCCAGGCCCGCCTGGGCGAGCTCGCCGCCTCCCGCGCCGCCCGCACGCCCACCACGGCCGACCCGGTGCCCGGCGCCCGCATGACGACGTGCTTCTGCATGCGCTGGGGCTCCATGCACTACGGCGTGGACCTCGCCGCCCCGCTCGGCACCCCGATCTACGCGACGACCGACGGCGTGGTCCTCCGCGCCGGCCGCGCCTCCGGCTACGGCAACGCCGTCTACATCCAGGACGCCGACGGCGACGTGCACGTCTACGGCCACATGCGCTACTACGACGTCTCGGCCGGCGACATCGTGCACGCCGGCGACGAGATCGCCCAGGTCGGCAGCGAGGGCCAGTCCACCGGCCCCCACCTGCACTACGAGATCCACCGCGGCGGCATGGACGGCCGGCGCATCGACCCCGAGGAGTACCTGGCCGAGCGCGGCGTCGCGATCTAGCCGGTCAGAGCTTGACGAGCGGGGCGTAGCGCAGGACCAGGCGCTTGGTGCCGCCGCTGCCGAAGTCGACCGTGGCCTGGGCCTTGTCGCCGACGCCGTTCACCTCGACGACCGTGCCGAGGCCGAACGCGTCGTGGCTCACCCGGTCGCCCACCTCCACGGAGACGACCGCCCGGTTGCCGGCGCCGCCGCGCAGGCCGCCGGTCGACAGGCCGGTCGCCGCCACCCGCGTCTGCGCCGAGGAGTAGCCGCGGCTGTAGCCGGTGCTCGGCGCGGGGGTCGGGGTGAGGTTGGCCCAGTGCACCGTGTCGGCGGGCAGCTCGTCGAGGAAGCGGGACGGCGGGTTGTAGGCCGGCTGCCCCCAGCTGGTGCGCACCGTCGCGCGGGAGAGGAACAGCCGCTGCTGGGCCCGCGTGATGCCCACGTAGGCCAGTCGCCGCTCCTCCTCCAGCTCCTTGGGGTCGCCGAGCGCCCGCAGGTGCGGGAAGACGCCGTCCTCCAGGCCGGTCAGGAACACGACGGGGAACTCGAGGCCCTTGGCGGTGTGCAGCGTCATGAGGGTGACGACGCCGGCCTCGTCACCGGCGACCGGGATCTGGTCGGCGTCGGCCACGAGCGAGACCTGCTCGAGGAAGTCGGTGACCGTGCCCTCCGGGTGGGCGGCCTCGAACTCGGCGGCCACCGAGATGAGCTCGTTGAGGTTGTCGACGCGCCCCTCGTCCTGCGGGTCGGTGCTGGCCGAGAGCTCGGTCAGGTAGCCGGTGCGGTCGAGGATGCTCTCCAGCAGGGCCGCCGGCCCGGAGCCCGTCGCCACCAGCTGCTCGAACTCCTCGAGCAGCGCCACGAACTCCTGGATCGCCTTGAGCGACCGGGGCGCCAGCGAGGGCACCTCCGAGCACAGCCGCAGCGCCGAGGCGAACGGGATGCGCTCGCGGTCGGCGTACTGCTCGATGCACGCCTCCGCGCGCTCGCCGATGCCGCGCTTGGGGGTGTTGATGACCCGGCGCAGGCTCACCACGTCGGCCGGGTTGGCGACGACCTTCAGGTAGGCCAGCGCGTCGCGGACCTCCTTGCGCTCGTAGAAGCGCACCCCGCCGACGACCTTGTAGGGCATGCCGACGCGGATGAACACCTCCTCGAACACCCGGGAGGCGTTGTTGGTCCGGTAGAAGACGGCGATCTCCTTGGGCGCCGCCTCACCCTCGTCGACCAGTGCGTCGATCTGCTCGGCCACCCACGCGGCCTCGTCGTGCTCGTTCTCGGCGACGTAGCCCTCGATGAGCTCGCCGTCGCCCGCGTCGGTCCACAGGTTCTTCGGCCGGCGGGAGCTGTTCTTGGCGATGACCGTGTTGGCCGCCCGCAGGATGCGCTGCGTGGAGCGGTAGTTCTGCTCCAGCATGATCGTCGTCGCCTGCGGGTAATCGCGCTCGAACTCGTCGATGTTGCGGATCGTCGCGCCGCGGAAGGCGTAGATCGACTGGTCGGCGTCGCCGACGACGCACAGCTCGGCCGGCGGCACCGGGCCCCCCTCCGGCCCGACCAGCTCGCGCACCAGCACGTACTGGGCGTGGTTGGTGTCCTGGTACTCGTCGACCAGCACGTGCCGGAAGCGGCGGCGGTAGTGCTCCGCGACGTCCGGGAAGGCCTGGAGCAGGTGCACCGTGGTCATGATCAGGTCGTCGAAGTCGAGCGCGTGCGCCTGGCGCAGCCGCTGCTGGTAGAGCGTGTACGCCTCGGCCAGCACCTTCTCCGGCGCCGTCTGCGGCGTGAACGCCTCCTCGTCGACCAGCTCGTTCTTCAGGTTCGACACCTGCGCGGCGAGGCTGCGGCCCGGGTAGCGCTTCGCGTCGAGGTCCAGGTCGCGGGCGACCATCGACATGAGGCGCACCGAGTCGCCCTGGTCGTAGATCGTGAACGACGACTTCAGGCCCAGCTTGGCGGCCTCGGCACGCAGGATGCGCACGCACATCGAGTGGAAGGTCGACACCCACATCGCGCGGGCGCGCGGCCCGACCAGCGCGGCCACCCGCTCCTTCATCTCGCCGGCGGCCTTGTTGGTGAAGGTGATCGCCAGGATCTCCCCCGGCTGGGCGCCGCGGGCGCCGAGCAGGTAGGCGATGCGGTGCGTGAGGACCCGGGTCTTGCCCGACCCGGCGCCGGCGACGATGAGCAGCGGGCTGCCCTCGTGGACCACCGCGTCGCGCTGCGGGCCGTTCAGCCCGGCGAGCATGCGGTCCAGCTCCCGGCCCGTCTGGCCGCGCGTGTGCCGCTGGAGGGTGGCGGTACCGGGGAGGGCCTGCTGGACGCTGCTCATAGCGACACCACTGTAGTTCGGAGGGGTGACGGGGACCGACGGGACGAGGACCACCCCCGACCCGCCCCGGCCGGGGCGTGTGGCACACTTCCCGACGTGCTCGCCACGGTCAGCTTTTACTACGGCCACCGGGATCCGGTGTCCGTCACCGCTGGCTGAGCAACCGCCGCAACAGACGCCCCGGGCCCGAGGAGCCCGGGGCGTTTCTCGTTCCCGGGGTCCGACGGCCGACAGCCCGACCCGCAGGAGGACCCCGATGAGCACCACCGCCACCGCTGCCGTCACCGACGACCCGGCCGCCCAGATCGGCGCGCTGCGCGAGCAGATCGACGCCTGCGACGCCCAGATCATCGAGCTGGTGCAGCGCCGCCTGGCCGTCTCCCGCGAGATCGGTGCCCTGCGCGCCGCCTCCGGCGGCACCCGGCTGTCGCTGTCCCGGGAGTCGCAGGTGCTCGCGCGCTTCCGCTCCGCCCTGGGGGACGACGGCGCCGCCCTCGCCCTCATGCTGCTGCGGCAGGGTCGCGGCCGGCTCTGAAGGAGGACCCCGTCCTCCTCACCCCTCGCGAGCTCGGGGCTAGCCTCTGGACGGGGCCGCGGGTCGACGGCGGGCGGCCGACCTAGGCTGCCGCTCGTGACCGCACCGCTCCCCCGCCGTCCCGCCGACCACGTCGAGCGCGCGCTGTGCGTGCTCGCGCACCCCGACGACGTCGACTTCGGCAGCGCCGGGACCGTCGCGACCTGGACGGCCGCGGGCACCGAGGTCACCTACTGCATCGTCACCGACGGCGACGCGGGCGGCTTCGACGAGACCCCGCGGCACCTGATGGGCCCGATGCGGCAGGAGGAGCAGCGGGCCGCGGCCGCCGCCGTCGGTGTGACCGACGTCCGCTTCCTCGGCCACCCCGACGGCCGGCTGGAGCTCACCCTCGACCTGCGCCGGGACATCTCCCGGGTGATCCGGCAGGTCCGGCCGCAGCGGGTGCTCACCAGCTCGCCCGAGCGGTGGTTCGAGCGGATCGGCGCCAGCCACCCCGACCACATGACCGTCGGCGAGTCGACGCTGCGGGCGGTCTACCCCGACGCCCGCAACCCCTTCGCGTTCCCGGAGCTGCTGGCCGACGAGGGGCTCGAGGCGTGGACGGTGTCGGAGGTGTGGCTGGGCGCCAGCCCGCGGGCCGACCACGCCGTCGACGTGACCGACGTCGTCGAGCTGAAGTTCGCCGCGCTCAAGGCGCACGTGAGCCAGGTGGGCCACCGCGACGACGTCGAGGAGTTCGTCACCGGCTGGATGGCGCAGACGGCGCGCCGGTTCGGGCTGCCCGCCGGCTCCCTCGCCGAGGCCTTCCACGTCGTCTTCACCGAGTGAGCCCGACGTCTACAGCAGGCGGTTCGTGGCCGCCCAGCGGGTCAGCTCGTTGCGGTTGGACAGCTGCAGCTTGCGCAGCACGTTCGAGGCGTGGGACTCCACGGTCTTCACCGAGATGAACAGCCGCGAGCCGATCTCCCGGTAGGTGTAGCCCCGGGCCAGCAGCTGCATGACCTCGCGCTCGCGGGCCGAGAGCAGGTCCAGGCCGGGGTCGGTGGCCGGGTCCTCCGTGGGCGACGGCGCGGCGGTCGTCGCGGCGAAGGCGTCGAGCACGAACCCCGCCAGGCGCGGGCTGAACACGACGTCGCCGTCGGCCACCCGCTGCACCGCCGCCCGCAGGTCCGGCCCGGAGATCGTCTTGGTGACGTAGCCGCGGGCCCCGGCCCGGATGACGGCGATGACGTCCTCGGCGGCGTCGGACACCGACAGCGCCAGGTACCGGACGGCGGGCAGCTCGCCGCGCAGCGCCTCCAGCACCGCCCGGCCGCCGCCCCCGGGCAGGTGCACGTCGAGCAGGACGACGTCGGGCACGGTGGCCCGGATGCCGGCGATCGCGGAGTCGGCGTCGGCCGCCTCGCCGACCACCGCGACCGAGTCCGCGAGCTCGGCCCGCACCCCCGTCCGCACCATGGCGTGGTCGTCGACGAGGAACACGCGCGGCACCGCCTCGGTCATCCGTCCTCCCTCGGGAGCAGCAGCTCCACCTCGGTCCCCTCGCCCGGCGCGGAGCGCACGGTCGCCGTCCCCCCGGCGCGGGTCAGCCGGCCCGCCACCGAGTCGCGCAGCCCCCGCCGGTCGGCCGGGACGGTGGCGGGGTCGAACCCCTTCCCCCGGTCGCGCACGTACACCGACACCTGCCGCGCGGTGACCTCGGTGTAGAGGTCGGCCGACGGGGCGCCGGAGTGCTTGGCGGCGTTGACCAGCGCCTCCCGGGTGGCCGCGCCGAGGGCGGCCAGGTCGTCGTCGACCTCGGCGTCGCCGACCACCACCGGGTCCACGGTGAGCGCGTGGTCGGCCTCGACCTCGGCGACCATGGCCGAGACCAGCCCGGCCCACGTGCCCTGCGAGGCCTTCTGCGGCTCGTACAGCCAGGTGCGCAGCTCTCGCTCCTGGCTGCGGGCCAGGCGGGCGACGGCCTGCTGGTCGTCGGCGTGCCGCTGGATGAGCGCGAGCGTCTGCAGCACCGAGTCGTGCAGGTGCGCGGCGACCGCGGCGCGCTCCTCGGAGCGGATCCGCGCGGTGCGCTCGGCCTCCCGGGAGGTCAGCAGCCGCCGCCAGATCGGCGCGGTCGCCAGCACGATCCCGACGAGGATCACCAGCGTCGCGGCGAACCCGTTGCGCGCGTTGGCCAGCTGCCCGGTGGTGGCCAGCAGCAGCACGACCCCGATGACGCCGAGCGCCACCCCGCCGGCGAGCACCCACGGGACGCCGGGCCGCTTGAGCGTGCGGTCGGTGTCGAGCTGCCGCCAGATCGTGGCCAGCCCGACGCCCACCAGCAGCAGCGGGACGGTGACGTCGCCGTCGCCCCAGCTGGCGAGGTTCGTCACCAGCACCAGCGCGCCGATGCCGAGCAGGACCAGGCCGATGGTCTGCCGGCGGCTGGGCTGCGGCGCGACGGGCGCGGCGGGCGCCTCGTCGGTGTCGGACAGCGGCATGAACAGCCAGAGCAGCCCGTAGGCGACGACGCCGATGCCGGTGACCGCGAGCGCCACCATGGCCACGCGCACCACGAGGGGGTCGGCGCGCAGGTGGGCGGCGGTCCCGGCGGAGACGCCGGCCAGCATCCGCCCCGTGCGCGGGCGCACCAGCGGCGGCCGCGGGGCGGGGGCCGGCGCCGCCGTCCCCACCGCGGCCGTGGTCGCGCCCTCGATCGTCACGCCCTCGATCGTCGCACCGCACGGCGGCCCGGGGCACCGGTGATCCCCCCGGCGGGCGGGACCAGGGTCGGATGGGGGCCTTCCCTGATGACCGGGCCGCACCGCGGCGCGCAGGCTCCTGCCATGACCGCAGCTCCGCCTCCCGCGCCCCCCACGGTGGACCCGCCCGGCTCGCAGTGGCCGCCTCCACCGCCTCCCCCGCCCGGTCCGCCCGCACGGACCGCGCTGCGCCGCAGCCGCACCGACAAGATGGTCCACGGCGTCGCCGGCGGCCTCGCCGAGTACAGCGGCATCGACGCGCTGCTGTGGCGCGTCGGCTTCGTCGCCCTGACCCTCGCCGGCGGCACCGGCATCGTCGTCTACCTGCTGCTGTGCGTCGTCATGCCGGCCGGGCCCCGTCCGACCGGGGACGCCGCCGTCCCCGCCGCACCGCACGCACCGGCCGAGCCGCGCTCCCCGGTCGCCCGCCTCACCCTCGCCGGCGCGCTCATCGCCGTCGGGGTGCTCGTGCTCGTCACACGGCTGACCGACTGGGAGCCGGGGCCCCGTCCGTTCCTCGGCGTCGCGCTGCTGGCCGTCGGGCTGGGCCTGGTCGCCGCGGCCTTCGTCCCCGGCCGCACCGCGCGCGGCGGGCTCATCGCGCTGGGCGTCGTCCTCTCCCTCGCCCTGGCGCTGGCCTCGTCCGTGCCGTGGCCGGACGGCGCCGGGGTCGGCGACCGCGACTACCGGCCGGCCGGCCTCGCCGAGGTGCGCGACCGCTACGAGCTCGGGGCCGGCGACATGACCGTGGACCTCAGCCGGATCGACGTCTCCGAGATCGACGAGCCGCTGCGCATCGAGATCGACCACGGCGTCGGCGACCTCGACGTCGTCCTGCCGCGCGACGCCGACGTCCAACTGGAGATCGACACCGGGGTCGGCTCGACCCAGGTGCTGGACGGCGGCTCCTCCGACGGCGGCTACTCCCCCGGCACCGGCTCCGGGTCGTGGGTCGACGACGGGGAGCCCGAACTGGTCCTGACCGTCGACCACGGCGTCGGCGACACGGAGGTGACCCGTGGCTGACTACAGCGAGTTCCCGACCACCCCCACCGCCTGGCAGGAGCAGGCGCTGCGCGAGCTGACGGCGCCCGACGTGCCCGTGCTCGCCGGTGCCACCGCGGTCCCGCCACCGCCGCGCCGCCGCCGGCCGGACCTCACCGCGCTCGTCCCGGGGCTGCTCTTCGTCTTCCTGGCCCTGGTCGGCCTCACCCCGGCCGACCTCCCGCTCGGGGTCTTCGAGGACGGCGGCGTCCTGTGGGTCGTGCTGATCGGCGCGGGGGTCGCCCTGCTGGTGAGCGAGGTGCGCCGGGCACGACGGCGGCGCTGAGGAGCCGGGTCCGGGGGCGGACCCGGTCGAGGGCCCGGGGAGCGACCGCTCCCGGGGCCCTCCGTCGTGCCGGCGGAGTCGCTCGAGCGCGCCCACCGCGCTCGAGCGACTCCGCTCACTCCCACTCGATGGTGCCCGGGGGCTTGCTCGTCACGTCGAGGACGACCCGGTTGACCTCGGCGACCTCGTTGGTGATCCGGGTCGAGATCCGCGCCAGCAGGTCGTAGGGCAGCCGGGTCCAGTCCGCCGTCATGGCGTCCTCGCTGGACACCGGGCGCAGCACGACCGGGTGCCCGTAGGTGCGCCCGTCGCCCTGGACGCCCACCGAGCGGACGTCGGCGAGCAGCACCACGGGGCACTGCCAGATCTCGGTGTCCAGGTGCGCCGCGGACAGCTCGGCCCGCACGATCGCGTCGGCCCGGCGCAGCACGTCGAGCCGGTCGCGGGTGACCTCGCCGACGATGCGGATGCCCAGCCCGGGCCCCGGGAACGGCTGCCGCTGCACGAGGGTGTCCGGCAGGCCGAGCTGCCGGCCCACCTCGCGCACCTCGTCCTTGAACAGCGTGCGCAGCGGCTCCACGAGCGTGAAGGTCAGGTCGTCGGGGAGGCCGCCGACGTTGTGGTGGCTCTTGATGTTCGCCGTCCCGGTGCCGCCGCCGGACTCGACGACGTCAGGGTAGAGCGTGCCCTGCACGAGGAAGTCGACGGTCTCGCCGTGGGCCTGCGCGTCGGCGACGACGTCGGTGGCGGCCTGCTCGAAGACCCGGATGAACTCCCGGCCGATGATCTTGCGCTTCTCCTCCGGGTCGCTGACGCCGGCCAGCGCGGAGAGGAAGCGGTCGCTCGCGTCGACCACCCGCAGGTCGGCGCCGGTGACGGCGACGAAGTCGCGCTCGATCTGCTCGGTCTCGCCCTCCCGCATGAGCCCGTGGTCGACGTAGACGCAGGTGAGCTTGTCCCCGATCGCGCGCTGCACGAGCGCCGCCGCGACCGCGGAGTCGACGCCGCCGGAGAGGCCGCAGATCGCCCGCCGGTCCCCGATCCGCTCGCGGATGGCGGCGACCTGCTCCTCGACGACGTTGGCCATCGTCCAGCTGGGCTCGAGACCGGCGATGTCGAACAGGAAGTGCTCGAGCACCGTCTGCCCGTGCGCGGTGTGCCGCACCTCGGGGTGGAACTGGACGCCGGCCAGGCGGCGGTCGACGTCCTCGAAGGCGGCGACCGGCGCCCCGGTGGAGGTGGCGGTCACGGTGAACCCGGGCGGGGCCTCGCTGACGGCGTCCCCGTGGCTCATCCACACCGGCTGGACGGTGGGCAGGTCGCCGAACAGGCGGCCGCCGGTGGTGACCGTCAGCGGGGTGCCGCCGTACTCGCGGTCGCCGGTGCGGGCCACGGTCCCGCCCAACGAGGCGGCCATCGCCTGGAAGCCGTAGCAGATGCCGAACGCCGGCACCCCGGACTCGAACAGCGTCGGGTCGACCTGCGGGGCGCCCTCGGCGTACACGCTGGAGGGGCCGCCGGAGAGCACGATCGCCGCCGGCTTGCGGGCCACGATCTCCTCGGCCGGCACCGACGACGGCACGATCTCGGAGTAGACGCCGGCCTCGCGGATCCGCCGCGCGATCAGCTGCGCGTACTGCGCCCCGAAGTCGACGACGAGGACGGTCGGGAAGTCCATCAGTCGCCGCCGCCCACGACCAGCTCCACCCGCTGGAACTCCTTGAGGTCCCGGTAGCCGGTCTTGGCCATCGTGCGGCGCAGCGCGCCGAAGAGGTTGGTGCGGCCGTCGGCGGCGTGCGCCTCGCCGAGCAGCACGTCGGCCAGGGAGCCGGCGGGCTCGATCGGGGCGGAGGTGCCGCCGCGCGGCAACCGCGGGTGCGCGGCCACCGAGTCCCACCAGATCCCGCCGCCGGGCGCCTCCGCGGCCGAGCGCAGCGGCTCGCCGAGCTGGACGGCGTCGGCGCCGCAGGCCAGCGCGCGGGCGATCGCGCCGCTGGTCTCGATCCGGCCGTTGGCGATGACGTGCACGTACCGGCCGCCGGTCTCGTCGAGGTAGTCGCGGCGGGCGGCCGCGGCGTCGGCGATCGCGCTGGCCAGCGGCACGCGGATGCCCATGACGGCGTCCCCGGTGGAGTAGCTGTCGGCGCCGACGCCGACGATCACGCCGGCCGCGCCGGTGCGCATCAGGTGCAGCGCCGTCTGGTAGTTGGCCGCGCCGCCCACGATGACCGGGACGTCGAGGTCGGCGATGAAGTCCTTGAGGTTGAGCGCCTCGCCGGAGGTGGTCACGTGCTCGGCCGAGACGATCGTGCCCTGGATGACCAGCAGGTCCACACCGGCCGCCAGCGCCGCCGGCGCGAGCTGCAGGGTGTGCTGCGGGGAGACCCGCACCGCGGTGGTGACCCCGGCGGCGCTCATCTCCTTGATCCGGGCGGTGATGAGCTCGGGCTGCACCGGCTCGGCGTAGACCTCCTGCAGCACCGAGACCGGCGGCGCACCGCCGTCGGCCGCGTCGCGGATGCGGGCGTAGGCCGGCGCCGGGTCGTCGTAGCGGGTCCACAGGCCCTCGGCGTTGAGGACCCCGAGGCCGCCGGCCTGGCCGACGGCGACCGCCGTCGCCGGGCTGACGACGGCGTCGGACGGGCTGGTGACCAGCGGGATGTCGAACCGGAAGGCGTCGATCTGCCAGGCGGTGGAGACGTCGTCCATGTCCCGCGTGCGGCGGGAGGGGACGATCGAGACCTCGTCGAGGTCGTACCCCCGGCGGGCGAAGCGGTTGAGGCCGATCTCGACGGTGTCGCGTGCGGGCATCAGCGGGTCACCGGGCCCGGTAGTTAGGTGCTTCGACGGTCATCTGGATGTCGTGCGGGTGGCTCTCGGTCAGGCCCGCGGAGGTGATGCGGGTGAGCTGGCCGCGCTCCTGCAGGTCGGCGATCGTCGCCGCGCCGGCGTAGCCCATCGACGCGCGCAGCCCGCCCACGAGCTGGTGGGCCACGGTGGCCAGAGCGCCGCGGTAGGGCACCTGCCCCTCGATGCCCTCGGGCACGAGCTTGTCGTCGGAGAGGACGTCGTCGGCGAAGTACCGGTCGCGGCTGTAGGACTGGTTGCCCCGCTTCTGCATCGCGCCCAGCGAGCCCATGCCGCGGTAGGTCTTGAACTGCTTGCCGTTCATGAACACGAGCTCGCCCGGGGCCTCCTCGACGCCGGCGAACAGCCCGCCGATCATCACGGTGTCGGCGCCGGCGACCAGCGCCTTGGCGATGTCGCCGGAGTACTGCAGGCCGCCGTCGGCGATGACCGGCACGCCGGCCGGCCGCGCGGCCAGCGAGGCCTCGTAGATGGCGGTGATCTGCGGCACGCCGACGCCGGCGACCACGCGGGTGGTGCAGATCGAGCCGGGCCCGACGCCGACCTTGACGGCGTCCACCCCGGCGTCGACCAGCGCCTGCGCGCCGGCGCGGGTGGCGACGTTGCCGCCGACCACCTGCACGCCGAAGTCGGCCTTCACCCGGGCGACCATCTCCAGGACGGCGCGCTGGTGGCCGTGCGCGGTGTCGACGACGAGCACGTCGACCCCGGCGTCGACGAGCAGGCCCGCCCGCTTGTACGACTCCTCGCCCACGCCGACCGCGGCGGCCACGACCAGCCGGCCGTCGGCGTCCTTGGTGGACAGCGGGTACTGGTCGCGCTTGACGAAGTCCTTGACCGTGATGAGGCCGCGGAGCCGGCCGCCGTCGTCGACGATCGGCAGCTTCTCGATCTTGTGCTTGGACAGCAGCGCCAGGGCCGTGTCGGGGTCCACGCCCACCGGGGCGGTGATCAGCGGCATCTGCGTCATGACGTCGCGGACGAGCCGGTTCTGGTCGGTCTCGAAGCGCATGTCGCGGTTGGTGCAGATGCCGACGAGGACGCCGTCGGCGTCGACGACCGGGGCGCCGGAGATCCGGTACCGGGCGGAGAGGGCGTCGACCTCGGCGAGGGTGTTGTCCGGCGAGACGGTCACCGGGTTGGTGACCATGCCGGCCTCGGAGCGCTTGACCAGGTCGACCTGGCCGGCCTGCTCCTCGGCGGCGAGGTTGCGGTGCAGGACGCCGACGCCGCCGACGCGGGCCATCGCGATCGCCATGCGGGCCTCGGTGACGGTGTCCATCGCGCTCGAGAGCAGCGGGACGGCCAGCCGGATGCCGCGGGTGAGCCGGCTGCTGGTGTCGACCTCCGCCGGGACGACGTCCGAGGCGCCCGGGATGAGCAGGACGTCGTCGTAGGTCAGGCCGAGCGGGGCGAACTTCGCCGGCAGCTCGGGTACGAACTCATCGGGCTGCATGCCAGCCGCCACCCCTCCGGGATCGGTCTGCACCCTGCTGGGCGCGCGGGGAACCGCCCCCGATCGTAGGCGGCGGTCCTCGGGGGGAGGACCGTCGGCTGCCGGGCGGCTACCGTGGACACGTGAGTTTCGACGACGCGACCGGTCCCGACTTCGGGCCCACCGACCCGTCGGGCCCGCCGCCGCTGACGATGGAGGAGCGGGCCGGCGTCCTCGACGACCTCGCGGAACTCGAGGTCTTCCGCACGCTGCTGGAGCCCAGCGGCATCAAGGGCATCGTCGTCGACTGCCCGGACTGCGACGAGGAGCACCACGTCGACTGGGCCCTCATGCAGGCCAACCTGCGCCAGTTGCTGGAGGAGGGCCAGACCGGCCGGCACGAGCCGCCCTACGACCCCGACCCGGACGACTACGTCAGCTGGGACTACGCCAGCGGCTACGCCGACGGGGTCGCCGCCGTCGCCGAGCGCGAGGAGCCGGGCAACGGCCGTGGCGGCCGCCACGCCCGCGAGGACTGAGCGCCGGCGAACGCGAGAGGCCCCGGCGCGTGAGCACCGGGGCCTCTGACGTGTGGGGGACGGGCACGGGTCCCAGCCCCTACGGGTACGGATCCACGGCCGGGAGGCCGTTGTCGCGCCCGAGTGGGCCCCGGAGGGCGGGACGAAGCGGTTCAGCGCAGGCCGGGCACGGCACGTGGCCGCGGTGTCGTCCGGAGGACGACCGCGTCACTGCATCATGCCCCGGCGGAAGCCGGTGGCGACCGCCTCGGCGCGGTCCTTGGCGCCGAGCTTGCGGAACAGCCGCCGGGCGTGGGTCTTGATGGTGTCCTCGGACAGGTAGAGCTCGCGGCCGATCTGGGCGTTGCTCTTGCCCTGGCTCATGCCGGTGAGCACCTGCATCTCACGCATGGAGAGGCTGACCGGGGCCGCCTCGCGGACGACGGCCGCGCGCACCGTGGTCGGCGCGGTGCCGGCCAGCGGGGTCGCGCCGTTCCACGCCGGCGCGGGCGCGTGCGCGCCGACGCTGGCCAGCGGCACGGGGTGCCCGTTGGCCGGCTGCGGCGTCCGCCCGTCGACCCGCAGGCCGACCCGGGACAGGCCCAGGCCCATCTCCAGGGCGGTGGCGTCCCAGCGGAGGTAGCCGCGGGCGCCGACGGCGACGGCGGCGCGGACGGTCTCCGCGTCGTCCGGGGCGCCGAGCACCAGCACCGGGAGCCGCGGGTGGGCCCGCAGCGCCTGGGTGGCGACGGTGAGCCCCGAGTCCATGGCGCGCTGGGTGCCGATCAGCAGCACGTCGGGCTGCCGGGTGGCCAGGCGGGACATGAGCCCCGCGGCGTCACCGACCGCCTCGACCCGGCCGACGAAGGGCAGGGCGACGAGCCGGGAGGCGATGTCCTCGCGGACCCGACGCCGCTCGTCGTAGACCCACACCGTCGTCGTCCCGTTGCCGGGGCCACGCATCCTGTCGTCGATCACGCCTGTGCACTCCGTTCTGCCAGGCCCACCGCATCGGTGTCCGGGCGACTCCCCCGCCGATGTCGGACGGGGCTCCCCCGCCGGTTTCGGCACGACCGGGATCCACCTTGATCGGCTCGGGGACCAGGGGACAGACGCCCTCACCCAGCGGGGTGAGGCGGCAGGCAGGAAAATGCCGCGACCCGAGGTGTTTGACCGGCGTGGGCCTCGGGCACCGGGCCCCTTGCAGCCGGACCGCCCCCTCCGGCTCGCATCGAGCCGAGGAGGACCGACATGGCTGACATCCGCCGACTCCCCACCCCCGTCGCCGAGGTGTGGGACTGGCAGCTGCACGGTTCCTGCCGTGGGGAGAGCACCGCGCTGTTCTTCCACCCCGACGGCGAGCGCGGCCCCGCGCGGGCCCGCCGCCAGGCCGCCGCCAAGGCGGTGTGCGCGAAGTGCCCGGTCATCGACGCGTGCCTGAAGCACGCACTCGCCGTCCGTGAGCCCTACGGGGTGTGGGGCGGCATGAGCGAGGAGGAGCGGGCCCGGCTGATCGCCGCGGAGCCCGCCGCCGTCGCCGCAGGGGTCTGAGCACCCCCTCCCAGACGCCGAGAGGGCCGGTCCAGCAGTCGCTGGACCGGCCCTCTCGTTCGTGCGGGGACGTCCTCCCCCACGGCAGCGGGGGGGGGGGGGGGGGGGGGGGGGGGGGGGGGGGGGGGGGGGGGGGGGGGGGGGGGGGGGGGGGGGGGGGGGGGGGGGGGGGGGGGGGGGGGG
>NZ_JBJGZX010000059.1:0-15018 GCF_054050735.1 Blastococcus sp. SYSU D00813
CTCTGCCCGCCCGGGCGGGCAGAGCACGAGCACCGCGGGACCACATCCCCGACCCCCGGAGGCGAGCGGGCATGACCTCGATCAGCTCGGCGAGCCCGGCCTTCACCGGCAAGGACCCGCAGCACCGCCTGTTCGGGCCGCTGCCCGACGTCTCGGCCGAGGCCGGCTACGAGGAGGGCCACCCCAAGCGGGTCGGGTTCTTCACCGACACCTCGGTGTGCATCGGCTGCAAGGCCTGCGAGGTCGCCTGCAAGGAGTGGAACACGCTCCCGATGGACGACGCGCACGGCACCCGCGACGTCATCGGCCTGTCGGGGATGTCCTACGACAACACCGGGCAGCTGGGCGCCAACAGCTGGCGGCACGTGGCGTTCATCGAGCAGGTGCGCACCGTCGACCTGCCGATGCCCACCTTCGGCCGGCCCGGCGACGACCGGCAGGACAGCGGCCCCTCGCCCGCCGTGGCCGGGGACGACGTCAGCCTCGCGAACGCCCAGCAGAGCGTGCTGAACGCCGAGGCGCTCAGCGAGTTCGACCCGCAGACCGGGCAGAGCGGCACCGACAAGCAGGTGCGCTGGCTGATGAGCTCCGACGTCTGCAAGCACTGCACGCACGCCGGCTGCCTCGACGTGTGCCCGACCGGGGCGCTGTTCCGCACCGAGTTCGGCACGGTCGTGGTGCAGGGCGACATCTGCAACGGCTGCGGCTACTGCGTGCCCTCGTGCCCCTACGGCGTGATCAACCGCCGCGAGGACGACGGCCGGGTCTTCAAGTGCACGATGTGCTACGACCGGCTGACCGACGGGCTGATGCCGGCCTGCGCCACCGCCTGCCCCACCCAGTCGATCCAGTTCGGCGACCTCGACGAGCTGCAGGCCCGCGCCGACGCCCGGCTGGCCACGCTGAAGAGCCAGGGCGTGGAGACCGCGCGGCTGTACGGCCGGGACGAGGACGACGGCGTCGGCGGCAACGGGGCCTTCTTCCTGCTGCTCGACGAGCCGGAGGTCTACGGGCTGCCGCCGGACCCGGTCGTCACCACCCGCGACCTGCCGGCCATGTGGAAGGCGGCGGGCAAGGCGGCGCTGATGATCGTCGGCGCGGCGGTCACCGCCGTGCTGAGCTCGAGGCGGCCCCGGTGACGAGGACTTTCGCGCGCGAAGTGCTCACGGAGGTGGTCCGGTGACGCAGGGGATCGCGACACCGGGTGGGGGCTGGCGGCGGGCCGACGGCCCGCCGGCGGAGACGCGGGGGAGGAAGCGCCGTCGCACGGGGGGACGGCGCGGCGGCCGTGGCGAGCAGTCGATGGTGGACGACGTCGAGTTCACCTCCTACTACGGCCGCCCCATCATCAAGCCGCCGGTGTGGAAGAGCCCCGAGGTGCCGCTCTACCTCTTCTTCGGCGGCGCGGCGGGCTCGGCGGCGGTGCTCGGGGCGCTGGGCGAGTTCACCCGCCGGCCGGTGATGACCCGCTCGGCGCACCTGTTCGCCGGGGGCGGGGCGCTGGCGTCGGTCGTCCTGCTGATCGTCGACCTCGGCCGGCCGGCGCGGTTCCTGCACATGCTGCGGGTGTTCAAGCCGACGTCGCCGCTGTCGGTGGGCACCTACATCCTCTCGCCGTTCAGCGGGCTGGCCGTGGCGACGGCGGGGCTGCACGTGCTCGGCCGGTGGCCGGTGCTGCGCCGGCTCGGGGCGGTCGGGTCGGCGGTGTTCGCCGGGCCGCTGGCCACCTACACCGGCGTCCTGCTGGCCAACACCGCCGTCCCCTCCTGGCACGCGGCCGGCACGCAGCTGCCCTACGTCTTCGGGGCGTCGGGCATGGCGGCCGGCGGTGGCATCACGATGGCGCTGTCGCCGGTGGCCGAGGCGACGCCGGCGCGCCGGCTCGCGGTCGCCGGCGCGGCGATCGAACTCGCGGTCATGCACAAGGTCGAGTCCGACCACGGCATCGTCAGCGAGCCCTACCACGAGGGCAAGGCCGGCCGGCTGCTGCGCGCGGCGAAGGCCTCCACGGCCGCCGGTGCCGTGGTGACGCTGGCGGCCGGCCGCCGGCGGGTCGGTGCCGTGCTCGGCGGCGCGCTGCTGGCGGCGGGCTCGGCGCTGACCCGGTTCGGCGTCTACGAGGCCGGCATGGCCAGTGCCCGGGACCCGAAGTACACCGTCGTCCCCCAGCGCGAGCGGATCGCCGCCCGCGAGCACCAGCACTCCTCCACCATCACCCGCTGACCCCGCGGAAAGGCGGTCCCGCACGGCGCGGGACCGCCGTTCCGGGACGCGGTCAGCGGTTGTCCTGGGCCAGGTAGAAGAAGGCCCAGTGCTTTCCGCTGTTCCCGCGGAGGTTGCTCACCGCCTTGAGGCAGATGGTGCCGTCGCCGTTCCTGTCGAGGCTGGCGAACGCCAGTTCCAGATCGTCCTCCGTGAAGGCCCCGGCCCCCAGGCCCGCGACGATCCGGGGCTCCCGCAGTGACTCGTCGAAGGTCACCGGCCCGGGGTCGGAGAACCCGGGGGCGCATCCCGACGGGGCCGCCTGAGCCACTCCCGCCGGGACGGCGAGCGCGGCGGCGACGAACGCGGCGGTGGCGAGGGATCTGCGGATGCGGGTCGTCATGGTCTCCTCCGGCTCCTGTCCGGTCGTGGACGGAATGCAGGGGACCGTAGGACCGACTCCCCGCAGTCGTTTTTGGGAATGGCGCCGGAATGGCACTCGCGCAGCGCGTCATCACACTGCGCCATTCACAGCGCGACCGAAGAGAATGGTCGAAGGGCTCTGTTCCGCGAATGGCACCCGTGCTGGACCACCGGCGCGGAGGGCCCGGCGGGCCGCGCGTCACGCCGGTCCGCCGCCTCGCGGGGGTCAGGCCCCGAGTTCCGCCAGATCGGTGTCGACCATGGCGTGCACCATCTCCTCGAAGCCCACCGTGGGCGCCCAGCCCAGCCGGGTGCGCAGGCGGGTGGAGTCGCCGACCAGCGCGGCGGTGTCGGCCGGCCGCAGCAGCGACTGGTCGGAGCTCACCCGGGCCTCCCAGTCGTCGATGCCCACCCGCGCGAACGCGATGGCGACGAGGTCGGTGAGCTGGCGCGCCTCGCCGGTGGCGACCACGTAGTCGTCGGGCTCCTCGGCGTCGGCGGCCAGCGCCATCGCCCGGGTGAAGTCGGGCGCCCAGCCCCAGTCCCGGCAGACGTCGAGGTTGCCCAGCGTCAGCTTGTCCGCGCGGCCGGTCGCGATCGCGGCCACGCCCGCGGTGACCCGGCGGACGACGAAGCGGTGCGGCCGCCGCGGGGACTCGTGGTTGAACAGGATCAGCGAGCTGCAGTGCACACCCTGCGTCCGGTACATGCCCATGAGCTGGTGGCCGACCGCCTTGGCCGCGCCGTAGGGGTTGACCGGGCTGACCGGCGAGGTCTCGTCGATGGGGTGGCCGGTGACCGACCCGGCGAAGCTCTCCCCGCTCGAGGCCTGGATGAACCGGATCTCCCGCTCCCCGCGGCGGTGCCGGCCCCGCAGGTACTCGAGCACGCCGACCACCGGCCGGGCGTTCGTGTCGAAGGTGATCAGCGGCTCGGTCCACGACGCCGCGACGCTCGACAGGCCGCCGAGGTTGAACAGGCGGTCCGGCGCCACGTCGTCGATCACGCGGATCAGCGCGGGGAGGTTGCGGATGTCCGCCCGGTGCAGGACCAGCCGGTCGCCGAGGGCGGCCAGGTGCGGCAGCTCCCGCACGCGGGCCGGCTCCCCGCGCACGACGCCGTGCACCTCGTGCCCGGCCGCCACGAGTTGCTCGGCCAGGTAGCCGCCGTCCTGACCGGTGACCCCGGTGATCAGCGCGGTCTGCACGTCACGCAGCCAGCGCGCGCTGCTCCGCCAGGTCGGCGTCGACCATCATCCGGACCATCTCCTCGAACCCGACCTTCGGCTCCCAGCCCAGGGTGGCACGGGCCTTCGAGGAGTCGCCGATCAGCAGGTCGACCTCCGCGGGCCGGAGCAGCTCGGGGTTGAGGACGACGTAGGGCTCCCAGTCGTCGATGCCCACGTGCGCGAACGCCACGTCGAGCAGCTCGCGGATGGAGTGGGTCTCGCCGGTGCTGATCACGTAGTCGTCGGCCTGCTCCTGCTGCAGCATCAGCCACATCGCCTCGACGTAGTCGCCGGCGAAGCCCCAGTCGCGGCGGGCGTCGAGGTTGCCCAGCTCCACGGTCTTCTGCACCTCGAGCGCGATCCGCGCGACCGCGCGGCTGACCTTGCGGGTCACGAACTCCGGCCCGCGGCGCGGCGACTCGTGGTTGAACAGGATCCCCGACGACGCGTGCATCCCGTAGGACTCGCGGTAGTTGATCGTCATGTAGTGGCCGTAGACCTTGGAGACGCCGTAGGGCGAGCGCGGCCACAGCAGCGTCGACTCCCGCTGCGGGACCTCCTGCACCTTGCCGAACATCTCCGAGCTCGACGCCTGGTAGAAGCGGACCCGGCCGGGGGAGTCGCCGCAGTACAGCCGCGTGGCCTCGAGCATGTTGAGCACGCCCATGCCGGTGACGTCGGAGGTCAGCCGCGCGTTCTCCCACGAGTAGGCGACGTAGGAGATGGCGCCCAGGTTGTAGATCTCGTCGGGCCGGGCGGTGTGCACCGCGCGCATCAGGCTCGACAGGTCTGTGAGGTCGCCGTACAGCAGCTTCAGGCCGGAGATCGCCGCGGCGACCTCGACCTTGGGGTTGTTCTGCCCGCGGACGAGGCCGTACACCTCGTAGCCCTTCCCCAGCAGGAGCTCGCTGAGGTAGAGGCCGTCCTGGCCGGTGACACCGGTGATCAGGGCAGTGGGCATGGAGCACCTTCCGTCGACGGCGCAGGGTCGGCCGTGGCGCCCATGAGAGTAATCGGGGGCCGCTGGGTAGCCCGGACGCCGGGCGGCCGTTCCCACCCCTCTGGGCGAGGTCCCAGGGGTCTCACCGTGCGTATCGTTCAAGGTCACGGCCGCAACCGGCGACGACAGGTACATGGGGGTTCCTCCGCCGATGGCGATCGACACCGAGCTGAGCCGGCCCGCGGCCGCTCCGCCGGAGGACCCGCGCCTGGCCGGGCTGCCCCGCGACGGGGGCCGGCACCAGCGCGGGGACATCGAGGGCCTGCGGGCGCTCGCCGTGCTCCTGGTCATCGCCGACCACCTCTTCGGCGTGCCGCACGGCGGCTTCGTCGGCGTCGACGTCTTCTTCGTCATCTCCGGCTTCCTGATCACCGGGCTGCTGCTGCGCGAGCACCGCGAGCGCGGCCGGATCTCGTTCACCGACTTCTACCGGCGGCGGATCCGGCGGATCCTGCCCGCGTCGCTGCTGGTGCTGGCCGTCACGGTCGGCGCGGCGCACGTCGTCTTCTTCGGGACCCGCGCCCGGGCCACGGTCGAGGACGCGCTGTGGTCGCTGCTGTTCGCCGGCAACTGGCACTTCGCGCTCGACGGCACCGACTACCAGCAGGCCGCGGGCCCGGTCTCGCCGCTGCAGCACTACTGGTCGCTGTCGGTGGAGGAGCAGTTCTACGTCGCCTGGCCGGCGGTGATGGCGGTGGCCCTCGCCCTCGCGGGCTGGCGCCGCCGGCACCGGGTCAAGGGCCTCAAGGGCATCACCGCGATCACGGCCGTGCTGGTGGCCGGCGGGTACGCGTGGGCGCTGCACGAGACCGCGGCCGACCCCACCTGGGCCTACTTCTCCACGTTCTCCCGGGTGTGGGAGCTGGGTCTGGGGGCGCTGCTCGCCGTCGCCGTGCCCGCGGCCTCCCGCATCCCGGCGCGGCTGCGCCCGCTGCTGGGCTGGGCGGGGCTGGCCGCGATCGCCGTCAGCGTCGTCGTCATCGACGCGGGGACGCCGTTCCCCGCGCCGGGCGCACTGCTGCCGGTGCTCGGCACCGTCGCGGTGATCGCCGCGGGCACGGGCGGCGACTCCCGGCTGGGGGTGCTGACCAACCCGGTCTCGCGCCACCTCGGGGCGCTGTCGTACTCGCTGTACCTGTGGCACTTCCCGGCGATCGTCGTCCTCGCGGCGCTGATGCCGGTCGACGCGACCTACTACGCGCTGGTCCTGGGCGTCACCGCGGTCGGCTCGGTCGCGAGCTACCACCTGGTCGAGCAGCCGGTCCGGAGGTCGTCGTGGCTGCTGCCCGGCCGGCCGCGGGAGCCCCGGTCCTGGCGGGCGGGGGCGCGGCTCATGGCCGGGGTCGCGGCCGGGCTGGCCGCCGTCCTCGTCGCCGCCCAGGCGACCGGCATCGGCTGGCCGTGGAGCCAGGACGCCGGCGCGCAGACCCCGCCGCCGTCCGCGGCCGCGGCCGCGGACACCGAGCCCGGTGTGGACCCGCAGGAGGCGCTGTCGGCGGAGATCTCCGCGGCGCTGACCGCGACGGAGTGGCCCGAGCTCAGCCCCGGCCTCGACGCGCTGGGCACCGCCGCGCAGGCGCCGGAGTGGATCCGCGACGACTGCCTCAACGTGCTCTACACCGTCGACCGCTGCCGCTACGGCGACGCGCAGGCCGAGCGGACGGCGGTGCTGCTCGGCGACTCGGTGGCGATCAGCTGGCTGCCCGGCATCCGGGCCGCGCTCGGGAACGGCTGGCGGGTGCAGAGCCTGACGCTGGGGCAGTGCCCGCAGGTCGCCGTCCGGACCCGGGCGGCCACCGGGATCGAGGACTTCGCCGAGTACTGCAGCGAGCACCAGGCGTGGGCCCTGGGCCAGGTGCGGCAGATGCAGCCGGACCTGGTGGTCGTCGCCTCGGCGGCCAACTCCGTGGACCGGCTCGCCTCGGAGGTCGAGGGCGAGGCGGCCCGCGCCGAGTGGCGCGAGGGCCTGACGACCACGCTGGCCGGGCTCGACACGACGGCGACCCGGGTCGTCGTGCTGGGCTCGCCGCCGGAGGGCGCGGACCTCGCCGAGTGCGCGACCCGGTTCAACACCCCGCAGGACTGCGTCAGCTCCGGTCGCGAGGGGCACGAGGAGCTCGCCGCGGTCGAGCGCGCGACGATCGACGGGTACGAGCCGGTGACGGCGGAGTTCGCCTACGTGGACACCGAGGGCTGGTTCTGCGACGCGGCGGGCCGCTGCCCCTCCTTCGTCGGCAGCACCCCGGTGTACGCCGACGGCGTCCACCTCACCGCCGCCTACTCGGAGCGGCTCGCGCCGGTGCTGCGGGCGGCGCTGCTGGGCTGACGGCGCATCCGACCGGTCGCCGGCCCGCGAAGACCTGCGAACCGGTCGTCGACGGGAGGAGCCGCGGTGGGTGTCCTCGTGTTCGCGGTGCCGGCGCTGCTCGTCGTCGTCCTGGGCTACGCCGTCGGGTTCACCGTCGCCGGCTGGTTCGGGGCGTCGGCGTCGGTGGGCGAGGGGATCGGCTGGGCGACCGGGCTGGTGCTGCTGGTCGCCGTCGTGGTCGCGGCGCTGCGCTGGTGGCGCCGGCGGACACGCCGCATGTGACGGACCTGTCCCGCCATCCACGCTCCGTGATGGGAAGATGACGGTGTGGTGCGAGAGCGGAAGTCGATCGGGCACACGGGGACGACGTGCCCGCTGTGCGGGCACCGGGGCCTGGTGCTGACGGAGTCGCGGTTCGTGCGGCGGGGCCTGGCCCGGCTGCGCCCCGGCTTCGACGCCGACGCGCGGCTGTACGAGCTGTGCCGCGAGTGCGGCGCCAAGCACGCCGTCGAGCTGGTCGCCTGAGAGCACTTCGCGCGCGAAAGCCCCTCCCGGGACCGGAACGATCACGGTGCGACGCTCGTGTCCGGCTGCGCCGCCGGGGTCGCCGCGCCTACCGTGGACACCGTCGCCTCCAGCAGGGGGCGCGCCCGCTCCGGAGGAGCCCGGATGAGCGGCTGGACGTTCGTCGTGGTGGTGCTGGCGGTGTGGCTCGCGGTCGCGATCCCGCTGGCGTTCACCCTGGGGGCGTCGCTGCGGGCCGCGGAGCGCCAGGACCGGCGGGAGCGGGACGACCTCCCCGACCGGTACGACGACGAGGGCGACTGGCCGGCGACGGGCTGACCGTGCGCTCCACGGGTGCGGCGGCCGCGGGTGGCACCATCGCCCGGTCACGAGCGGCACGGCGGAGCGGGGACCGGTGGACGACGAGCGCAGCAGCGAGCCGGGCCGGCCGGCGCCGTACCCCGGCGACCAGCAGTACGCGGCCCAGCCCTACGGCGACCAGCATTGCGCGGCCCAGCCCTACGGCGCCCAGCCGTACGGGGTCCAGCCCTACGGTGCCCAGCCGGGCCAGCAGCCGTACGCCCCGCAGCCTTACGCCCCGCAGCCTTACGCCCCGCAGCCGTACGGCGCGCAGCCGTACGGCGCGCAGCCGTACGGCGCGCCGCCCGGCCACCCCGGCTACGCGGCCCCGGGCTCCGCGCCGGGCACCGGGATGGGTGTCGCCGGGTTCGTCACCGGCCTGCTCGGTCTCCTGCTCTGCTGGGTGCCCGGCCTCGGCGTCGTCTGCGCCGCGCTCGGCGTCACGTTCAGCTCGATCGGCCTGAACCAGCTCAAGCGGGTGGGCGGCACGAGCGGGCTGGCGATCGCGGGCCTCGTGCTCGGCATCCTCGGCGTCGTCCTGTTCCTGCTGTTCCTAGTCGTCTGGATCGACGCCGCGAACGACCCGTACTCCTCCTGAGCGGCCGGCTCCTCAGCCGAGCAGCCCGCGCCCGGCCTTGGCGAGCAGCGCGGTGCGCACGGCGGCGTCGACCTGCTCGGCGAACGCCGGGTCGGCCTCCGCTCGGGCCACGACGGCGTCGATCATCGCCGGCAGCACCGTGGGCGTGACCGTTAGCACGAGCGTGCCGCCGGCGGTGAGGAAGCGGACGGCGCGGTCACCGGGTGGGAGGTCCTGCACCGCCTGGGCGGCGCCGAGGTCGTCGGAGATGACGACACCGTCGAAGCCGAGCTGGCCGCGCAGCAGGTCGGTGACGACGACGGGGGAGAAGGCGGCCGGCGCGGTCGGGTCGATGAGCGCGTAGGTGGCCGAGCTCGTCATGACGAACGGGTCGGCGGGGGAGGCGGCGAGCGTGCCGAAGGCGGCCACCTGCTCGTCGTCGCGGGTGGTGACGGTGTCGGTGACGCCGGCGCTGTCGTCGGTGTTGCCCTCGACCCGGCCGAGCCCGGGGAAGTGCTTGATCGTCGCGGTGACGCCGGAGGCGGCCAGCCCGTCGACGACCGCGCCGGCGGCCGGGACGACGGCGGCCGCGGTCGCCCCGTACTGCCGGCCGTAGTAGCCGATCGGCTGGTTGCTCCGCTCGGTGCCGGCCGGGACGACGTCCACCACGGGCGCCAGGTCGAGGTTGATGCCGGCCGAGGCGAGCGAGGCGCCCAGGCCGGCGGCGAGGGCGGCGAGCTGGTCGGGCGGGAGCGCGCCTTGGTCGACGGCGCGGGGGAGTGGGCCGAAGCCGGGGCCGGAGAGGGTCTGCACGTTGCCGCCCTCCTGGTCCACGGCGACCCAGGGACGGATGCCGGGGGTCAGGCCGGTCCACGAGCCGGTCGCGGCGGCCAGGTCGGCGGCGGCGACGGTGCTGCGGCCGCGCAGGAACACCCCGCCGACGCCGGTGTCGCGGAGGAGCTCGACGGCGGCCGCGGAGGGGTCGGTGGCGGGGACGCCGACCACGAAGAGCTGGGCGATCTGGCGGCGGCGGTCGAGGCCGGCGAGCGCGGCGTCGACCTGCGCCTCCCGCGCCGCCGCGGCCGCGGCCTCCGGGTCGGGCGGGGGTGTGGTGGGGGCGCTCGACCCGCTGGAGGCCGAGGGGGTCGGGTTCGCGGTCGACCGCGGTTCGGCCCCGCCGCAGCCGGTGAGCACCAGCAGCAGGAGGACGGCGAGCGTGGCGGCCAGGCCGTGGGTCGTCCCTCCGCGGCTGAGCACGGTGACCACTGTGCCGCAGGCGGCCGGGGGCGCCGCGCCCGCCGCGCCGACCCCCGGCCCGGACCCGCCGGCCGGCCGACGTCAGCGGCAGACGGGGACCGCGAAGTCGGTGTTGTGGATGTACGGGCCGCCGGGGACGTCGCCGTTCATGAACGAGTTGGCGGGGGTCCACAGGCCGTTCCACGGCTCGGACTCGATGAGGTACCAGAACCCGTCCGGCGTCACGCTGGGCACGCTCGGTGCGTAGTAGCGGCAGCGGACCTCGATCTCGGTGTCCGGCGGGATCGCAGCGCCTCGGTCCTGCAGGGTGCGGGGGTCGCCGAAGGTGTTGGCGCCGATGCTGCCCGACAGTTCGACGTAGAGCGTGCCGTCACCGGTGCTCGGCAGCGGTACGTCGACCAGCGCCTGCGTGGACGCCGGGTCGTCGAGGTCGCCGGCCGCGGGGTCGTCCCGGAGGACGGCGATCGTGGCGAGGACCGAGACGAGGGCGACGACGGCGAGCACGGCCGCCCCGAGGGTCCAGCGCGGCCAGCGGCGCCCCCTCCGTGGCGCTTCCTCCGGGGCGGGGACCTCGGCCGGCTCGTCGGCAGGCGGAGGGGGCGCGAACGGCGCCAGTGCACGGGGGCCGCACGACTCGACGAGGCTCTGGACCCCGGCCGCCCCGGGATACCCGGGAACCGACTTGCGCGCCCAGGCGTCCAGGTCGCGGACCGCTCCGGTGACCTTGGTCCGCGGGTAGTTCCCCGCCGCCCAGTTGTCCAGGGTGCGGACGCTCACCAGACCGCCGCACCGCTGGACGAGCTGGTCCTTCCCGCCCGCCATGGCGACCAGCCAGTCGATCTGCGCGACGAAGGGGTCGACCACCGCAGGGGTGGGGAAGGCCCCGTCGTCAGCCGTCTCCGCCATCCTGCTCCCCCGTGTCCGGCCTGACTGCCGGCAACCTAGTGCACGTGAGAAGCCACAGGTCGACGTCCGGTTGCGCCAATCTGCGCCGCCTGCGCCAATCTGCGGTCGCCGAACGCGGCCAGGTGCTTGCCCCTACCCGGATCGACCCCGTTCAGTTACCCCGCCGCTCACCACCGTCCGCCGCCGAGCCGTACCTGGGCTCCGGTCGCGGGGCCACGGGCCGATCGGCTCCACCGGTTTCCAGCTCCGCCGGCCTCCGCGCCGCCGGAGCTGCCCGGTGTCCCCGAGGTCGATCGAGGAGGTGCCGGGCGTTGAGCGTTGCCGCGCTGCCGCGAGTGGACACGAGCCCCGTCGAGGTCAGGATCGTCGGGCCCGACCCCCGGCAGCGCCGGCGCCTCGCCGAGGTCCTGGCGGGCATCGGCGTCGTCGCCATCGAGGTCGATGGGCCGGTCTGCTGTCCGGACCAGCCGACCGTCCTGCTCCTGGCCGGGCGCGCGCTGGCGGGGGACGGACCACGGGACGCCGACCGGGCGCGCAGGCCCGCTCTCACCGCCCGGCAGCGCGACGTGCTCCTCGCCTACGCCTCGAGCAACGCGCTGCTGCCCGTCGTGGCCCGGCGCCTCGCGATGCGCGACGAGACGGTCAAGACGCACCTGCGGCGGATCCGGGCGAAGTACCGCCAGGTCGGCCGTCCCGCTCCGACCCGCCGCGACCTGTACGTCCGTGCCATCGAGGACGGACTGCTGCCCGCCCCGTCCTGAGACCGCGACCCGGCGGTCCCCATCAGCAGGGAGGAACCAGGCATGGTCGAGTGGCGCGAGAGCTACCCGCTGCCCGCCGAGGGGGTGCCGGACCGGGGCGTGGACAACTCCTACCGCCTCGACGGGACCGAGGACCGGTCGGGACACCAGGACCACCCGGGGGCCCGCGCAGCCCCGGAGACGGCGCGTGCCGTCGGCGACGTCGCCCTCCGTGCCGCAAAGTCCGACGGCGCCGGCAGCGGTTGGGTCGAGACCACCCCGCGCCGCCCGATCCCGGAGCTGGGTGCCCTCGCCGTCGGCGCCGTCTCCCGCGAGGCCGGCGACTACGAGGCGGACTCATGGCCCGCGGACCGGATCAAGGACCTCGACGTGGACGAGCTGCGTCGCACGGGCGGAGGCCCGGGCCGGTTCAGCGAGCGCCGGATGGCCTGGGTCCCCCTCGAGATGGTCGGCCCGACGGACGAGGTCGCCGGTGAGCCCTTCAAGTCCGGCGAGCCGACCCGCCCCTACGCCGAGGGTCTCGCGGCCTTGTACGCCGAGCGCGGGGCCCACCCGACCGTCGACTCGGTGGACCCGAGGATGGTCGGTGACCGCGGCGTGCGCCTGTGCGAGGCGGAGGGCACGGGACTGCTGGACGTGACCTTCGGACGGCACCGGGTGCAGGCCGCCCGCGAACTGGGGCTCCCGGCGGTCCTCGCCGAGGTGGAGGTCTTCCGGACCGAGGACGACGCCACGGGCGGAGACGGCGGACGGGCCCGCCGGCCGGGGGACGGGTGGACCGCCGTGTGACCGCGGCACGTCAGTCGACGGGACGGACGGCGTCCCGGATCGCGCGGGCCAGCAACGGCCGGTGGTCCGCGCCCGGGACGTGTGGGAAGCCGTGGCCCCGGGACGACAGGTGCACCGCAGTGCAGTAGGCGAGGGCCACGTCACCGGCGCTGTGCCGCGCCAGGGAGGCGGCGAGCTCCGGGAGGGCACTGAGGCCGGCCTCGGCCGTGCGCCGCCACCGGGCGCCGACGTCCGCGCCCAGCAGGTCCGCGGTCTGACCGGCGGTCCTCCGGGTCGTGGCCTGGCACCCGCTCGTGCACACGGCGCTGCTGCACAGCTGGTAGGGGAGCAGCCGTGCCACCTCGGCGCGATGGGCGGACATCGCCTCGCGGACCGCGCGGTCGTCGACCCGGCGGCCGCTGTCGAGCGAGGGGTCGGGACGCACCTGGACCAGCTCCGGCTCGTCGAGCGCCGGCCACCGGACCACGGCCTCGCCGACCGCCAGGCTCGCTGCGGCCCTGCGCAGCGTCTCGTCGGCGTCGAGGTCGTCGAGCATGGTGTTCCGGTCGGCCGAGCTCTCCATGCGGTGCAGGATCCGGGTGCCGGTGTTCGCCACGGCGACCTCGGCGAGGGCCGAGGGGCTCTGGGTGCTGAGCACGAAGCCCTCGCCGAGCGAGCGCAGTTCCGCGATGGCCTCGCAGAACGCGCGCACGGAGTCGGCGCGGGCCTGGTCACCGCTGGCCGCGTCGCCGCTGTGCTGGCCGGCCCGCCCGAGCAGCCGGTGTGCCTCCTCGAGCACGGTGACGTGCCGGAGCCGCCCGCCCGAGCTGCCCCGGGCCTTCGCCGACGCCCGCACCCGCTCCAGGACGAAGGCCGAGAGCACCGCGCGCTCGTCGGCGTCGGCGATGTCGTTGAGCTCCACGACGACGGGGCCGCTGAGCAGCTCGTCGAAGTCCACGCTGGAGACCGTGTCGAGCATCTTGCCGCGGCCACCCTGGAGGAGGCTCTGGAGCCGGACCTGGAAGGCCAGTCCGATGTTGCGCGCCTCGCCCTGGTAGCCGATGCCGTCGAAGACCTCGGTGAACGTGCGCAGCAGGTCGCGCAGGGTCGGCGGCGTCAGGCCGTCCTCGAGCACGCTGTCGTCGTCCCACCCGGCCGCCGTGTAGGTGCGGGTCAGCGCCTGGGCGAGGATCTGGGGGATCGGCGGCGGCAACGGCAGCGCGAGCTTCAGCGCGGCCATGACCGCGCCCATGTGCACCTCGCAGCGGACGCCGGGAGGTGGCGCCAGGGGGTTGAGGCGCAGCGGGGCGATGCTCTCGTTGCCCAGGGTCAGCACCCGGAGGCCGCGCATGTCCGGGTGGTCGAGCAGCGACCGGTACTCGGTCAGCACGGACTCGATCACCAGGAACGGGATGCGGTGGTCGCGCCACAGCTGCAGGAGCAGGTGCAGCACCGTGCTGGTCTTTCCGGACCCCGGCGCGCCGACCACCAGTGCGTGCCGGTTGATCGCCCGGAGCGGCAGTGTCACGGTGCCGCCGGGACTGCCCAGGTGCACGGCGGAGCCGAGGTTCACGCCGTCGTCCCCGGCCGCTCCGTGGGGCACGGTCGCCCGGTGGGTGGAGGCACGCCGGCTGCGCACGAGCCCGGGGACACCGCTCCGGTCCGGGACGGGCAGGACCAGCAGCCCGCCGGCCTCCTCCTCGGAGAAGAAGTGGGGCATCCGCTCGAGGGGGACCGGCGCCTGCTGGGGCGGCAGACTCCAGACCTCGTGCCGGCCCCGCGGGAAGACCAGGCCCATGGTGGTCGTCTGCCAGGCCTCGAAGTGGTCGACGTCGGTCACCAGCGCGAAGCGGGCGGGGAGATCCCCGGCCGCCGCGTCGGTGCTCTCGGTGAGGACCGCCCCGACCTGCGAGGCGATGCGCCGGACGTCGTCGGCGGTCGAGGCGACGCCGATCCGGGCCAGGAAGCCCTGGCTACCGGTGAACCGCTGCCACACGGCGAGGACGTCACGGGCGGCACCATCGGCGGGGGTGGAGGTGGCGTTGCCGAAGAAGTCGTAGCCCTGCTGGGGCTCGGCCAGGTGCCGGGTCAGCGTGACGACGTGGTCGACGGCCTGTCGTTCGAGGTCGGTGAGCACGGTCGGGACGAGCGCGATGCTCAGGAAGCCGGGCGAGGAGGCGCGGCTGAGGACGGCGGGGAGGGTCGGCCACGCGGAGCCGTCGCCGGCGAGCGGGTGGACGAGGTAGTAGTAGTCGGCGAGGCCCGGGGGGACGAAGGGGCCGGGGGCACGGACCTCCTCGACCCGCTGCACCTCGGCCCACGCGGTGATGTCGGTGGGCAGGGCGTCGGTGAGTGGCCCGAACTCGTATCCGGGCGGGAACTGGTCCGCGACGGCCTGCAGCATGTGCGTGGCCCACTGCCGCGCACTGTCCATCGACCGCCCGGCGGCTCGGGCAACGACGAGGACTCGCAGCCGCCCCGGCGGGGCTCCCCAGACGTACCGGAGCTCGAGGCTCCCCGCGTTCGTCCAGGGCTGCAGGCTGCGGACGATCCGCCCGGCCAGCTGCCGGTGCGCGCGAGCGCTGGTGGGGACGTCCTCGCCGTCGGGCAGCCCGGGCGCGGCGGGCAGCTCGGCGACCCCCGCGCCCCCGGAGTGCTTAGGAGCCTCCCCGAATCTGCCGTCGCCCACCAAAAACGGCGGGCTCTCCGGCCACACGAGGCCGG
>NZ_JBJGZX010000060.1:0-14461 GCF_054050735.1 Blastococcus sp. SYSU D00813
CCCCGCGCCGCACGGAGCGCGGCGCGGGGAGGGGGGTTCCTCGGTCAGTCGCGGGTGAGCTTGCGGTAGGTCGCCCGGTGCGGGCGGGCCGCCTCCGGGCCGAGCCGCTCGACCTTGTTCTTCTCGTAGTCGGCGAAGTTGCCCTCGAACCAGAACCACTTCGACTCACCCTCGTAGGCGAGGATGTGGGTGGCCACCCGGTCGAGGAACCACCGGTCGTGGCTGACCACCACGGCGCAGCCGGGGAACTCCAGCAGCGCGCTCTCCAGGCTGGTCAGCGTCTCCACGTCGAGGTCGTTGGTCGGCTCGTCGAGGAGCAGCAGGTTGCCGCCCTGCTTGAGGGTCAGCGCCAGGTTCAGCCGGTTGCGCTCACCGCCGGAGAGGACGCCGGCCGGCTTCTGCTGGTCGGGGCCCTTGAAGCCGAAGGCCGCGACGTAGGCCCGCGAGGGCATCTCGACGTTGCCGACCTTGATGTGGTCGAGCCCGTCGGAGACGACCTCCCACAGCGTCTTCTTCGGGTCGATGCCGCTGCGGCTCTGCTCGACGTAGGAGATCTTGACGGTGTCGCCGACCTTGATCTCCCCGTCGTCGGGCTTCTCCTCGCCGACGAGCATCTTGAACAGCGTCGTCTTGCCGGCGCCGTTGGGCCCGACCACGCCGACGATGCCGTTGCGCGGCAGCGTGAACGACAGGTCGTCGATGAGCAGCCGGTCACCGAAGCCCTTGGTCAGGTCACGGCTCTCGACGACCACGTTGCCCAGCCGGGGGCCCGGCGGGATCTGGATCTCCTCGAAGTCCAGCTTGCGGTACTTGTCGGCCTCGGCGGCCATCTCCTCGTAGCGGGCGAGGCGGGCCTTGCTCTTGGCCTGGCGGGCCTTGGCGCCGGAGCGGACCCACTCCAGCTCCTCCTTGAGGCGCTTCTGCCGCTTGGCGTCCTTCGCACCCTCGATCTGGAGCCGGGCGGCCTTGGTCTCCAGGTAGGTGGAGTAGTTGCCCTCGTAGGGGTAGGCCCGGCCGCGGTCGAGCTCGAGGATCCACTGGGCGACGTTGTCGAGGAAGTACCGGTCGTGGGTGACCGCCACGACGGTGCCGGCGTACTTCTCCAGGTGCTGCTCGAGCCACGCCACGCTCTCGGCGTCGAGGTGGTTGGTGGGCTCGTCGAGCAGCAGCAGGTCCGGCGCCTCGAGCAGCAGCTTGCACAGCGCGACGCGGCGCCGCTCACCACCGGAGAGCACGCTGACGTCGGCGTCGCCGGGCGGGCAGCGCAGCGCGTCCATGGCCTGCTCGATGCGGGCGTCGAGCTCCCAGCCGTCGTTCTGCTCGATGACCTCCATGAGCTCGCCCTGCTCGGCCAGCAGCGCGTCGAAGTCGGCATCGGGCTCGCCCATCGCCGCGCTGACCTGCTCGAAGCGGGTCAGCGCGTCGCGCAGCGGCTTGACGGCCTCCTCGACGTTGCCGCGCACGTCGAGCGCCTCGTTGAGCGGCGGCTCCTGCAGCAGGATCCCGACCGTCGCGTCGGGTGCCAGGTTGGCGTCGCCGTTCGACGGCTGCTGCATGCCGGCCATGATCTGGAGGACCGTCGACTTGCCGGCGCCGTTGGGGCCGACGACGCCGATCTTGGCGCCGGGCAGGAACGACAGGGTGACGTCGTCGAGGATCACCTTGTCGCCGTGCGCCTTGCGCGCGCGGACCATCGTGTAGATGTACTGAGCCACTGGGCCAGGGAGCCTTCCGTCGGGTTCGCGAGGGGGCGGCGGAGCCGGCCGGGCCGGCCCCGCCTCCTGCGTTCTCTCCCCCGATCCTCCCAGTTCCGGGCCGTCAGCTGTACGCCGGTTCCCGGACCTCCTGACCGGGGTCCACCGGGGACAACGTCGCGGGGTCGGGGATGTAGTCCTCGCTGGTCGGCGCCCCGTCGAACGGTGCGGACCCGTGCTCGCCGTCGGGACCGGCGGCCGGGGACTCCTCCGGCCGGGCCACGCGGGGCGACCGCCGGTACTCGGCCCAGCCGTGGCGCAGGTCGGGGCCCACGGCGTCGGCGCGGATCTGCGACGTGCTCCCGCGGCCGTTGGCGGACTCGTAGTCACGGGTCCACAGCCGGCCGACGACCACCACGGCGTCGCCCTTGCTGAGGCTGCGGATCACGTTGCCGCCCAGGTCGTCCCAGCACTCGACGTCGGACCAGAAGGTCTCGCCGTCGACCCACTCCTGGCTGGCGCGGTCGAAGCGCCGGGCGGTCGACGCGATGCGGAAGTTGACCACGGTGCTGCCGCTGTCGAGCCGGGCACGGCGCGGTGCGCTGGCGACGCGGCCCACCACGGTGATCTCGGTGTCGGGCACTGTCTCTCCTCGGGTTGGTGCGCCGGACCGGCGCGACCGGCGCTGTGCCGGCCGTCCCCGACCCTCCGCCGTCCCGCGGCCCGTGCCGCCGCCGCGGCGTCATCTGTGGACGACGGCCCCGGCTGTGGAAGGCGGGGTCAGACGCGCCACTCCGCGCGGTACTCGGGGTGCTCGGCGTAGGGCAGCGCGAGGGTGCGCAGCACGAGGTCGTGCGTGGCCACGTCCACCCCGGCGCCGGCGCCGGCTTCCACGACGCGGCGCTTGGCCCGGCACTCGTCGATCACCCGGGCCGGGTTCCAGGCGGCGATGTGCTCGGCGTCGCGCCCGCGGACCCGCAGCATCGAGTTCTGGTTGCTGCCCAGCACGACGGTGGGCGCCTCGAACGACTGCCCCTCGACCCAGTGCGTCGCCGTGGCGCCGGTCGACTCGAGGAACGCCGGCAGGCCGGCGCGGCCGGGGTACCACCGCCAGGGGCCGGCGGTCGCGCCCTTCGCGGCCCTCTCGTCCTCGGTGATCCGTGCGAGCAGGAAGTCGGCCAGGTCCACGGCGCTCATGCTGCCCTGCTCCGGCCGGCCCGGGTGCGATGATCGGAGGCCGAGCGCCCGTAGCTCAGCGGATAGAGCAGGTGCCTTCTAAGCACTTGGTCGCAGGTTCGAGTCCTGCCGGGCGCGCCGCCACCTCCGCGCGGTGCCGGTCGGCCGGCTCCGTCCGCGGTTACCGTCCCCCGGTGCAGTACTGGGTGTACGAGGACCGCCGCGGCGACCGGGCCACCATCCACGTCGCGCACTGCGCGTACTGCAACCACGGCGAGGGCCGGCAGGGCACCCGGCCGGCCAACGGCCGGTGGCACGGCCCCTTCTCCTCGCGGGACGGCGCGCACGTCGCGGCGACCGCCACGCACCGCGCCGTCCGCCGCTGCGCCGGCTGCTGAGCCAGCACGCTCCGAGTGACCACGACGCGCCGGACCACTCCGCGCGACCACCGAGGGAGATCGCGTTCCGGATCGACTTCGTCCGCTCTCCGTCACGACCTGCCGCACGTGTTCCGGTCCGCACGCTCGGCCCAGGTCCGGCGGCGAGATGCCAGGCCGACGACCGCCGTTGGCGTCTGCCGGGCGACCTACCCTCCAGGAGGCGCTACCGGAACGCGCCTGGTACCGGAAGGGGGAACGTGATGACGACGCCAGTGGAGTGCGTGATCCTCGACATTCCCGAGGGCCTCCGCCTGGACCTGCTCGGTCTGGTCGTCGAGATCGGCCGGGTACGGATCGTGGCAGACCGGGCGGGTCTCCTGGGCAACCTCCTGGCCTCCCTCACCTGCGGTGGCGCGCAGGCGGCGGACACCCTCGAGGCGATGGCCCAGATGGTGCGGCAGATGGACGGCGGGGGCGCGCGCGGCGCGGCTCCGCAGCCTGCAGCGACCGGCTGACGCCGGCCTCGTCCGCGCGCGGGCCGGTCCGCAGCGGGGGCACGCCCGCAGGCCGGCCCAAGCCGCGCGCAAGTCCGGCCGAAGCGGCCGGCGGCACGGTTCCCCCTGTCAGCCCGACAGGAGGAACCGTGACCCAGATCCAGCAGCCCCCGGCCGCCCACCCGTACGCCCCGCAGCCCTACGCGCCGCCGCAGTACGGCGGCTTCCCCCCGCCTCAGAAGAAGAAGCGCACCGGCGTGATCGTCGGCTCCGTCGCCGCGGGCGTCGTGACGCTCGGCGGGCTCGGGGTCGGCGCGCTGTTCCTCTTCGGCACCGAGACGCTCGACACCGCCGCCGTCGAGGCCGAGATCAGCCAGCTCACCGCCGACGTGACCGGGGTGGCCGCCACCGACGTCGAGTGCCCCTCCGGCGTCGAGCCCGAGGCCGGCGGCACCTTCAGCTGCACCGCCGTCCTCGACGGCCAGGGGACGTCGTTCTCGGTCACGCAGACCGACGACGAGGGCAACGTCGAGATCACCAGCGACGACACCTACGTGGTGATCGCCGACGTCGAGGCGTTCCTCTACGACGAGGCGGTGGCCCAGAACGAGGAGGGCACGCCCATCGACATCAGCTGCGACACCGAGAACGCGGTGATCGTCGGCGGCCTCACCGAGCCGCTGCTGTGCACCGCGAGCGACACCGACACCGGTGACTACGTGGAGCTGCTCGTGACCGTCGCCGACGACGGCACGGTCACCTACGAGGCGGCCTGACCGCCCCGTGGCGCCCAGCCGATCGCCGGCGCGACGTCCCGGACGACCGTCTCCAGCAGGTGGGCGTTGTAGTCGACGCCGAGCATGTTCGGCACGGTGAGCAGCAGGGTGTCGGCCTCGCGGACGGCGGCGTCCTTGGCCAGCTCCTCGGCCAGGACGTCGGGCTCGCCGGTGTAGCTCTTGCCGAACCGGGCCCGGACGCCCTCGAGCAGGCCGACCTGGTCCTCGGACTCCCGGTCGCCGCCGAAGTACTGCCGGTCGAGGTCGCTGGTGATCGGCAGGACGCTGCGGCTGACCGACACCCGCGGCTCCCGCTCCCACCCGGCGGCGGCCCAGGCGGCGCGGAAGCGCTCGATCTGCTCGGCCTGCAGCTGGTCGAAGGGCACGCCGGTGTCCTCCGACAGCAGCGTGGAGCTCATCAGGTTCATGCCCTGCGCGGCGGTCCACTCCGCGGTCGCACGGGTGCCGGAGCCCCACCAGATCCGGTCGGCGAGCCCCGGGGACTGCGGCTGCACGGCCAGGCGGCCGCGCGTGCCACCGGTCATCCGGGGGTCGGCGTCGACCACCGTGGCGCCGCCGAGCGCGGCGCGGAACAGCGCGGTCTTGGCCCGCGCCAGGTCGCCGTCGGACACGCCCTCGGGCGGCACGTAGCCGAAGGCCTCCGAGCCGCGCAGCGCCGTCTCCGGTGACCCCCGGCTGACGCCCAGCTGGAGCCGGCCACCGCTGAGCAGGTCGGCGGCCGCCGCCTCCTCGGCCATGTACAGCGGGTTCTCGTACCGCATGTCGATGACGCCGGTGCCGATCTCGATCCGCGAGGTCCGCACCGCCATCGCGGTCAGCAGCGGGAAGGGCGAGGCGAGCTGGCGGGCGAAGTGGTGCACCCGCACGTAGGCGCCGTCCAGCCCCAGCTCCTCCGCGGCGACGGCGAGCTCCACGCTCTGCACCAGCGCGTCGCGCGCCGTGCGGACCTGCGAGCCGGGGATCGGCTGCCAGTGCCCGAAGGAGAGGAACCCGATCCGCTTCGGCAGTGCGCTCATGGCCGGTGCAGCGACCGGGTGGACGGCGGGATTCCCGGACCCGTTCGTCACACCGCTCACTCGGGGCACCGCCACCCCGCGATCTCACGCACCGTGACCGGTTGACCACGACATACCGAGGACGGGTTCCGTCACTCCGCGCCGTCGGTGCAGCACGCTGTCCGGGTGACTCTGCACGCCCACGACGTCCCGAGCCCCCGGTCCGGCCGGGCCGGCGACGACGCCGCCGGCCGGCTGCGGGCGATCGACACGCTGCTGGCCGACCGCGGCCAGCTGTTCCGCGCGCTGTTCCTCGGCGCACCGGTGCCCAAGGCGCTCGTCGACCTCGACGGTCACTTCCTCGTCGTGAACGAGGCGCTGTGCGCGATGACCGGGCGCTCGCACGAGGACCTCGTCGGCCGTCACGTCGACCTGCTCGCCCACCCGGACGAGGCGCCGGTGCCCGACCTGCCCGCCGACGGCGCCGAGCCGCTGGACCCCTGGCTGCGGGTGGACGGCGAGCGCCGGCTGCGCCGGGCCGACGGCAGCGAGCTGTTCGTGCTGCAGTCGCACGACGTCGTGCACCGCAGCGACGGCCGGGCGCACTTCGTCGTCCTCTCGCTGGTCGACGTCACCGACCGCCGCCGCGCCGAGGAGGACCTGGTCCGGCGCGCCTTCACCGACCCGCTCACCGGGCTGCCCAACCGGCGGGCGCTGAACGACCGGCTCAACCACGCCCTCGCGCTGTCCCGGCGCCGCGGCCTGCAGGTCGGCCTCGTGCACCTGGACCTCGACCGGTTCCAGGCGGTCAACGACGCCCTCGGCCACGAGGCCGCCGACCAGGTGCTGACCCAGGTGGCCGACCGGCTGCGCTGGAGCACCCGGGTCGAGGACACCGCGGTGCGGCTGGGCGGGGACGAGTTCCTCATCCTGGCCGAGGACGTCGAGGACCTCGACGGGCTGCGCGCGCTGGCCGACCGCCTGCTGTCGGTGCTCGACGACCCCTTCCCCGTGGGCGACCGCGAGATCGTGCTGTCGGCGAGCGTGGGCCTCACCCTAGGCTCCGACATCGCCCCCGACGACCTGCTGCGCCAGGCGCACGGCGCGCTCACCCGGGCGAAGTCCGACGGCAGCCGCGCCCGCATCGAGGTCTACGACGGCGTGCTGTCCGACGACGAGATCGACCAGCTGCAGCTCGAGGCCGACCTGCGGCACGCGCTGGAGGGCGACGAGCTGCGGCTGTTCTACCAGCCGATCGTGTCGCTGACCGACGAGACGCTGCTCGGCTACGAGGCCCTCATCCGCTGGCAGCACCCCACCCGCGGGCTGCTGCCGCCGGGCGCCTTCCTCGCCTGTGCCGAGGACAACCGGCTGACCTCCAGGCTGGGCGCCTGGGTGCTGCGGCAGGCCTGCCACGACGCGGCGGGGTGGCCGGCGGGGCTGCGGGTGCACGTGAACATCTCAGCCCGGCACCTGGCCGAGCCCGGCTTCACCGACCTGGTGATCGAGGCGCTGGCCGAGTCCGGCCTGCCGCCGGAGCGCCTGGAGCTGGAGATCACCGAGTCGACGGCGCTGTTCGCCGCCGACGCAACGCTGCAGGCGGTCAGCGAGGTCACCGACCACGGCGTCACCCTCGCGCTCGACGACTTCGGCACCGGCTACTCGGCCATCACGGCCCTGCACCGGCTGCCCATCCACACGGTGAAGATCGACCGCTCCTTCGTCGCCGACGTGGTCACCGAGCCCTCCACCGCCGCCCTGGTGCAGGGGCTGGTGCAGCTGGGCCTGGGCATGGGCCTGCAGGTCATCGCCGAGGGCATCGAGGACCTCGACCAGGCCGAGTGGCTGCGCCAGCACGGCTGCGGCATGGCGCAGGGCTACGCGTTCGGCCGGCCCGCGCCGCTGCCCGGCCCCACCGTCGTCCCCGAGGACGCGGTCGTCGAGCAGCTCGTGCCGGCCAGCGTGCGCGACGACGAGCCGCTGACGGCCGAGGAGGTCATCGTCGCGGCCGAGGTCGCGCCCGCGTCGCTGGAGCAGCCGGTCGTCCCGGGGCCGGCCGCCGCGGAGGGGCCGGCCGGGGACCCCGCCGGCGAGGAGCCCGAGGCGCCGGCCGCCGAGGTCCTGCCGTTCCCGGGCCGCCCGCCCGTCCCGCCGGCGGTGCTGCCCGGCCCGCCGACCGCCTTCGACGCCCGCTCGACGTGGGACGACGAGCCGGGGGGCCCGCCCGTCCCCGCGCCCCGCGACGGGCTGCCCGACGTGCCGCACCTGTACGCCGTCCTCGACGACACCGGCGAGACCCCGCCCGTCCGGGACCGCTGAAGGACCCCGTCCTCCTCACGCCCCGCACGCTCGGCGTGAGCCTCTGGACGGGGCCGACGCGGCCCGGGGCCGTGTGACCAGCGGGTGACGGCCGGGGGACGGCGGTGTTCCCGACGGGTCACCCTGCGGCCGGCCGGTCAGGATGCCGCCCATGCGCACCGACGTCGCCGCCACCCTGACCGTCTCCTCCACCGGCCCGGCGACGGCGTTGCTGCAGGTCGCGGTCGCCGCGCCGGTCGCCGAGCAGCTGACCGTCCTGTGCGAGGGCGAGCCGCTGGACGTCGAGGAGTTCGCCGTCGGGGAGGCGCGGGTGCACCGGGTCGAGCTGCGCGAGGGGACGACGACGGTCGCCTACACCGCCGCCGTGGACCGCGACGGCCCGACCCGCCCGGTCACCCCCGCGGCGGCCGCCGAGGCGCTGCGGCCCAGCCGGTACTGCCCCTCGGACCAGCTCGAGGGCTACGCCGCCACGGAGTTCGACCGCACCCGCCCCCGCGCCGAGCTCGTCGCGGCCGTCGCCGGCTGGGTGCACGACCGGCTGACCTACGTCCCCGGCGCCAGCCGGCCGGTCGACACCGCCGTCGACACCCTGCTGCTCGGCCAGGGGGTGTGTCGCGACTACGCCCACCTGACGGCCACCCTGCTGCGCGCCGTGGAGGTGCCGGCCCGGCTGGTCGCCGTCTACGCCCCGGGGCTGGACCCGATGGACTTCCACGCCGTCGTGGAGGCCGACGTCGACGGCACCTGGTGCGTCGTCGACGCCACCCGGCTGGCACCGGTCGGCTCGCTGGTGCGCATCTGCTCCGGCCGCGACGCCGCCGACACCGCCTTCCTCACCCTGCTCGGCGGGGTCGCCCGCTTCGAGTCGATGACGGTGACCGCCACCGTGGAGGGCGACCTCCCCGGCCCGCTCACGGCGCCGTACGCACTGCCGTAGTCAGGCCTCCCGCGGGTCGGGGGCCTCGCCCAGCCGCTCCCGCTGCTCCCGCGGCAGCAGCTCGAGCAGTTCGCCGGGCAGGTACGGCAGGTCGATCAGCGAGAGCTTCACCCGGCTGCGGGCCGCCGACCGGGACCCCTCGATCCGCACCAGCTGGCCGGCGCGGGAGCGGTAGGTCACCGAGACCTCGTCGCCCGGCCGCAGCCGGCCGCCCAGCACGCCGTCGAGCTCCATCGCCGGGGCACCGCCCTCGATCGTCAGCCGCAGCGGCTCGCTGGGGTCGAGCAGCACCGTCCGCGAGATCCCCGACATCGGCGCCGCCGGGGTGACCAGGACGCCCTCGATGCCGGGGCTGACCACCGGACCGCCGGCGGCGTAGTTGTAGGCCGTCGAGCCCATCGCGGTCGCCAGGATCACCGCGTCGCAGCGCAGGTGCCCGTACGGCTGGCCGCCCACCGACAGGGTCGCGCTGACCATCCCCTCCCCCGGCACCCGGGCGAGGACGGCGTCGTTGAAGGCCAGCCACTCCCAGTCCCGGTGCCGGACCACCAGGCAGCCGCGCGACTCGGTGGTGACCCGCTCCTCGGCCATCGCGGTGAGCGCCTCGTGCAGCTCGCGGCCCTCCACCTCGGCGAGGAAGCCCAGGTGCCCGAGGTTGACCCCGAGCACCGGTACCGGCCGCCCGCTCACCAGCCGCATCGCGCCGAGGATCGTGCCGTCGCCCCCCATGGCGATGATCCCGTCGCAGCTGCCGGCCAGGGCCTCCTCGGGCACCGGGGTCACCCCGTCCACGGCGATGCGACGGGCGTCGGCGGTGGTGGCCACCAGCTCCGCCGCCCCGCCGCGGGCCCACTCCGCCACCTGGCGCACCGCGGCGGTGCAGTCACGGGTGGGGTGCAGGACCAGCCCGATCCGCGCCATGTCGTCCGTCCTGTCGTCGCTGCGCCGCTCAGCCGCGCCAGGTCTCGAGCAGCCGTAGCCAGACCTCGCTGATCGTCGGGTAGGCGGGCACGGCGTGCCACAACCGGGCCAGCGGGACCTCGCCGGCGACCGCGATCACCGCCGAGTGCAGCAGCTCGGCGACGTCCGGGCCGACGAAGGTCACCCCGAGCAGCACCTCGCGCTCGGTGTCGACGACCGCGATCGCCGTCCCCTCGTAGCCGTCGCGGTGCACCGAGGCGCCGGCCACGCTGCCGATGGGGTACTCCACGACCCGGTGCGGTCGGCCGGACTCGCGGGCCTGCGCGCTGGTCAGGCCGACGCTGGCCACCTGCGGGTCGGTGAACACCACCGACGGCGTGGCGTGGGTGTCGGCGGTGGCCACGAACGGCGACCAGTCGGAGGTGTCGACGTCCTCCCCCTTGGCGCGGGCGACGATCGCCGCGCCCGCCTGGCGGGCCTGGTACTTGCCCATGTGGGTCAGCAGCCGGCGGCCGTTGACGTCCCCGACGCCGTAGAGCCACGGCACCCCGCGCACCTGGAGCGTGTCGTCGACGTCGAGGTAGCCGCCGCCCTCGAGGCCGACGGTCTCGAGGCCGACGTCGTGCGTGCGGGCCCGCCGGCCGACGGCCACGAGCACCTCGTCGCCGCGGACCTCCCCGTCGGAGGTGACGACGACGACCTCGGTGCCCTCCCGGCGGGCCGAGCGCACCTCGGTCCGCAGCCGGACGTCGACGCCCGCGGCCCGCAGCGCGGCGGCCACGGCGTCACCGGCGGCCGGCTCGGCGCCCGACAGCACCCGCTCGCCGCGCTCGAGCACGGTCACCGTGGACCCGAGCGCGCTCCACGCCGTCGCCATCTCGCAGCCCACGTAGCCGCCGCCGATCACCACGAGCCGGCCGGGCACCTCCTTGGCGCTGGTCGCCTCGCGCGGGGTCCAGGGATCGACGTCGCGCAGCCCCTCGACCGGCGGGACGGCGGCCTCCGAGCCGGTGCACAGCGCGACGGCGTGCGTGGCGGTCAGCCGGGTCTCGGCGCCGTCGGCGTCGGTGACCACGACGGTCCGCTCGCCGTCGAGGCGGGCGCTGCCGCGGACCAGGTCGATGCCGGCACCCTGCACCCACTGCACCTGGCCCTCGTCGGACCAGTTCGAGGTGAACGAGTCCCGGCGCTCCAGAGTGGCCCGCACGTCCTGCTCGCCGGTCACCGCGGCCGCCGCGCCGGAGACGGCGCGGGCCGCCGCGAGCGCCTCGGTGCCGCGCAGCAGCGCCTTGCTGGGCATGCACGCCCAGTAGGAGCACTCGCCACCGACGAGCTCGGCCTCCACGAGCACCGCGCTCAGCCCGCCGCGGACGACGATGTCGGCCACGTTCTCGCCGGTCGAGCCGGCCCCCACCACGACGACGTCGTACGTCCGCTCTCCCGTCACACGGCCCATCCTGGCCGGTGTGGTCGACTGGCGGCCATGCCGGTCGACCCGACGGAGTACGCCGCCGCCCTGCGCTCCTACGCGGCCGGGGTGGCGCTGCTGACCGTGCGCGACGGCATCGACGACGTCGGCACCACCGTCTCCTCGGTGATGAGCGTGTCGGCGGACCCGCCGCTGGTCGCGATCGGGCTGACCGCCGACGGCTACCCGCGCGAGGTGCTCGAGGACGTCGGCCGCTGCGGCCTGACCGTGCTCGCCGCCGGGCAGGCCATCCTGGCCAGCCGGTTCTCCTCGGCCGGGCGGCCCAGCGCCCGCCACCTGCTGGAGTCGGTGCCGTGGTCCCGGGCGCCGCACAGCGACGCGATCGTGCTGGACGGCGGCCTGGTCGCGCTGGACTGCCGGCTGGAACGGATGGTCGAGGCCGGCGACCACGTGCTCGCGCTGCTGGAGGTCGTCGGCGTCCCCGTGCCCGGTGGCAGCGGCGACCCGCTGGTGCGCTTCCGCAGCCGCTACGTGGGCCTGCCGCCGTCCTGAGGGGGCCTTTCCCGCGCGAAAGGCCCTCGGCGGCGGGCGCGCGCGACGGTCCGGACAGACCGCGGGGATAGCGTGCAGGGGCCATGAGTGAGCAGCCCGCCCCCGCCCACGCCCTGCGCCGCGCGCTCGCCCGCGCCGAGCGCGGGGTCCCGCTCGACGCCGCGGAGGCCGAGGCGCTGCTGTCGGCCCGCGGCCTGGCCGAGGGGGAGCCGCTGGACCGGCTGCTCGCCGCGGCCGGCCGGGTCCGCGACGCCGGGCTGGCCTCGGCCGGCCGTCCGGGGGTCGTCACCTACAGCCGCAAGGTGTTCATCCCGCTCACCCACCTCTGCCGCGACCGCTGCCACTACTGCACCTTCGTCACGACGCCGGGGCAGTTGCGGGCCGAGGGGAAGGCGCCGTTCCTCTCCCCCGACGAGGTGCTCGACATCGCCCGCGCCGGCGCTGCCCTGGGCTGCAAGGAGGCGCTGTTCACCCTCGGCGACCGGCCCGAGGCCCGCTGGCCGGTCGCCGCCGAGTGGCTGGAGGCGCACGGCTTCGACTCCACGCTGGGCTACCTGCGGGCGATGGCGATCCGGGTGCTGGAGGAGACCGGGCTGCTGCCGCACCTGAACCCCGGCGTCCTGTCCTGGGAGGAGATCCAGCGGCTCAAGCCCGTCTCGGCGTCGATGGGGATGATGCTGGAGACGACGGCGACGCGGCTGTGGTCCGAGCCCGGCGGCCCGCACTTCGGCTCGCCGGACAAGGACCCCGCGGTGCGGCTGCGGGTGCTCGAGGACGCCGGCCGCTCCGCCGTCCCCTTCACCACCGGCGTGCTGCTGGGCATCGGCGAGACGCCGGCCGAGCGGGTGGACGCCGTCCTGCAGATCAAGGCGACCTCGCAGCGCCACGGGCACGTCCAGGAGTTGATCGTCCAGAACTTCCGCGCCAAGCCGCGCACGGCGATGGCCGCCGCCGACGACCTGCAACTGCAGGAGTACGTGGCCGCGGTCGCCGTCACCCGGCTCCTGCTGGGCCCCAAGGCGCGGGTGCAGGCGCCGCCGAACCTGTCCGACCCGACCGAGCTCGGGCTGCTGCTGCGCGCCGGGGTCGACGACTGGGGCGGGGTCTCCCCGCTCACGCCGGACCACGTCAACCCCGAGCGGCCCTGGCCCAACATCGAGACCCTGGCCGAGCTGTCGGCCGAGGCCGGGTTCACCCTGCGCGAGCGGCTGGCGGCCCAGCCGCCCTACGTCACGCAGCCCGAGCCGTGGCTGGACCCGCGGGTGCGCCCGCACGTCGCCGCCCTCGCCGGCCCCGACGGGCTCGCCGTCGAGGGCCGGGTCCCCACCGGGCTGCCGTGGCAGGAGCCGGACGAGGCGTGGACGTCGACCGGCCGCACGGACCTGCACGTCGAGGTCGACACCGTCGGCCGCACCGGCGACCGGCGCAGCGACTTCGACGCCGTCTACGGCGACTGGGCCGAGCTGCGCTCGCGCACTGAGAGCGCGCGCGACGGGCACTCCACCGCGCTGACCGCCGGCGACCCCGAGGTGCGCGCCGCCCTGGCGCACGCCGAGCGCGACCCCGCCGGGCTGTCGGACGCGGAGTACCTGGCGCTGCTGGGCGCCGACGGGCCCGACCTCGAGGCGCTGTGCGCACTGGCCGACGCGGTCCGCCGGGACGTCAACGGCGACGACGTCACCTACGTCGTCAACCGGAACATCAACTTCACCAACGTCTGCTACACCGGCTGCCGGTTCTGCGCGTTCGCCCAGCGACGCACCGACGCCGACGCCTACACGCTGTCGCTGGCCGAGGTCGGCGAGCGGGTCGACCGCGCCTGGGCTGCCGGCGCCACCGAGATCTGCATGCAGGGCGGCATCCACCCCGACCTGCCCGGCACCGCCTACCTGGACCTGGCGCGGGAGGTGAAGCACCGGCAGCCGGGCATCCACCTGCACGCGTTCTCCCCGATGGAGATCGTCAACGGCTCGGCGCGCACCGGGCTGTCGTTCGCCGAGTTCCTCACCGCCGCGAAGGAGGCCGGCCTGGACTCCGTGCCGGGGACGGCGGCGGAGATCCTCGACGACGACGTCCGCTGGGTCCTCACCAAGGGCAAGCTGCCCGCCGCGACGTGGGTCGAGATCATCTCCACCGCGCACCGGGTGGGCATCCCGACGACGTCGACGATGATGTACGGCCACGTCGACACCCCCGCGCACTGGGTCGCGCACCTGCGCACGCTGGCCGGGATCCAGGACGAGACCGGCGGCTTCACCGAGTTCGTGCTGCTGCCGTTCGTGCACCACAACGCGCCGATCTACCTCGCCGGCGTCGCCCGCCCCGGGCCGACCGTGCGGGAGAACCGGGCCGTGCACGCCGTGGCCCGGCTGCTGCTGCACGGCCGCATCCCCAACATCCAGACCTCCTGGGTCAAGCTCGGCGACGCCGGCACCCAGGCGGTCCTCCGCGGCGGCTGCAACGACCTCGGCGGCACGCTCATGGAGGAGACGATCAGCCGGATGGCCGGCAGCGAGAACGGCTCGCTGAAGACCATCGCCGAGCTCGAGGCGATGGCCGCCGCCATCGGCCGGCCGGCCCGCCAGCGCACCACCGAGTACGGCACGCCGTCCGCCGAGCGCCTGGCCACCGCCCGCTCGGAAGAGGGCCGGCGCAACCTGACCCTCTCGATCACCCCCGCCTGAACGAGGAGCGGAGTGGGGGGGCGCGGGGGCGGCGCCGCGGGGGGGGCGCGAGCCGCGGCGGGGGGTCGGCCGGCTCGGGCTGC
>NZ_JBJGZX010000061.1:0-13238 GCF_054050735.1 Blastococcus sp. SYSU D00813
GTTTGTCTAGGTCGACTACCCCCGGGTCGCGTTTAAGGGCGCGCCCCCCCCCGGGGGCGACCCCCCCGGCGGGAGCGGGGCTTCCGCCCGGCGGGGCCGGCCCCACGGGGGGCCGCGGGGGAGTGCGGCGGGCCGGCCGCGAGGGGCGGGTCGCCGGTTCGAGCACCGTGCGCAGCAGGCCGGCCAGCCGCCGTCCGAGAGACGCCATGCGGGCACGGTACGGAAGGGCTCCCGGCCGCCCCAGGAGTAACTCGTGACACATCGACATCAATCGGTCACGGATCTGGTTGGGAACGCCGATAGCGGGGCACCATGTGTCCCACGGGGTGGCTGGGGGGCTGCTCCGGAGAGGAGAGGCACATGACCTCGGCCGAGCCCGTACCGCCGCCCGTCCTGCGTCCCCGCGACGTGAAGGCCAGCGTCCTGGCCGCCTTCCAGCTGGTGGAGGACGCCCGCTACTCCGGCTCGGGACGGCGGAGCAGACGGGACCGGCACCGGGCCGCCGCCGAGCGCACGGTCGCCTCGCGCCGCCTGGCGCGGGACCTGCGCGCCGGCTGAGCCGGGCGGGGCCCGCTCAGGCGACGCAGAACTCGTTGCCCTCGGGGTCGGCCAGCGTCACCCACTGCAACGGGCCCTGGCTGGCCCGCCACAGCTCCGTGGCGCCCGCGCCAAGCAGGCGGGCGACCTCGGCCTCGCGGCGGTCGGCGCCCACGTGCAGGTCCAGGTGCACGCGGTTCTTGCCGGTCTTCGGCTCGGTCGAGCGCTGGAACAGCACCCGTGGCCGGCCGGCGTCGGGGGAGCGCAGCGCGGTGCCCAGCCGCCACACCAGGGCGCCCCGGTGCGTCATGGTCTCGTCCTCGCTCGCGTGGCCCTCGGCCACCATGCGCCGGATGAAGTCCGCGTCCTGCGGCTCGACCTCCCAGCCCAGCGCCTCGGCCCACCAGTCGGCCAGCACGTGCGGGTCAGCGGAGTCGATCGTCACCTGGAACTCGGTCGCCATGACCGCGGACGCTAGGGCAGCGCACCGACAGACGGGCCCTACAGCTCGGGCAGCAGCCCCGCCCGCAGGACGTCGTCCGGCGGCAGCGGCGCCGGCAGCCGGCAGTGGTCCCGGAAGACCGTGCCGATCGCCGGGAAGTCGCCGCGGTCGCCCCAGCTCTCCGGGGCCCACATGCCGGAGCGGATCAGCGACTTCGCGCACTGGAAGTACGCCCGCTGCACGTCCACGACGAGCACCGACAGCGGCGCCTTGCCGAACTCGGTCAGGTCGATGCGCAGGTCGTCGGGGCCCACGATGGTCGCCGTCCCGTAGACCCGCAGCACCTCCTCGATCCGCGGCACCAGGAACATCAGCCCCACCCGCGGGTTGGCGGCCACGTTGCGCAGGCTGTCGATCCGGTTGTTGCCCGGCCGGTCGGGCAGGGCCAGCCGGTGCTCGTCGAGCACCTTGACGAAGCCGCGCTCGCCGCCGCGCGGCGAGACGTCGGGCCAGCCGTCGGCGTCGGCGGTCGCCAGCGTCGCCCACGGGGAGATTTCGATGAACGCCCGGCAGTGCGGGTCGACCCGGTCGATCACCTTGTCCAGGGGGATCCGGTTGGGCGCGCGGTAGGCGGCCAGGGGGTCCTGCGTGGGCGTGCTCACGCGGGAACGGTAGCCCGGCGCACCGACGGGTCTCGGTAGCGTCCGTCCGGTGACCGCGGTGTGGGGCGCGCCGGTGCGCTTCGTCGAGTGCGACCAGCAGGGCATCGTCTTCAACGCCCACTACCTCGTCTACGCCGACGAGGCGGTCAACGCGTGGTGGTCGGCGCGCGGGCTGCCCTGGCAGGACCTGACCCGGCGGGGCGTCGAGTACGTCGTCGTCGCGAGCGCCCAGGAGTGGCGTTCGTCGGCCCGCTACGGCGACACGGTCGAGGTCGACGTCGAGCCCGACCGGCTGGGCCGCAGCAGCCTGACCCTGCGCTTCACGATCCGCGTGGCCGACCGGGTCTGCTGCGAGGTGCGCACCACCTACGTGTGCACGGTCGGTGGCGCCTCGGCGCCGTGGCCCGACGACGTCCGTGCGGTGCTGGCGGGATCAGCGGGGAGCTGAGGCCCCCGGCGGCAGCAGCGGCAGGTCGGCCGGTGGGCCGGACTCGACCAGCCGCCACAGCGCGTCGGTGTCGGCGTGCTCGGCGACGAGGTCGCCGAGGGCGTCGAGCCGCGCCTCCCGGACGGCGGCGAACGAGGTGTCCGGCGCGGGCACGAACCGGCGGCCGGCCGCGGCCGCGACCTGCGTGAGGAAGGCCCGCCGGAAGTCGTCGTCCTCCAGCGTCCCGTGCCAGGTGGTCCCCCAGACCGACCCGGCGCGGGCGCCGTCCAGGAACGGCTCGGCGGAACCGTCGACGGTCACCACCCCGTGGTGGATCTCGTAGCCGCGCACGGGCCGCCCGTATGCCGTCCCCACCGGGCGGCCGAGGGTCTTCTCCCGCGCGAACACCACGTCGCTGGGCAGCAGGCCCAGCCCGGGCACCGCGCCCGACCGCGACTCGACCTCGTCGGTGATGGTCCGGGCCAGCATCTGGTGGCCGCCGCAGATGCCGAGCACGGGCCGGCCCTCGGCGGCACGGCGCAGCACGGCGTCGGCCAGCCCGGTCTCGCGCAGCCAGCGCAGGTCGGCCACGGTCGACCGGGTCCCCGGCAGCACGACCAGGTCGGCGTCGGCCAGCTCCTCGGGCCGGGTGGCGTAGCGGACGAGGACGCCGGGCTCGGCGGCCAGCGCGTCGAGGTCGGTGAAGTTGGACAGCCGGGGCAGGCGGGCCACCGACACCCGCAGCACGTCCTCGCCGTGCGGCGGGCCGGCCGACGAGACGCCGGTGGGCACGCCGAGGGAGTCCTCGACGTCGACCGCCGCCCCCGGCAGCCACGGCAGCACCCCCAGCGTCGGACGGCCGGTCAGCCGGGTGAGCTCGTCGAGCCCGGGGGAGAGCAGCCGCGCGTCGCCGCGGAACTTGTTGACCAGGAAGCCCGCCACCAGCCGCTGGTCGCCCGGCGGCATGAGCGCGACCGTGCCGTACAGGGCGGCGAACACCCCGCCCCGGTCGATGTCGCCCACCACGACCACCGGCAGCCGCGCGGCCGTGGCCAGGCCCATGTTGGCGATGTCGTCGGCCCGGAGGTTGATCTCGGTGGGGGAGCCGGCGCCCTCGCAGACGACGACGTCGAAGCGCGCCCGCAGGTCGGCCAGCGAGGCCAGCACCTGCTCCAGCAGCGCCGCCTTCATCGGCCGGTAGGACAGCGCCGTCACGTCGGCGACCGGCCGGCCCAGCACCACCACCTGCGAGGAGTCCTCGCCGCCGGGCTTGAGCAGCACCGGGTTCATCGCCGCCTCGGGCTCGACCCGCGCCGCGGCGGCCTGCATCACCTGGGCCCGCCCGATCTCGGCGCCGTCGGCGGTCACCATCGAGTTGTTGCTCATGTTCTGCGCCTTGAACGGCGCCACCGAGACGCCCTGGCGCACCAGCCACCGGCAGATCCCCGCGGTGACGACCGACTTGCCGGCGTCCGACGTCGTCCCGGCGACCAGGAGCGCGCCGCTCACGCCGCCTCGCGCGGGTCGCCCCACCCGGCCTTCTCCTGGCCCGAGAGGTCGGCGATGGCCAGCATGATCCGGTCGGTCACCTCGCGGCGGGCCCGGCCGTTGCGCGCCATGCCGCGGTGCTCGGGGAAGGTCAGCGGCGCCCCGAAGGTCACGGTGACGCGGTGCGGGCGCGGCCAGGTGGCACCGACCGGCTGGACCCGGTCGGTCCCGCTCACGGCCACGGGGACGACGGGGCAGTCCGCGGTCAGGGCGAGCCAGGCCACGCCGGTCTTGCCGCGCGCCAGGCGCCCGTCCCGCGAGCGGGTGCCCTCGGGGTAGATGCCGAAGGCGTCGCCGTCGTGCAGCACGCCGAGCGCGGTGTCGAGGGCGGCCTGGGCGGCCCGGGAGGTCTCCCGCTCCACCGGCAGCGCCCCCAGCGCGGTGAACAGCGTGCGGGTGAGCCAGCCGCCGAGGCCCGGCGTGGTGAAGTACTCGGCCTTGGCCAGGTAGCGCACCCGCCGCGGCGCCGACAGCGGGATCACCATGCTGTCGATGAACGACAGGTGGTTGCTGGCCAGGATGACCGCGCCGGAGGCCGGCACGTTCTCCTGCCCGGTCACCCGCGCGCGCAGCAGCAGGCGGGCCAGCGGTCGCAGCAGGAACCTCAGGACCGCGTAGAGCACGCCCGACATCCTGCCGGGTCCGCCGCCGCGCGCCGCGGCAGGGGCCCCGCGTCGGTCAGTGGGCGTGCGGGGGTGGGCAGACGTCGCGGATGGCCGCCTGGACGTCGGCCGGCAGCGGCGAGCGGCCGCAGGCCGACTCGGTGATCGCCACCGCGAGGTCGCGGACCTTGCGGTGCGTGGTGCTCGAGATGTGGGTCAGGACGTCGAAGGCGACCTGGTCCGAGCACCCGGCCAGCAGCATCAGGATGCCCTTGGCCTGCTCGATCACCGCGCGGCTGGCCATGGCCGTCCGCATCTGGGCGACCTCGGTCTCGAGTGCCTGCAACCGGTCGACGCCGGGCGCCGGCACGGTCTGCGGCGGGGTGTGCGGCGGAGCCGTCAATGTGCGACGACGGGTCTGCGCGGGGGCGGGGATGGTCGTCATGAGATCTCCACGAGGCGACCGCCGAGGCTCGGCGGGGGTGTGCACGGCCGTGGTTTCGACCTCTGCGCCGCGGTCGCCGGCTTCCAGCGGACCGCACCTGAACCGTAACCACTCCGGCCGCCGGTCGCACGCCCGGCGGAGGCTTCAGACGACGGCCAGCGACCGCGCGCCCGGGTGCCGCTCCGCCCCGCCCCGGACCGCCTCCGCCGCCTGCACCAGCAGGCGGACCGCCCGGCGCAGCTCCTCGGCCGGGCGGGTGAACGGCAGCCGCAGGCGGTCGTCGAAGGCGTGCCCGGTGCCGAACGCCCGGCCCTCGGCCAGCACCAGCCCCAGCGGCGCCGCCGCGGCGACGAGCGCACCCGAGCTCAGGCCGGGCGGCAGCGTGCACCACAGCGACAGCCCCCCGGCCGGGCAGGGAACGGTCCAGTCCGGCAGCTCCCGTGCGAGTTCCGCCCGCAGCAGGTCCCGGCGCTCGCGCAGCGTGGCCCGGCGCTGCTCCAGCACGGCGTCCAGCCCGCGCACCAGCGTCGTCGCGGCGATCTGGTCCAGCGCCCCGACCGAGAGCTGCCGGCGGCGCAGCACCTCGCCCAGCTGGGCCACCAGCGCCGCGTCGGCCCGCACCCAGCCGATCCGCAGGCCGCCCCACACCGACTTCGACAGCCCGCCGACCGTGACCGTCGCCGAGTCGGGCAGCCCGGCGGCGAACGGCGGCAGCGGCCCGTCGTCCAGGTACAGCTCGGCGGTGACCTCGTCGACCACGCTGAGCACGCCCTGCTGCCACAGGGTCGCGGCCAGCCGCCGCCGTCCGGCCGCGCTGAGCCGGGCGCCGGTGGGGTTGGAGAAGTCGGGCATGAGGAACGCCAGCCGCGGGCTGCTCTGCCGCGCGGCCAGGTGGGCGGCGGCGATGACGGCGTCGGGGTCGGCGGCGTCGACGGGCACGGGGAGGCAACGGCCGCCGTGCGCCTCCACCGCGCCCAGCGCCCCGGGGTAGGTGGGGTGCTCGACGAGCACCCGGTCGCCGGGCTGCAGCAGGGTCTGGAGGACGACGTCGGTGGCGTCGCCGGTCCCGGCGGTCACGAGCACCTGCTCGGGGTCGGTGGGCAGGCCGCGGGCGGTGTAGCGGTCGGCGATGGCGGCCCGCAGCTCGGGCAGGCCGCCGCTGGCGTAGCCGTGCCCGGCCGCGACCGCGGGAAAGGCCTCCAGCGCCTGCCGGTAGGCGGCGGTCAGCTGCGGCGCCGCCTCCAGGGCCGCGTGCGCCAGGTCCAGCACGCGGGGATCGGTGCTCGGCGCCCCCCACACCGCCACCCCGGACCCCGTCCCCGGCAGCTCGGTCACCGTGCCGGAGCCGTGCCGCGTGGCCGCGTGACCGGACTCGCGCAGCTCCCGGTAGGCGGAGGCGACGGTCACCCGGGACAGCCCGAGGGCCGCCGCCAGCTCCCGCTCGGCCGGCAGCCGGCTGCCCGCGGCGAGCCGGCCGGTGGACAGCAGCTCCTGCACCCGGCGGGCCAGCGCGACGTACCGCGGACCGGGGACCGGCTCGAGCGGACCGACGAGAGCGGCCAGCTCCCCGGCCGGAGTGGACTGCTCTGCACGCGGTGGCATGCAGGCCACCATGCCGGAGTGGCCTGGAAAACACCAGTCCATTCGGTGCCAACCTGCTGCCATGACTCTCAGTGGTGTCCTCGTCCTGCTCGTCCTCCTGGGCCTCGCCGCCCTGTCGACCACGAGCCTCGTGGTGGCGGTGCGCGGCGGCCGCGGTCCCGCCGACCCGCCCGCCAGCCACGCCCGCATCGACCTCGGCGGCTTCCCGGTCGCGCCCGCGCCGCGCGGCGTCCTGCCGGTGCGCCCGCCGCGGCCCGCGCCGCAGCCGGGCCTCCCGCGGCCGCGGAACGGCGTCGTCCGTCGCCGCCGTCCGGCGTTCCGCTTCAGGTCCGCCTCCTCGGTGCCGATGCACCGGTGAGGTGGAGCGCCCGCTCCGCCGCTCGCGTGCCCGCGTCCGGAGGAGGGGTCGGTGGCCCACGGCAGCGCTCGGCCCGAGGGGCGGCCCTTCGTCCTCCTGGCCTACGGCGTCGTCGTCACCGCCGCCTGCCTCTCCTTCGGCGTGGACCCCGTGCTGGGGGTGGTCGCCGGCGTGCTCAACGTCGTCTTCGGCGTCTTCTTCTGCCGCCACCTGGCCTTCGCCGTCGCCGCCGCCCGCTGGGCCGAGCGCGACCTGCTCGCCGCCGACGTCGGGCTCGAGGGCTACACCCCGCAGGTCGCCGTCTTCGTCGGCTGCAAGAACGAGGAGCTCGTCGTCGACGGGATGGTCGCCGCGCTCCTGGCGCTGGACTACCCGGCCGACCGGCTGACCCTCGTCGTCGTCGACGACGGCTCCGAGGACGCCACCGGCGCCAAGCTCGACGCCTGGGCCGCGGTCGAGCCCCGGCTGCGCGTGCTGCACCGGGCGGCCGGCTCCGGCGGCGGCAAGTCGGGCGCCCTCAACGACGCCCTCACCCTCGTCGAGGCCGAGATCGTCCTGGTCTTCGACGCCGACCACGAGCCCGAGCCGACCGCGCTGCGCCGGCTGGTCCGCCACTTCCGCGACCCCTCCGTCGGCGCGGTCATGGGCCGCTGCGTGATCCGCAACGGCAAGGACTCGACGATGGCCGCCACGGTCTTCGTCGACTACCTCTCCGGCTACCTCGTCAACGAGTACGGCCGCCAGGCGCTGTTCGAGCTGCCGGCCTACGGCGGCGCCAACTGCGCCGTCCGGATGTCCACCCTGCGGATGCTCGGCGGCTGGAACCCCGAGACCGTCACCGAGGACACCGACCTCACGCTGCGGATCCTCATGGCCGGGCAGCGGGTCCGCTACGACGTCTCGGCGATCGACTACGAGGAAGCCGTCGTCACCGCCCAGCGCTTCTGGAAGCAGCGCTACCGCTGGGCGCGCGGCCACCAGAAGTGCCTGCGCGACTACTGGCGGCCGCTGATGCGCTCGCCGTACCTCTCCCTGCTGGAGAAGGTCGAGACGACGCTCTTCCTGCTCGTCTACCACGTGCCGGTGCTCAGCGGCCTGGGCCTGCTGCTCACCGTGCTGCGCGCGTTCGGCATCGGCGACCTCCCGGCCGTGGCGCTGCTGCCGCTGTCGATGCTGCTGTTCGTCGGCCCGCTGGCCGAGCTGTGCGTCGGGCTGCTCATCGGCCGGGTCGAGCGCCGGTCGGCCTGGCGGCTGCTGGGCTTCCTCCCGTCGTTCGCGCTGTCGGTGTGGATCACCACCCGGGCCTACGTCGACGGGATGCTCGGCCGGCCCTACACCTGGGTGAAGACGACCCGCTCGGGCGCCACCTCGACCGTGCGCGCGGCCGCCGTCGCGCCGGCCGCCGCTCCCGCCCCGGTGGCCGCCGTCCCGGTGGCGGCCGGGCCGCAGCGCCCGCGCTCGTTCGCCCTCGCCGCCCCCACCTCCGAGGAGGCGGGCCGGTGACCGCCCTGACCGCGCCCGCCCGCCGCTCGCCGGGCCTGATCCGGCGGGGGAGCGGCCGGCGGCTGCTGCCGGTCGCACTCGACCTCGTCCTCGCCGCGGCCATCTGCCTGGTCGGCTTCCGCTACCTCACCGGTCCGCTGCGCGAGCTCGAGGCCTGGGGCCTGGCGCAGGTGCTCGCCCTCTTCTACCCGGGCCGGGTCGCCGACCTCGTGCCCGGCCACGTCCTGATGTTCCGGGAGGACGGCGTCATCATCGACGCCGTCGTCACGGCCTCGTGCTCGTCGATCCTCTCGGTGCTCGGCCTCACCGCGCTGACCGCGGTGATCCTGCGCGGCCGCAAGCTGCACGCCGTGGGCGGCCTGCTCTTCGCCGTCGCGGTGCTGCTCGTGCTCAACCACGTGCGGCTGCTGCTGTCGGCGCTGGCCGGCATGTGGTGGGGCGACGGCGCGCTCGTGCTGTTCCACGACTGGGTCGGCACGCTGTGGAACCTCGCCGCCACGCTGGGCGGCTTCCTGCTCATGGTGTGGGTGACCCTGCCGACCCTGGAGCGGGCCGAGCAGGACGTCGACGGCCGGCACACCGCCCGCCGGCCCGACAGCTGGGCCCGCCCCGGGCTGGGCTACCGCGCCCCCGAGGGCGAGGCCCGCGAGGCCGCCCGCCGGCGCACCACCCTCACCGGGCTGCTGCACCGCTACGTCTACCCGGCGTGGCTGTCGCGGCGGCTGGCCGCCCGCCGCGAGGCCGGGCGCATCGACTACCGGATCGGCCACCTGCCGGCCTCCGCCCGCATCGCGCGCATCCGCGAGCTGGCCGCCGACGGGCTCGGCGCGCACAGCGCCTCGCTGGTCGCCGTCGCCACCTACGACGAGGACCCACTCGTCCTCGACTGCCTCGCGCAGGAGGTGGCCGCCCGCCAGTGGGAGCCGGTCACCCACCACCGGGTCGCCGCGCTGCGGCTGTGGGCGCGCGGCTGGCTGCTGGCCCGCGGTCCCGAGCAGGACGACGACCCGGTCGACACCGGTGAGGACCCGGTGCCCGACGGCACCACCCGCATCGCCGCGGTCGCCCGCATGGCGGTGCCGCCCCCGCCGCCCGCGCCCCCGGCCGGCCGGCACAGCCGCCCGCCGTCCCGGCAGCTGAGCTTCGCCCGACCGTCCGCACCGCCCCGTGACCAGGAGATGCCCCGGTGACCTCGACCCTCGACGCGCCGCCGGCCGCGGCCGGCGCGGTGCACCCCGCGGCCCCCGCCGTCCTCGTGACCGGCGCCGGCGGGCCGGCCGGCATCGCCGTCGTCCGCCGGCTGATGGCGCTGGGCCACCGGGTCGTCGCCGCCGACGCCGACCCCCGCGCGACCGGCTGCGCGCTGGCCGACGCGGGCGTGATGGTGCCGCGCGCCGACCACGCCCACTTCGTCGACGCCCTCATCGGCGTGGCCCTCACGCACGGCGTCGACGCGCTGATCGGCACGGTGGCCGAGGAGCTGCCCGCGCTGACGGCCGGGGCCGACCGCTTCGCCGCCGCGGGCGTGGGCACCTGGTTCTCCGACCCGGTCAGCGTGGAGCTGTGCTGCGACAAGTCGGCCTTCGCCCGCACCCTGAAGCTGGCCGGCGTCGCGCACCCGGCGACCACCGACACCCCCGCCGGGCTGGTCGAGGTGCCGGGACCGTGGATCGTCAAGCCGCGCGCCGGGCGGGGCAGCCGGGGCGTGCGCCTGCTCGACACCCGCTCGGCGGTGGTCGAGGCGCTGCGCGCCGACCCGTCGCTCATCGCCCAGACCCGGCTGCGCGGCCGCGAGTTCACCGCCGACGCCCTGGTCTCGCGCAGCGGTGAGCTGCTCACCGTGGTGCCGCGGTGGCGGGAGGAGACCAAGGCCGGCATCTCGGTGAAGGGCTCGACCTTCGACTCGCCGGCGGTGACCGACGTGGTCGCCGGCGCCCTGGAGGCCGTCGGGCTGACCGGGCCGGCCAACGTGCAGGGCTTCGTCGCCGACGACGGCCGCGTCACGGCCGTCGAGATCAACCCGCGCTTCTCCGGCGGCCTGCCGCTGACCCTGGCCGCCGGCGCCGACGTGGTGAGCGCCTACCTGACCGGCATCCGGGAGCCGCACCGCCAGCTGCCGCACCTGTGGTTCACCCCCGGCGTGAGCATGCGCCGGTACTTCGCCGAGGTCTTCACGACCGAGGACGGCAGCCCCGTGCCCGACCCGTCGACGCCGCTGGGGGTGCGGGCATGACCCGCCGTCGTTCCGTCCTCGTCCCCTTCGGCACCCGCCCGGAGGTGGTCAAGCTGGCCCCGGTGGTCGCGGCGCTGACCGCCGCCGGCCACCGGGTCGACGTCGTCGACACCGGCCAGCACACCGACCCGGCCCTGGCCGGCGAGCTGCAGCGGAGCCTGGGCCTCACCCCGACGCACCGCTTCGCGCTGCCCACCGACTCGCCGGAGAGCCGGCTGGGCGCGCTGCACGCCGACGCCGCCCGCGCGGTCGCGCGCTTCCGGCCCGACGTCGTCCTGGCGCTGGGCGACACCAACACGGTGCCGGCCTACGCGCTGGCCGCCCGCGGCGCCGGCGTCCCCTTCGCCCACCTCGAGGCGGGCCTGCGCAGCCTCAACCCGCGCAGCGTGGAGGAGGTCAACCGCCGCGTGGCCGCCGCCGTCGCCGCGCTGCACCTGGCCCCGACCCGCCGCGCCGCCGCCTTCCTCGCCGCCGAGGGCGTACCCGCCGAGCGGGTGTTCGTGGTCGGCAACCCGGTGGTCGACACGCTGGTCGCCCGCGGCGTCCGCCCGGTGCCGGTCGGGCAGCGGGACGGCGTCCTGGTCACCGCCCACCGGCCCACCAACGTCGACGACCCGGTGCGGCTCAAGCGCCTGGTCGGCGTCGTGCGCTCGCTGGCCGACCAGGTCGGCCCCGTGACCTTCCCGGTGCACCCCCGCACCGCCGCCCGGCTGGCCGCGACCGGCCTGGACGCCGAGCTCGACCACCCGCGGATCACGCTCAGCGGCCCGATCGGCTACGACGAGCTGCTCGGGGCGCTCGCCTCGGCCCGGCTGGCCGTCACCGACTCCGGCGGCATCCAGGAGGAGGCCGCGTTCCTCGGTGTCCCGGTCGTCGTGCTGCGCGGGTCGACGCCGCGCTGGGAGGGCGTCGAGGCCGGCACGACCACGCTGGCCGGGCTCGCCGACGACTCCGCCGCCGACGCCGTCCTCGCCGCCGCCGCCCGGCACACCGCGCCCGAGGGGCTGGCGCTCGCCGCGTCCCTGCCCTGCCCCTACGGGGACGGGACGACGGGGCCGCAGGTCGCCGCGATCCTCGCCGACCCCGCGACCGACGCGCTGCTGGCGATCGAGGAGCCCGACTTCACCGACGGCAGCCTGCCGTGGTGACCCCTCCGCTGGGCGTCGTCGTCGACCTGGACGACACGCTCTACCCGCAGGCCGCGTACCTGGCCGGCGCCGCGGCGGCGGTGGGGGAGGCCGCCGGCGCGGCCGGCCTGGACGGCGACCGGGTGCACGCCGCGCTCGTGCGGGAGCTCGCGGCCGGCTCGGACGCAGGCGGCACGATCGACCGGGCGCTGCTCGCCGCCGGGGTGCCCGCCGCCGCCCTGCCCGACCTCGTGCCGCCGCTGGTCGAGGCGTTCACCCACCACCGGCCGGCGTCCCTCCCGACCTACCCGGGCGTGCCCGAGGCGCTGGCGGCGCTGGCCGCGGCGGCCCCGCTGGCCTGCCTGACCGACGGCAACCCGGTGATCCAGGCGGCGAAGCTCGCGGCCACGGGGCTCGGCCCGCTGCTCCCCGTCGTCCTCGTGACCGACACGCTGGGCGGCCGCGCCGCCCGCAAACCGGCCGCGGACGGCCTGCTCGCCCTCGCCGGCACCCTCGGCGTGCCCGCCGACCGGCTGCTCGTCATCGGCGACCGGCCCGGCAAGGACGTCGCCGTGGCGGCGGCGGTGGGCGCCCGGGCGATCCGCATCCGGCAGGGGGAGTACGCCGCGGCGCCCGACGAGCCCCGGGCGGCCGCCGTCGTCGACTCGTTCCCCGCGGCCGCCGCGCTCGCGCTCGAGCTGCTGGGTGCCGCCGTCCCCGCCTGAGTCCCCCGTTGGGGTGATCTGCCGGCGCAGACCCTCCAGTCCGGGCCCGGATCGTCCGATGCCACCCGGGTGGAGCGGGAAGGCCGCTCAAGAGCACGAGGGACGACGGCCATGGCAGGCACCAGCAGGAAGACCGGCTCGCGCACCGGCGCACGGTTCGCGCGGCTCGGCGCGATCGGGATCATCGCCGCGCTGACGATGATCTTCTCCCCGGGGACGGCGTCCGCGACCGGCACCGTCTCGCCGATCGTCGACTGCTACCGGGACAACGGCGACGGCACCTACTGGGTCGTCCTGGGCTACAACAACACGACAGGCCGGCAGCAGATCTACAACTACGGCACCGCGAACCAGGTCTACCCGACCCGCCTGCAGGGCCAGCAGCCCAAGCAGTTCGCCACCGGCACCGTGCACGGCACGTGGCGGGTGCTGCTGACCCACTCCGAGATCTTCTACCAGGACGCCCGCTGGGTCCTGAACGGCCAGACGCTGCGCTACTCGTACTACGTGCAGTACGCGACCGTCTGCCCGCCCACCACGGTGCTGCCGGCCGACGGCAACGGCACCGGCACGGCCGTGGCCCTCGGCGCGGCCGGCGTCGTCGGCGCGACGGTGCTCTACCGGTTCCGTCGCCGGCTCGCCCGCACGGCGGCCGGGACGACGGCCGGCGCGGCCTGACGATGTCGCGCAGCGTCCTCGCCATCGGCGCCCACCCCGACGACGTCGAGCTCGGCTGCGGCGCCACCCTGCTGGCCCACGCGGCCGCCGGGGACACGGTCACCCTGCTCGTGGTGACCGGCGGCGAGGCCGGGCCGGGGAAGCCCGCCCGCCGGCTCGAGCAGGAGACCGCGGCCGGGACCCTGGGCGCCCGGCTGGTCTGGGGCGGGCTGCACGACTGCCTGCTCACCGCGGACGCGTCCCTGGTCGGGGGGGGGGGGGGGGGGGGGGGCGGGTGGGCCCGCCCCCCCCCGGCCCCGGCCCCCCCCCCCCCCCCCCCCCCCCCCCCCCCCCCCCCCCCCCCCGGCGC
>NZ_JBJGZX010000062.1:0-13106 GCF_054050735.1 Blastococcus sp. SYSU D00813
CGCAGCACCCGGGGTATTACTTGGCACTGACTTTCGGCACGCTGTTGAGTTCTCAAGGAACGGACGCGCGAAGAACCAGACCCCCTGAGAGGCCCTCGTCAACGGCGGCTTGTCCCACTGTACGCCGGTCTCGGAGGCTGGCCACCCGGGGGTGTTCGCTCCGCGGCCCTCGCGGGCCCGATCCGGCAACAGTGAGAACCATACACGCCCCTGGAGGGGGCTGCACGGAGGGGGGGTGCGGCCTCCGTCACGGCGTTCCCGGGGCCCCTCAGAGGCCGAGGAACGACTCGATGCCGACGGTCAGACCGGGGCGCCGGCGGACCTCGCGCACCGCGAGGAGCACGCCGGGCATGAAGGACGCACGGTCGTAGGAGTCGTGCCGCAGCGTCAGGGTCTCCCCCTCGGCGCCCATCAGCACCTCCTGGTGGGCGACCAGCCCGGTCAGCCGCACCGCGTGGACGTGCACGCCGTCGACGTCGGCCCCCCGGGCGCCCGGGAGCGCGTCCGTGGTCGCGTCCGGCGAGGCGGCCATGCCCGCAGCGCGCCGGGCGTCGGCCACCAGGCGGGCGGTGCGCACCGCCGTCCCCGAGGGGGCGTCGACCTTGTTCGGGTGGTGCAGCTCCACGATCTCGGTGGAGGGGAAGAAGCGCGCGGCCTCCTGCGCGAAGCGCATGAGCAGGATGGCGCCGATCCCGAAGTTGGGCGCGATCACCACCCCGAGCTCGGGCTTGGGCTCGAGCCACCCACGCACGGTGTCCAGCCGCTCCTGGTCGAAGCCCGTCGTCCCCACCACGCAGTGGATGTCCTGGTCGATGCAGAAGCGGATGTTGTCCATGACGACGTCGGGGCGGGTGAAGTCCACGACCACCTGCGCGCCGGCGTCGGCGACGTTGAACAGCCAGTCCCCCGCGTCGACCATGGCGACGAGCTCCATGTCGTCCGCGGCGTTCACGGCCTTGACGACCTCGGCGCCCATCCGGCCGCGCGCGCCGAGGACCCCCACGGACACCAGGGGCGACTCGCCCGCTCCCGTGCTGGCGTCCTGCGGGCCGGGGGCGGGCGCGGCGGTGGTCACCGGGTCAGGTTTCCGGTCGTCCGGCCGGGGCGCAAGCCGCCGTCCGCCTACCGGGACGTGCGGTCGCGGGCGATCCCCGCCCAGGCCAGGAGCCCGAGCGCCACCCCGAGCACGTCGGCGAGCCAGTCGGCGATCGAGCCGGACCGCTCCAGCGGGGCCAGCGCCTGCACGACCTCGCTCACCAGGGCGTACCCGGTCAGCAGGACCGCCAGCTCCCGCGGCCGGACCCCCGCCCACCGGCCGGCGAGCGCCAGCGCGGTGAAGAGCAGCAGGTGCACCACTTTGTCCACGCCGAACGGCGCCGAGGGGACGTCGTCGCCCGGGGTGAACAGCACCGCGAGCGAGACCAGGACGGTGACCGCGAGGACGCCCCGGGACAGCGCCCCGTGGACGGCGAGGACGGGGTGCGCCATCAGAGCCGGTCGAGGTCGGACTCGCGGTAGGGCCCGACGACCGCCAGGCACGTCGGCCGGGTCAGCAGGTCGGCGGCGACGGTGCGCACCTGGCCGGCGTCGACCGCGTCGATCCGGGCGAGCACCTCGCGGACGGGCACGTACTCGCCGTGGGAGAGCTCGCTCTTGCCCAGCCGCGTCATCCGCGAGCCCGTGTCCTCCAGGCCCAGCACCAAGCCGCCGCGGAGCTGGCCGCGGCCGCGCGCGACCTCCTCCTCGGTGAGGCCCTCGGCCGCCACCCGAGCCAGCTCCTCGCGGACCAGCCGCAGCACCTCGGGCACCCGCTTGGGCGAGCAGCCGGCGTACACGGAGAAGGCGCCCGTGCCGGCGTAGTGGGTGAGCGCCGAGCCGACGCTGTAGACCAGGCCGCGCTTCTCCCGGATCTCCTGGAACAGCCGCGAGCTCATGCCGCCCCCGACCGCGGTCTCCAGGACCGCGGCGGCGTGCCGGCGCTCGTCCAGCCGGCCGATGCCCACGCTGCCCAGGAGCAGGTGGGTCTGCTCGGTCCGCCGGCGGATCAGGCCCGTGGGCCGCGCCGGCCGGTCGAGGACGACGTCCTCCCCCGTCCGCAGCGGCGCCGGCGCCGCGCGCCCGGTGAGCCGCTCGCCGAAGGCGCGGTGCACCAGCTCGAGGACCTGCTCGTGGGTCACGCGGCCGGCCGCCGTGACCACGATCGACGGGACGGCGTAGCGGCCGCGGTACCAGCCGTCGACGTCGTCCCGGCTCAGGGACTCGATCGACTCGACCGTGCCGAGCACCGAGCGGCCCAGCGCGGTGCCGCCGAAGAGCGTCTCGGCGAACAGGTCGTGGACCGCGTCGGCCGGCTCGTCGTCGCGCATGGCGATCTCCTCGAGCACGACCGTGCGCTCGCTCTCGAGGTCGTCGGCGGTGTTGAGGGCGTCGGTGACCAGGTCACCGAGGATCTCGACGGCCAGCGGCAGGTCGCTGGCGAGCACGTTCGCGTAGTAGCAGGTGTGCTCCTTGGCGGTGAAGGCGTTCATCTCACCGCCGACGGAGTCCATCGCCGTCGCGATCTCCAGGGCCGACCGGGTGCGGGTGCCCTTGAAGAGCAGGTGCTCGAGGAAGTGCGAGGAGCCCGCCAGCGCGTCGGTCTCGTCGCGCGAGCCGACGCCCACCCAGATGCCCACCGTCGCCGAGAGGACGCCGGGCATGGTCTCGGTGAGCACCCGCAGGCCGCTGGGCAGCAGCGTGCGCTCGACCCGGCCGCCGACGTCGTCGACGTCCAGCACCTGGGTGACCCCCGCCTCCGTGAACCCGGCCGGGGCCGGGACCGACGCTGCTGCGTCGGCCCCGGCCCCGGGGGTCGCTCTGTGCTCCGGAGGCATGCGCCCCGTGCTCACGCGTCCTGCGGCGCGGCCTCGGCAGGAGCGGCCTCGGCTGGGGCGCCACCGTCGCCGTCGCCCTCGGCGGCCACCGGCACGAGGCTGATCTTGCCGCGGGCGTCGATGTCGCTGATCTCGACCTGCAGCTTGTCGCCGACGTTCACGACGTCCTCGACCTTGCCGATGCGCTTGCCGCCACCGAGCTTGCTGATGTGCACCAGGCCGTCCTTGCCCGGGAGCAGGGAGACGAAGGCACCGAACGGCGTGGTCTTGACGACCGTGCCGAGGAACCGCTCCCCGACCTTGGGCATCTGCGGGTTGGCGATGGCGTTGATCCGGTCCACCGCGGCCTGGGCCGAGGGGCCGTCGGACGCGCCGACGTAGATCGTGCCGTCGTCCTCGATGGTGATGTCCGCGCCGGTCTCGTCCTGGATCGCGTTGATCATCTGGCCCTTGGGGCCGATGACCGCGCCGATCTTGTCGACCGGGATGCGCACCGTGGTGACCCGCGGCGCGTACGGGCTCATCTCGTCGGGGCCGTCGATGGCCTCGCCCATGACGTCGAGGATGTGCAGCCGGGCCGCGCGGGCCTGGGTCAGCGCACCGGCGAGGACGTCGGAGGGGATGCCGTCGAGCTTCGTGTCCAGCTGCAGGGCCGTCACGAAGTCCTTGGTGCCGGCGACCTTGAAGTCCATGTCACCGAACGCGTCCTCGGCGCCGAGGATGTCGGTCAGCGCGACGTACTCGGTCTTGCCGTCGACCTCGTCGGAGACCAGGCCCATGGCGATGCCGGCGACCGGCGCCTTCAGCGGCACACCGGCGTTGAGCAGCGCGAGCGTCGAGGCGCAGACCGAGCCCATGGACGTCGAGCCGTTGGAGCCCAGCGCCTCGGACACCTGCCGGATCGCGTAGGGGAACTCCTCGCGGTCGGGCAGCACCGGCAGCAGCGCGCGCTCGGCGAGCGCGCCGTGGCCGATCTCGCGGCGCTTGGGCGAGCCCACGCGCCCGGTCTCACCGGTGGAGTACGGCGGGAAGTTGTAGTTGTGCATGTACCGCTTGCGCGTCTCGGGCGACAGCGTGTCCAGCTGCTGCTCCATGCGGAGCATGTTCAGCGTGGTGATCCCCAGGATCTGGGTCTCGCCGCGCTCGAACAGCGCCGAGCCGTGCACCCGCGGCACGACCTCGACCTCGGCCGACAGCGGCCGGATGTCGGTGACGCCGCGGCCGTCGATGCGGACCTTGTCGCGCAGGATGCGCTGGCGGACGACCTTCTTGGTCACCGAGCGGAAGGCGGCCGAGACCTCCTTCTCGCGGCCCTCGAACCGGTCGGCCAGGGCGGCCTTCACGGCCTCCTTGAGCTCGTCGGTCGCGGTCTCGCGCTCCTGCTTGCCGGCGATCGCCTGGACCTCGGCCAGCTTCGCGGCGGCCTCGGCCTCGACGGCGGCGTACACGTCGTCCTGGTAGTCCAGGAACCGCGGGAAGTCGGCGACCGGCTTGGCGGCCTTCTCGGCCAGCGCGGCCTGCGCGTCGCACAGCGCCTTGATGAACGGCTTGGCGGCCTCGAGGCCCTGGGCCACGACCTCCTCGGTCGGGGCGGTGGCCCCGCCGGCGACGAGCTCGATCGTCTTCTCGGTCGCCTCGGCCTCGACCATCATGATCGCGACGTCGCCGTCGGGCAGGGCCCGGCCGGCCACGACCATGTCGAACACGGCCTCCTCGAGCTCCGTGTGCGTCGGGAAGGCGACCCACTGGCCGCGGATGAGCGCGACGCGGGTGCCGCCGATCGGACCGGAGAACGGCAGGCCCGACAGCTGGGTGGACGCCGACGCGCCGTTGATGGCCAGCACGTCGTACAAGTGGGACGGGTCCAGCGACAGGACCGTGATGACGACCTGGACCTCGTTGCGCAGGCCCTTGGCGAAGGTCGGGCGCAGCGGCCGGTCGATCAGGCGGCAGGTGAGGATCGCGTCCTCGGACGGCCGGCCCTCGCGGCGGAAGAACGAGCCGGGGATGCGCCCGGCGGCGTACATGCGCTCCTCGACGTCGACCGTCAGCGGGAAGAAGTCGAAGTGCTCCTTGGGCTGCTTCCCGGCCGTGGTGGCCGACAGCAGCATGGTGTCGCCCATGCTGACGACGACGGAGCCGGCGGCCTGCCGGGCGAGCCGGCCGGTCTCGAAGGTGATGCTGCGGCTGCCGAAGCTGCCGTTGTCGATGACCGCGGTGGCGGTGGTGACCCCGTCCTCGGGGTCGAACTCGGCAGCGATGCTGCTGCTGGTGGTGGGTGCGGACATGCTGTCCTCTTCCTACGTCGCATGCGGCGACGTCCTCTATTGGCGCTGTCGCGCCGGATGTCCTCTCGTGGCGCCCTGCGCCGACTGCGTCCGGGGCGACCGGTCTTCGATCGAAACCCCCGGGTCTGCGTTCCCCACGAGGGGGACGGCATGCCCGGGGGCCACCACCGAGGACCGGACCGCATCTGGCCGGATCGGCCGGAGGCCGGGGTCCGTGCGGCGGGTGCCGCACGGAAGAGGGGACCGTCCCGACCGGGACGGTCCCCTCGACGTGCTAGCGGCGCAGACCCAGCCGCTCGATGAGCGAGCGGTACCGGTTGATGTCGGTCTTCGCCAGGTAGTTCAGCAGCCGGCGACGACGGCCGACCAGCAGGAGCAGGCCCCGCCGGCTGTGGTGGTCGTGCTTGTGCTGCTTGAGGTGCTCGGTGAGGTCGCTGATCCGACGCGTGAGCATCGCGACCTGGACCTCGGGGGAGCCGGTGTCGTTCTCGACCGTGGCGTACTCGGTCATGATCTGCTTCTTCGTCGCGCTCTCGAGCGCCATCGGTCGCCTCCCGGCGGGCAGGTGTGCGCCCCCGGTCTGCATCACGGGGGCAGGTGGACACACGAGTCGGGTCGGAACCCGACACCTCATCGTACGCGGTCCCCGGGAGCGCACCGGAACGGCGTGGTGCGCGGGCCCCGTCGGGGTCACCTCAGAGCTGGAGCAGTCTCCGCGCCTCGACCAGGTCGGCGTCCATCTGCGTGATGAGGTCCTGCATCCCGGTGAAGCGCACCTGGCCGCGCAGCCGGGCGCTGAACTCGACGCCGCAGTGCTCGCCGTACAGGTCGCCGTCCCAGTCGATGAGGTGGGCCTCGACCGTGCGGCGGGTGCCGTCGAAGGTGGGGTTGGTGCCGACCGAGATCGCGGCCGGGAACCGTGCGCCGCTGGCACCCTCGACGTCGCGCAGGACGAAGTGCCCGACGTAGACGCCGTCGGCGGGGACCGCCGTGTACGGCGGGCTCTCCACGTTCGCGGTCGGGTAGCCCATCTGCCGGCCGCGGCGGTGCCCGCGGACGACGACGCCGTCGACCCGGTGCGGCCGGCCCAGCGCGGCCGAGGCCGACTGCATGTCACCGGCGGCGACGCAGGCCCGCACGTAGGTCGAGGAGATCGTGAGCTCCTCCTCCTCGGCGAGGCTGGCCAGGCCGACGCCCTCGACCGAGAAGCCGAAGCGTCGGCCCTCCGTGGTCAGCGTCGCGACGGTGCCGGCGGCCCGGTGCCCGTAGGTGAAGTTCTCCCCCACCACGACGTGCGACGCGTGCAGCGTCGAGGCCAGCACCGTGTGCGTGAAGGACTCCGGCGACAGCCGCATGAGGTCCTGGGTGAACGGCAGCACGCACATGGCGTCGACCCCGAGCTGCTCGACCAGCTCGGCCTTGCGGTCCAGCGAGGTCAGGATCGCCGGGTGCGACCCCGGCCGGACCACCTCGGCCGGGTGCGGGTCGAAGGTCAGCAGCAGGCACGGCCGGCCCAGCGACCGGGCGCGCGCGACCGCCGCGCCGATCAGCTTCTGGTGACCGCGGTGCACCCCGTCGTACATGCCGATCGTGACGACGGTGCGACCGAGGTCGTCGGGGACGGCGTCGAGCCCACGCCAGCGCAGCACCTCAGGAGACCCGGTGCAGCCAGCCGTGGGTGTCGGGCACCCGGCCGTGCTGGATGTCGAGCAGGTGCCCCCGCAGCCGCATGGTGAGCGGGCCCGGGCTGCCGTCGCCGACGGTGAAGTCGCCGGTGCGTGCCTTCACCTCGCCCACGGGCGTGATGACGGCGGCCGTGCCGCAGGCGAAGGTCTCGGTCACCGTGCCGTCGGCCACGCCGGCCCGCCACTCGTCGACGCTGAACTTCCGCTCGGTGACCCGGTGACCGAGCTCGCGGGCGACGGTGATGAGCGAGTCGCGGGTGATGCCGGGCAGCAGGGTGCCGGTGAGCTCGGGGGTGACCAGCTCGGCGTCGTCCCCGGAGCCGAGGACGAAGAACAGGTTCATCCCGCCCATCTCCTCGACGTAGCGCTTCTCGTGCGCGTCGAGCCACACGACCTGGTCGCAGCCGGCGTCGATCGCCTGCTCCTGCGCCAGCAGGCTGGCGGCGTAGTTCCCGGCGCACTTGACGTCGCCGGTGCCGCCGGGCGCGGCCCGGATGTAGTCCTCGGAGAGGTAGACCGACACGGGGTGCACGCCGCGCGGGAAGTAGGCGCCGGCCGGGCTGGCGATGACGAGGAAGAGGTACTCGTGCGCCGGCCGCACACCGAGGAAGGGCTCGGTGGCCAGCTGGTAGGGCCGCAGGTACAGCGTCTGGTCGGGGCCGGTGGGCACCCACTCGCGGTCGGCGTCGACGAGGGCGTCGACGGCGGACAGGAAGGCCTCCTCCGGCACCGGCGGCATCGCCAGGCGGCGGGCGCTGCGGGCGAAGCGCGCGGCGTTGGCCTCGGGGCGGAACGTCGCCACGCTGCCGTCGGGCTGGGCGTAGGCCTTGAGGCCCTCGAAGATCGACTGCGCGTAGTGCAGCGCGGCGGTGGCCGGGTCGACCTGCAGCGGCGCGTAGGGGGTCAGCCGGGCGTCGTACCAGCCCTCGCCGACGCGGTAGCGCGCCACGAACATCGAGTCGGTGAAGTAGCGGCCGAAACCGGGGTCGTCCAGGAGCTGCTGCCGCTCGGCGGCCGGACGGCGCCGGGCCTCCTCCACGACGACCGGTACGCCCTCGGTGAAGACCCGGGGGGAGGTACGGCTGTCGGCGAGGGTGTCGGTCATGGCTCCCACCTGCGTGTCGGGCGGGCCCGCCGGTGCTGCGGACCCGCCCGCTCACAGTAGTCCGGCGCCCGTGGCCGGTGGCCGCCGCGGTCCGGTGGCCACCGGCGGGCGTCAGGCCTGGTTCTCCTGGTCCACCTTCGGCCCGGCGCTCTCGATGACCTCGTAGGACCACAGGTGCGACGACTGGGCGGCCGCCGGGGCGAGGGTGTCACCGCCGCCGGAGTGCGCGCGGTCGAAGTCCTGGCTGGACTGCCAGGCCTCGTAGGCGGCCTCGGTCTCCCACCGGGTGTAGACGAGGTACTGGTCGGTGCCCTCCTGCGGGCGCAGCAGCTCGAACCACTCGAAGCCGGGGGTGCTCTCGACCGCACCGGCCCGTCCGCGGAAGCGCTCCTCGAAGCGCTCCTGCCGCTCCTTGGGCACGGTGATCGCGTTGATCTTCACGACGCTCATGCGGGTGCCTCTTCCCCGGCCCGACGGCGGTCAACCGCGCTGATCAGCCGGGTGGGAAGCCGACCGTCACGCGTGCCGTGCGACCGGCGTCCTCGAGGAGTGCGACCAGCCGGCCGGCGGGGTCGACCGCGGCCGTGAGCCCCGGCGTGCCCGTGGCCGGGACGCGCTGGCCGTAGCCCAGGGCGGTGGCCTCCTCGGCGGTCACCGCGCGGGCCGGGAACACCGCCGTCGCCGCCTCGGTCAGGCCCAGGACGCCGCGCCCTCCCCCGGCGGCGAGCGCGGCCGCGGCGTCCTCGACCGGCGCCGCCTGCTCCGTGGTGAAGGGGCCCGAGGCCGTCCGCCGCAGGGCGGTGAGGTGACCGCCGACACCGAGGGCGGCGCCCGCGTCCCGGGCGATGGCCCGGATGTAGGTGCCGGCGGTGCAGACCACCGTGACCTCGACGTCGACCAGGTCGGGGGTCGGCCGGTGGACGCGGTGGACGTCCAGCCGGTGCACGGTGACCGCGCGCGGCTCGAGGACGACGTCCTCGCCGGCCCGGACGCGGTCGTAGGAGCGCCGGCCGGCCACCTTGACCGCGCTCACGGAGGAGGGGACCTGCAGCAGCGGCCCCGTCTGCGCGGCGAGGGCGGCCCGCACCGCGTCGTCGTCCAGGTGCCCGGCGGAGGTCGTGGTCAGCACCTCCCCCTCGCGGTCGTCGGTGACGGTGCTCTGGCCCAGTCGGACGGTCGCCTCGTAGGTCTTGTCCGAGCCGCTCAGGTGCCCGAGCAGCCGGGTCGCGGCGCCGACGCCGAGGACCAGCAGGCCGGTGGCCATCGGGTCGAGGGTGCCGGCGTGGCCGATCCGGCGGACCGACAGCGCGCGCCGGGCGCGGGCGACGACGTCGTGGGAGGTCATGCCGCCGGGCTTGTCGACGAGCAGGATGCCGGGGGCGACGTCGGCGTCGGGACGGCGGGGGCTCACAGCGGGGTCCCCGCGGGGACCTGGAGCGCCGGCGGAGCGTCGTCGTGGAGTGCGCTCATGCGCCCACCGTCGCAGGTGCGCTCAGCCACCGGTCCCCCGCCACCCGCACGAGCACGGCGACCAGGCGCAGCGCGATGAAGAGGGTCAGCCCGGTCCAGATGCCGGCCAGCCCGAGGTCGAGCGGACCCGCCAGCAGGGACAGCGGCAGGAACCCGACGACGGCGGCGCCGATGGTGACGGTGCGCAGGTAGCCCACGTCGCCGGCACCCATCAGGACGCCGTCCAGGGCGAAGACGACGCCGGCGAGCGGCTGGAAGCCGGCGAGGAACCACCACACCAGCTCCGCCTGCTCCTGCACGGCCGGGTCGTCGGTGAACAGCGGCACGAGCACCCCGCGCAGCGCGAGCAGCAGCACGGCGACCGCGATCCCGGTGCCCAGCCCCCACCACACGACCCGGAGCGCCGTGGCCCGGGCCGCGCCGGGCCTCCCGGCCCCGAGCGCGTGCCCGACCAGGGTCTGCGCGGCGATCGCGTAGGCGTCGAGCACCAGGGCGAGGAAGAAGAACAGCTGCAGGGCGATCTGGTGGGCGCCCAGCTCGGCCTGGCCGGCGCGGGCGGCCACGCCGGCCGCGACCAGGAACGCCAGCTGCAGGACCGCCGCCCGCAGCAGCAGGTCGCGGCCGAGGAGCAGCTGGGCGCGGACCGCTCGGGGCCGCGGCCGCCAGTCGGCACCCTCCCGGACGAGCGCCCGGACGAACAGCGCCGCGGTCAGCGCCTGCCCGACGACGTTGGCCACCGCCGACCCGGGGAGCCCCAGACCCGCGGTGTGCACCAGCAGCGGGCACAGGACCAGGCTGGTCAGCGACCCGGCGAGCACGTACCGGACCGGCCGGCGCAGCTCCTGGACACCGCGCAGCCACCCGTTCCCGGCCAGGGAGACCAGCAGCAGCGGCGCGCCGAGGGAGGCGACGCGCAGCCACTCCTCCCCGGCCTCGGCCACCTCTCCCCCGCCGCCGGCGAGCAGCCGGGTCAGCGGCCCGGCCAGCACCTGGAACAGCAGCAGGACGCCGGCGCCGAGGGCCACCGCGAGCCAGGTGGCCTGCACACCCTCCGCGACCGCACCGGCCCGGTCACCGGCCCCCGCGCGGCGCGCGGCGCGGGCGGTGGTGCCGTAGGCGAGGAAGTTCAGCAGGGCCGCGGCCCAGGCCAGCAGCCCCCCGCCGACGGCGAGCCCGCCCAGCGGCACGGTGCCCAGGTTCCCGACGACGGCGGTGTCGACGAGCAGGTACAGCGGCTCGGCGGCCAGCACGACCAGCGCCGGCGCGGCGAGGGCGAGGACCGACGGCCCGCGGCGCGGGGTCCCCAGCGGTTCGGAGGCACCGGGCCGCGGAGGGCGGAGACCTGCCGGCCCGGTGGCCTGGTCCGGCTCCACGTCAGCCGGGGACGGCGCCTGGCCGCGGTGCCGACCGGGAGGTCGGCGACGCGCAGAGCTCGGCGCGGATGGCCGCGATGGTGCCCTCCCGGTCGGCGTGCGAGGTGAAGCCCGCGGCGGCGCGGTGGCCCCCGCCGCCCAGCGCCATGGCCACCCGGGACAGGTCGGTGGCCCCCCGGGAGCGCATCGACACCGACCAGGTGCCGTCGTCCTGCCCCTTGAGGACGCAGGCGACGTCGGCCTCCTCGGTGGAGCGGACGACGTCGACGAGGGCCTCGAGCTGTTCGGCGGGCAGGCCGTGCTCGGCCGCCTCCGCGGTGCTCGACCACGTCCACACCAGCCCGGCGCCGACGGCGAGCTCCAGCTGCGCCCGGCCGGTGACCTGCGAGAGCAGGCGCAGCCAGCCGAACGGCGCGGTGTCGAACAGCCGGCGGCTGATGCCGGCGTGGTCGATCCCCGTGGCCAGCAGGCGCGCGGCCAGCTCGTGCGTGTCGGGCCGGGTGCTGCCGAAGCGGAAGGAGCCGGTGTCGGCGGCGAGCCCGGCGTACAGGCAGGTGGCGAGCTCGGCGTCGAGGGTCACCCCGAGCTCGTCGAGCAGGCCGGCGACCAGGGTGACCGTCGCCGGCGCGCCGGGGTCGACGACGCGGACGTCGCCGAAGCCGGGGTTGCTCGCGTGGTGGTCGAGCACGACGGAGGTGCCGGCCCGCTCGAGCAGCGGCGCGAGCTCGCCGAGGCGACCGGGCGAGGCGGCGTCCAGGCTGACGAAGACGTCGGGCGAGGACGGCACCTCCGACGAGGGCACCAGGCCGGCGGCGCCGGGCAGCCAGGACAGGGACACCGGCAGCACGAACGGCTCGGGGAACGTCGCGAGCACCCGCGCACCGCACCGGCGCAGGGCGCCGGTCAGGGCGAGGGTGGAGCCCAGCGCGTCGGCGTCGGGCTGCACGTGCGCGCACAGGACGACGGTCGCGCGGGCGGCGGCGGCGTCGGCGAGGACACCGGCCGCCGTCCGCCCGGTGCCCGGTGACGGCTGCGGGACGGCGCTCACTTCGGTCCGGGATCGGCGACCGGCGGCGCGTTCGGCTCCTCGCGCACGTCGCCGCCGGCCACCGGGATGGGCGGCCCGCCGTCGTCGGGCTCGTCGGCGGCGATGCTCGCCGTCTCGCCGATCTGGCCGGTGCGCCCGCCGAGGGTCGGGTCGCCGTCGGCCGGCATCTCCGTGCCCCCGAGCTCGACGCGGTCCTGCCCCTCGTCGGGGAGGGCCGGGTCGGGGTCGTTCTCGCTCATGCGCTCGCGCTCCTGCTCTCGGCGGGGACGTCGCTGCCGGCCGCCGGCGCGTCGGCGGTGTCGTCGTCGTCCTCGTCGTCGTCCTCGGCCGGGTGGCGGTAGGGGTCGGCGTCGCCGGCGTAGGTGGCGTGCTCGCGCAGCCGGGCCAGCTCGGCGTCGGCGGACCTGACCCGCTCGAGGGCGGCGTCGAGCTCGCGCGCGGTGTCGGGGACGTGGTCGGCGACGAAGGCCAGGGTCGGCACGAACTTGATCCCGGTCTGCTTGCCGACGGTGGACCGCAGGACGCCGGTGGCGCTGGCCAGCGCCTTGGCCGAGTCCTCGACCTGCGTGGCGTCGCCGTAGACGGTGTAGAAGACGGTGGCCTCGCGCAGGTCGCTGGTCACCCGGGCGTCGGTGACCGTCACCATGCCCAGCCGGGGGTCCTTGATCTGGGACTCGATCGCCGCGGAGACGATCTGTCGGATGCGCACCGCGAGCTTGCGGGCGCGGGCCGGGTCGGCCATGGCACCTCCAGGTGACTCGATGGAACGGCCCCCGTGCAGGGGCCCGCGCCGCGCTGGCGAGGTGTGGGGGGCACGGGGGTCCTTAATCGGTGTCGCTGAACAGCTGCCGGTGCGTCGACAGCAGCGTCACCTCGGGCCGGTCGGCCAGCAACCGCTCGCAGGCGTCGAGGACGTCGGTGACCTGACCGACGTCCCCGGCCACGGTGGCGACCCCCACCTGCGCCCGGCGGTGCAGGTCGGTGTCGCCGACCTCGGCGGCGGCCACGGAGAAGCGGCGCCGCAGTTCGGCCACGATCGGCCGGACGACGGCGCGTTTCCCCTTGAGCGAGTGGACGTCGCCGAGCAACAGGTCGGCGGTGAGCGTGCCCGTGAACACGCCCACCGCCTCCCCGTCAGTTGCTGGAACGGCTCCGCTGCAGGGTCCCGCGCCGCGCGTGGGAGGGGCGGGAACCTGCAGCCGGGTCCTTGCACAGTCGCGCCGCTTCTCGCGGTCCTCGAACGTCTCGATGACGTCCTGGAGCT
>NZ_JBJGZX010000063.1:0-12533 GCF_054050735.1 Blastococcus sp. SYSU D00813
CGGGCCCCGTGCGGGGCCCGGCCGCAGCCGTGTCCGGGCCCGGTCAGGCCGCCCCGGCCGGTTCCGGGAACAGCCGGCGGAGCACGTCGGCGAGGGTGACCACGCCGAGGACCGCGCCGGCGTCGGTGACCACCGCCAGGTGGTTGCGGCTCTCCCGCATCGAGGCGAGCGCCGCGTGCACGCTGGTGCCGGCGTCCAGGGTGAACACCGGCCGGGCGAAGCCCGCGGCGCGGGCGCCCTCCGGCGCGGTGAGCGTGTCGCGGACGTGCACGACCCCGGTCAGCCGCTCCCGGGTGCCGAGCAGGATGCGCAGGTGCCCGGTGCGCCGGGTGGCCTCGCGCACCGTGCCGACGGAGGCGTCGGCCGGCACGGCACCCAGCGGCGCGTCGGGGTCGACCAGTTCGCGGACGGTCATCCGCTCCAGCTCCAGCGCTCCGGAGATCTGCGCCGAGAACCTGGCGTCCAGCGCGCCCACGTTGGCCGAGTGCTCGACCAGGTGGCGCAGCGCGTCGGGGCTGTGCCCGACCGCCACCTCGTCGGCGGGCTCCACGCCGACCGTGCGGACCAGGGCGTTGGCCGCCGAGTTGAGCACCCGGAGCAGCGGCCGGAAGACCGCCATGAAGGCGCGCATCGGACCGGCCAGCAGGGTGGCCGACCGCTCCGGGTGCGCGATGGCCCACGACTTGGGCGCCATCTCCCCCACCACGAGGTGGACGAAGGTGACGACGAGCAGGGCCAGGACGAACCCGGCGACGTCGGCGGCGACCAGCGGGAGACCCCACGACCCGAACAGCGGGGTGAGCCAGTGGTGGACGGCCGGCTTGCTGATGGCGCCCAGGGCCAGGGTGGCGGCGGTGATCCCGAGCTGGGAGCCGGCGAGCAGCAGGGTGAGCTCGGAGGAGTTGCGCAGCGCCGCCCGGGCCGAGCGGCTGCTGGGGGCCGCCTCCTCCAGCCGGTGCCGCTTGGCGGCCAGCGCGGCGAACTCGACGGCGACGAAGAAGGCCGACAGCGCCACGATGGCCACCGTCGCGGCGACGACGACCCACGGGTTCCCGCTCATCGGACGGTCTCCTCGGCGGTGACGGTGCCGGTGGTCCCGGGAGCGGGCACCCGGTCGGGCAGCTCGAGCCGCACCCGGGAGGGCACGTGCCGGTCGACGGCGAGCACCTCCACGCGCAGCAGCCGGGGGGCGGGGTCGTCGTCGTGGACGAGGTCCCCCGGGTCCGGCGGCAGCTCGAGGGTCAGCTGCGCGCCGGGCGGGGGCAGCGTCCCGGCCGCGGCGATGACCAGTCCGGCGATCGTCTCGTAGGGCCCGCGGGGCAGGTCCACCGACAGCGCCCGCTCGACCTCGTCGACGTGCACGTCGCCACCCATCTCCCACACGCCGTCGCCCGCGACCGGCACGTACGCGGGGTCGACGTCGGCGTCGTGCTCGTCGGTGATCTCGCCGACCAGCTCCTCGGCGAGGTCCTCCAGCGTGATGACGCCGGCGAAGCCGCCGTACTCGTCGATCACGCAGGCCAGCTGGTCGCCGCGGTCGGTGAGCCGGCGCAGCGCGTCGGGCAGCGAGGTGAAGGTCGAGACCACCGGGCACTCGCGGGCGAGGGCGGTCACCGGCGCGGTGTCGGGCTCGGTGGTCACCAGGACGTCGGCCAGGCGCACGACACCGACCACGTCACCCGTGCCGGCGTCCAGGACCGGGTAGCGGGAGTGCCCGGCGGCCATCAGCTCGCGCAGCCCGCCGAGGGTCTCGGTGGTGGCCACGGTGTCGACCCGCGGGCGCGGGATCATCGCGTGCTCGACGTCGCGCTCGGGGAAGTCGAGGATGCGGTCGACCAGCATGGACAGCTCGGCCGGCAGGTCCCCGCTCTCGCGGGACTCCTCGACGATGTGCTCGAGGTCGCGCACGGTCGCGGCGTGCTCGACGTCGTGCACCGGCTCGATCCGCAGCGCCCGCAGCAGCAGGTTCGACGCCTGGTCGAAGACCCGGATCAGCCACCCCAGCACCTTCAGGTAGACGACGGTGGAGGCGGCCAGCCAGCGGGCGACCGGCTCGGGCCGGGCGATGGCGAGGTTCTTGGGGAACAGCTCGCCGAACAGCATCTGCACCAGCGTGGAGAACAGCAGGGCGAGGACCGCGCCGACGGCGACGCCCACCCCGGTCGGGACGCCCACCCCGCCGAGCAGCGAGCCGAGCGACTCGCCGATCAGCGGCTCGGCGACGTACCCGACGAGCAGCCCGGTGACGGTGATGCCCAACTGGGCGCCGGAGAGCATGAACGACGTGCGGCGGGTGACCGCCAGGGCCCGGGCGGCCGCGGCGTCACCGGCCTCGGCGCGGGCGGCCAGGGCGGAGCGGTCGACCGCCATGTAGGCGAACTCCTGGGCCACGAAGTACCCGGTGGCGACCGTGATCGCCAGGACGACGAGCAGGCCCAGCAGCAGGGTGAGCACCTCGGTCACCGGCCACGCACCCCCCTCCGGAAGCGGGGATCCGTGGCCTGGGGACTGTGATAGGGACTCATGGCTCTCTTCGACGAGGGGGTACGGGACGCGCGCACGCGGTCAGGGCTGCAACGGGCGGCCGCGCCGGGGTGTTCCGCGCCGGCGGGCCGGGCCGGGCGGCGGCCCCGGCTGCAGCTGCAGCACCCGCCACAGGCCGGTCCGGCGCAGCATGTCCGACGTCCGCCGGTCCGCGCCGCGCAGGACCACCCCGCCGCCGCGGGCGCGGCAGATGCGGTGGGCCCACAGGAAGCTGGCCAGCGCCGGGCTGGCCAGCCGGTCGACGCGGGCGAGGTCGACGACGATCCGCCGGGCCCCGGCCAGCAGCGCCTCGTGCAGCAGCCAGCGGGCGTCGGCCAGTCCGTCGGCGAGCAGCGTCTCGTCGAGCGCGACCACGACCTCGTCGTCCCCCGGAGCCGGGCGCGCGCGGGCTGCTCCGCTCGTCATGGGGCGGCTCCTCCGGTCGGCGCGGTGCACGGTGCTGGCCGCCAGACTGCCGGTGCCGCTTTGCGGTCCGGGGTGCGAGCGCTTTGCGGTTCCGTGACGATCCGCCGGGCCTCCCCGGACGGCGGCGGCACGGCGGTCGGGCGGTGGCAGCATGGACGGGCGTGCCGCCCCGCCTGCTCGTCGTCGAGGACGACGACCACATCCGCACCGCCCTGCGGTGGGCCCTGGAGGACGAGGGCTACGCCGTCGACGAGGCCGTGGACGGCGAGGAGGCCTGCGCCCGCGTGGACCGCGACCCGCCCGACCTCATGGTCCTGGACCTGATGCTCGGCCGGACCGACGGCTACAGCGTCGTCCGCCACGTCCGGCGGGCGCACGACCTGCCGATCATCGTGGTGAGCGCCCGCGCCGACACCCACGACATCGTCGCGGCGCTGGAGGCCGGCGCCGACGACTACGTGACCAAGCCCTTCGCGGTCAAGGAGATCACCGCGCGCCTGCGGGCGCTGCGCCGGCGGGCCGGAGGGGCGCCGGGGGGCGGCGCCGAGCGGCCCCCGGAGGTGGTGCTCGACGGCTCCGCGGACGAGCCGCTGGTGCTGCGCCCCGCCGGCGGCACGGTCTCGCGCGGGGACCGGCCGCTGCCGCTCACCGTGACCGAGTTCCGGCTGCTGTGCGAGCTGGCCGCGGTGCCCGGGCGGGTGCTCAGCCGCCAGGAGCTGCTCGAGCGCGTGTGGCAGCACGGGTTCTTCGGCGACGAGCGCATCGTCGACGTCCACATCCGCCGGCTGCGCACCAAGGTCGAGCTCGACCCGGGCGCGCCGCGGCTGGTCGTCACCGTCCGCGGGCTGGGGTACCGGCTGGACCCGCGGTGAGGCCCCGCGCCCGGCCCTCCGGGCTGCGGGCCCGCGTCGCCGTGTCCTTCGGCCTCGGGGCGCTGCTGGTCTCCGCCGTCCTCGCCGGGACGACGTTCCTGCTGGCCCGCGGCTACCTGCTGGACCAGCGGGAGACCGCCGCCACCGGCGCGGCGTTCGTCGACGCGGACCTGTTGCGCAGCCGGCTGGCGACCGCCGGCACGGAGGTGGACGACGCCCTCGCCGAGCTCTCCACCGACGGGGGCGACGTCGTGGTCCGCAGCGGCGGCTCCTGGTACTCCACGAGCCTGGACGTCGGCGCCCGGGACGTCCCCGCGCAGCTGCGCGACGTCGTGGACTCCGGGTCGGCCGGCCTGCAGCGCGTGGACTCCCCCGCCGGGCCGCGGCTGGTCGTGGGTGTCCCCGTGGCCGGCGCCGACCTCGACGTCTACGAGATCACGCCGCTGGACGAGCTGCGGTCGGTGCTGCGCACCCTGACCTGGGTGCTGGTCGCCGCCGCGGTGGCCGCCACCGCCGCCGGCGCGGGGGTCGGGCTGTGGGCCAGTCGGCGGGTGGTGCAGCCCCTGGACCAGGTCGCCGGCGCCGCGACCCGCATCGCCGCCGGCGAGCTCACCACCCGGCTGCCCGCCACCGGCGACCCCGACCTGGTGGCGATCGTCGGCAGCTTCAACGCGATGGTCGACGCGCTGGCCGCCCGCATCGAGCGGGACGCGCGGTTCGTCGGCGACGTCAGCCACGAGCTGCGCAGCCCGCTCACCAGCCTGACCACCGCGGTCGAGGTGATGGCCGCCCGGCGCGACGAGCTGGACCCGCGGTCCCGCCAGGCCCTCGACCTGGTGGAGCAGCAGCTCGCCCGGTTCCGGGCCACGCTCGACGACCTGCTGCAGCTGGCCCGGCTGGACAACGACCCCGGGGTCGCCGGGGACGAGCGGGTCGCCATGGGCGGGCTGGTCCGCGAGGTGCTCGCCGCCACCGGCCGGCCGGCGGACCTGCTGGAGTCCGACCCGGCCGGGGACACCGTGGTCCGCGGGGACAAGGCGTGGCTGGAGCGGGCGGTGCGCAACCTGCTGGACAACGCCGACCGGCACGCCGGCGGGGCCTGCTGCGTCCGGGTGGCGCGCCGGGGGGACTCCGTCGTCCTCACCGTCGACGACGCCGGTCCCGGCATCCCGCCCGAGGACCGCGAGCGGGTGTTCGAGCGGTTCGCGCGCGGCCCGCGCGCCGCGCGCGGCTCGCTGCCCGGTGCGGGACTGGGGCTGGCGATCGTCGCCGACGTGGCGGCCCGGCACGGCGGCGGCGCGTGGTGCTCGGACGGTCCGTGCGGCGGGGCCCGGCTCAGCCTGTCGCTGCCGACGGAGGAGGAGCAGTGAGGCGCGCCGCCGGGGGGCTGCTGGCGCTCGCGCTGCTCGGCGGCTGCGGCCTGGGCGGCGGGGAGGCCGAGGCGATCCGCGACTCCGACGTCCCCTACGGGCTGCTGTCCCCGACGAGCTCCCCGCCCGGTCCCGCGGCGCCGTCCGCCGAGGACGGCGGCGCGCGGGTCTACCTGCTGGGTCCCGGCGACGTCCTGACCCCGAGCGACCGGCAGGTCTCGGGCACGGGCCTGCGCGAGCGCCTCGGCGACCTGCTCGACCAGCTGGCCGCCGGGCCGACCGCCGACGAGCGGGCCGGCGCCCTCACCAGCGTGCTCCCGCCCGGCACCGGCCTGGCGGTGACCGCGGTCGACGGCGGCACCGTCACCGTCGACCTGAGCGGCCCCGGAGAGGCGCCCGACGGCCAGGAGAGCCGGCTGGCCGTGGCGCAGATCGTGCTGACCGCGACCACGCTGGCCGACGTCCGCGCGGTGCTGCTCACCCAGGACGGCGAGCCGCTCGAGGCGCCGCTGCCCAGCGGGGAGCTGACGGCCGACCCGCTCACCGCGGCCGACTACGGGCCGCTGCTCGTCGCGCCGCCGTCGTGAGGGCGCGCGTGTGACGACCTCGTGACGACTCCCCGCCGGGCCCGGTCCGCGGGCCGCGGCGCTGCCATGGTGGGGACATGAGCAGCTCCGCCATGACCGAGGTCGTCCACGTCCGCCGGGGCGCCGTCCGCGTGACCGGCGACCTGACCGCGCAGGGCGCCGACCTGCTGCGCGGCACCGTCGAGAGCCTGGCGCGGGGCGGCGCCCGCCGGGTGGTGGTGGACCTGCGCGAGGTGCGCTCGACCGATCCGGCGGGGATGCACGTGCTGCGCGACGTCGAGCGCACGCTGGCCGCCGACGGCGCGCAGCTCGTGGTCCGCCCGCCGGAGGAGCCGGCGGCGGACCTGCCCCGGCCGCGTCCCCACCGCGACCGGCGGCCCGGGCCCGTGCCGTCCTGACCGGTCAGGTGCCGAGGACCCAGAGGAGCTCCGCGGCCCCGCAGGCGCCGAGCAGCAGCGTCGTCCCCTCCTCCCCGGGGAACGCCCACCGCACGCCCTGGCCCTCGCGGCAGCCGGTGTCGACCGGCGGGGCCGACTCCCCCGTGGCGAGGTCGATCGAGGCAGCGCCCCACGGCAGGGGCAGCGTGAACCAGGCCAGCCCCGGGTCCACCGCCTGCGGCTCCAGCCAGTCGACGTCGGCGGAACGGACCAGCGGCACGCCTTCGGCGGCACCGGGCGGCACCGCGACGACCTGACCGCCGGCGCCGACGTCGACGACCGCGACGGCCGTGCCGTCGACGGCTCCGGGCACGAGGGCGGCGCGCGTGTCGGCGGGCTCGGGGTGCAGCTGCACCGGCGGGCCCGCGGGCTGCAGGCCGGGCGTGAGGTCGGCGAGCAGCGGGACGCTCGCCCCGCCGTCCGCCGTGGTGCCGGCGAGCAGCAGCACGCGGACCCCGCCGCCGGCCCGTGGCGCGACCCCGGCGGCGGCCAGCCACGGGTACCGGCTCAGCTCCGGGTCGCCCCGGAGGTCGCGGTCGGCGACGACGGCGCCGCTGGCCACGTCGACGGCGACGACGCGGCCGTCGGGCGCGTCGCCCAGCCGCTCCGCCGTGTACACGGTCCGGCCGTCGGCCGACAGCACCGACCGGCCCTCGGCGCTGCTGGCGCCCCGGGCGGGCAGCACCACCACCTGCCGGGACGCGCCGGTGCCCGGGTCGACGACGACGAAGCCGAGGTCGGCGCCGCGGCCCACGTCCTCGGGGAGGGCGAAGGTGCCGGCCACGAGCACCGACCCGTCGGGGAGGACGGCCACGGTGCGCGCGCCCTCGACGGCCCCGAAGGCCGGGATCTCGTGGGCGGCGGTCACCTCGAGACCGTCGCCGGCCGGGGAGAGGACGACCAGCCGGCTCGCGTGGTCGCCGGACCGGTCGGTGACGACGACGTACGCGCCGTCGGGCCCGCCCGTGGCCGCCTGCGCGTACAGGTACTGCCCCGGCACGGCGGCGGAGAGGTCCACCCGCGCGAGCAGCTCGGCGGCGGGCCCGGCACCGGGCACGTCCGCGGCCGGGAGGGCCGACGCGCCCTCCAGCGCGGTCGCCGACGGGGCCTCGAGGTCGGCGGTCCCCCCGGGCTCGCCGTCCTCCCCGGCGGCGCAGCCGGGGACGAGCAGCAGCGCGGCGAGCAGGGCGAGCGGGACGCGTCGTCGGAGCACGGGCGCGGGTTGTAGCAGAGGCCGGGCGGCCGGGGGGCGGTCCCGGACGCGGCCCGGCCCGGTCGCTCAGCTGGTGGCGTAGCCGCCGTTCACGGGGATGGTCTGGCCGGTGACCCAGGAGGCGTCGTCACCGACCAGCCAGGCCACGGCGGCGGCGACGTCGCTCGCCTTCCCCAGCCGCGGGACGGCGTAGGCGCGCAGCTGCTTGAGCGCCATGTCCGAGCCCTCGTCGACCCCGGCGTTGTTCTGGGTGGCCAGCGAGAGGCTGTTGCAGGTGACGCCGGAGCGGCCCACCTCCTTGGCCAGCGAGCGCATCAGCGCGGGGCCGGCGCCCTTGGAGGCGGCGTAGGTGGCGATCAGCTTGTCCCCGACCCGGGCGGACTCCGAGCTGATCGTGATCACCCGGCCCCAGCCGCGCTCGAGCATCCCCGGCAGCGCCGTGTGCGTGCAGTTCAGCGGCCCGTACACGTTGAGGTCGACGAACGCCCGCCACGACTCCGGGTCCTCGTCGACGAACCGCTTCATGCTGATGCCGGTGACCGGGATGCCGGCGTTGTTCACCAGGACGTCGATGGGCCCGAACAGGGCGAAGGCCTCGCGCACCGCCGCCAGGTCGGTCACGTCGGCCACCACCGGCTCGGCCTTGCCCCCGGCCGCGCGGATCTCCTCGGCCACCCGCTCGGCCCGGTCGGCGAACAGGTCGTTGACGCCGACGGTGGCGCCGCGCGCGGCCAGCACCCGGGCGATCTCCGCCCCGACGTTCTGCCCAGCCCCGGTGACCAGAGCCGTGCGCCCACCCAGATCGCTCACCGCGTCGTCTCCTCGTTTCTCCCGGCCCGCCCTCGGCGATCCGTGGCAGGACGCCCCGGTGTGACGCCGGACGCCGGCGGGAACCCTAGTGGTGCCGACGGGTGCCCCCGTCGCGACGGCGGACGACGAGGAGACCCCATGGCCGGCGACCGGCCCGACCCCGGCGAGTTCCTGGAGCGGGCGCAGAAGATGTTCCGCGAGCTGTTCGGCGACGTGGGCGGCCAGGGCGGCTCGCCCTGGTCGTCGGCGACCGAGCACCCGCGCCGCGAGCCCAGTGCCGAGGAGCAGCGCGAGAACCTCACCTTCGCGCTCGCGACCCGCGCCGTCGAGGCGCTGGAGGACCTGGCGCTCAACGTGGCGGCCATCCGCCAGCGCCTGGAGCGCCGCGACGCGGAGGGTCCCGGCGGGCCGCGCACCCAGCCGGACCCCGGCGACACGGCTGCGTAGGCCGGCGGCGTGTTCTTCCTCTTCGGCTTCGGCACCAAGCAGCGCGACCTCGGCCCCGGCGAGGTCCGCACCTGCCCGCGCTGCGGCAACACCACGCGGTGGCAACGGGTGCGGGAGTCCCGGCAGGTCACCGTGTTCTTCCTGCCGGTCGCCCGGTGGGGACGGCGGGACCTCGAGGTCTGCGGCGTCTGCGGCACCGCCGTCGAGGTCTGACCCGCCGGCGGTGTCCATGTCGTACCTCCGGGCACCACGTGCAGCCGCTGCCGACCGCCCGGCGCGTCGCGGGGTGCAGGCTGCACCGCGACGCAGGTCACCCGGACGGGAAGGGAACGCGATGGACCCCCACGACGACGGCGGACGAGAGGCGGTGGACGTGCCGGTGGCGGTGGACGTGGCGGTGGACGTGGCGGTGGACGTGGCGGCGCTCGCCGCGCGGCTGCGGCACCTCGAGGACCGGGTCGAGATCGGCCAGCTGGTCGCCTCCTACGGCCCGGCCGCCGACTTCGGCGACCCCGCCGCGGTGACCGGGCTGTGGACCGAGGACGGCGTGTACGACGCCGCCCCGCACGGCCGGTGGGAGGGCCGTGAGGCGATCGCCGGGATGATCGACGGCGGGCACCAGCTCGGCATCCGGGCGGGCATGGGGCACGTGCTCACACCGCCGCGGATCGAGGTCGACGGGGACACCGCCCGCGCCTGGAACCACGCGATGAACGTGCGCTGGGACGCCGGGGCCGACCGCTTCTGGGTCGGCCGGCTGTCGGCCAACGAGTGGCGGCTGCGCCGCGTCGACGGCCACTGGCGGGTGGTCGAGCGCGTCAACCGCAACCTCGACGGCTCCGACGAGGCCCGGGCGACGTTCCGCGACGTCGTCGCGCCCGGCTGAGCTCAGGCCCGGTCGGTCGCGCTCGGGGACTCCGCACGGGCGGTCGCCGCCCAGCTGGCCAGCAGCTTGAGCGCGTCCTCGGCGGGGGTGCCCGGCTCCGCCGTGTAGATCGTCAGGCGCAGGCCGGCGGTGTCGTTCGAGGGCAGGTCGAGCGTGCAATAGCCCAGCTCGAGGGCGCCGACGACGGGGTGGCGGAAGTGTTTGACGCCGTCGTGGTGGATGCGCACGTCGTGCGCGGCCCAGCGGGTCCGGAACACCTCGCTGACCGTGGAGAGCTCGCCGACCAGCTCGCGCAGCTGCGCGTCGTGCGGGCGGCGGCCGGCCTCGGCGCGGAGCAGGGCGACGGTGACGTTCGCCGCCGCCGCGCGGTCGGCGTAGAAGTCCTCCGCCCGCGGGTCCAGGAACTGGAAGCGGGCGAAGTTCGGCGGCCGCCGCGGACCCTCGAACATCGGTGAGTGCAGCGCCCGGCCCAGGGCGTTGGTCGCCAGGACGTCCAGGCGGCCGTTGGCGACGAACGCGGCCGCCCCGGTCATCGAGTCGAGCATCCACTGCACGCGCGGCGGCACCTGCGCCCTGACACGGCGCTGCGGCGTGCGGGCCGGCCGGGTGGCCGCGCGGGCCAGGTTGAACAGGTGGGTCCGCTCGGCCTCGTCGAGCTGCAGGGCGCGGGCGACCGCCTCGAGCACGTCCTCGGAGACGCCGGCGATGTGCCCCTTCTCCAGCCGGGTGTACCAGTCGGTGCTCACCCCGGCGAGGACGGCGACCTCCTCCCGGCGCAGGCCCGGCACCCGCCGACGTCCGCCCCCGGGCAGCAGCCCCGCCTGCTCCGGGGTGATCCGGGCCCGCCGGCTGGCGAGGAAGTCGCGGATGTCGGAGCGGTTGTCCACGGATCGACCGTACGGCCGCCCGGCGGCGCAGGGGGGTCGAGCCGCTACCCCCCACGAGCCCGCCCTCCCACGCCCGCACGTGGAGGCGTTCCGTGGTGTCCGGAAGCCCCACCCCCTGCCGAAGGAGCCAGCCACCATGCGCGGAGCAGTTCTGCACGCCCCCGGCGACGTCCGCGTCGAGGACCGCCCGGATCCCCGGATCGAGCAGCCGACCGACGCGGTCGTCCGGCTGGCCGCCACGTGCGTGTGCGGGTCGGACCTGTGGCCCTACCGCGGCGCCGACACCGTCGCGGGCCCGGCGCCGATGGGCCACGAGTACGTCGGCGTGGTCGAGGAGGTCGGCAGCGAGGTCACCTCCCTGCGGCCCGGCCAGTTCGTCGTCGGCTCGTTCCTCGCCTCCGACAACACCTGCGAGATCTGCCGGGCCGGGTACCAGTCCCGCTGCGTGCACGCCTTCCCCGTCGGCGCAATCGGCACCCAGGCGGAGTACGCCCGCATCCCGCTGGCCGACGGCACGCTGGTCGCCACCCCCGAGATGCCGGGCGCCGACCTCGTCCCGGGCCTGCTGGCCGCCTCCGACGTGCTCGGCACCGGCTGGTTCGCCGCCGTCGCGGCCGAGGCCGGCCCGGACAAGACCGTCGCCGTCGTCGGCGACGGTGCCGTCGGCCTGCTCGGCGTGCTCGCCGCCCGCCAGCTCGGCGCCGAGCAGATCATCGCCTTCAGCCGGCACGCCGACCGGCAGGCCCTGGCCCGCGAGTTCGGCGCCACCGACGTCCTGACCACCCGCGGGGACGAGGGCGTGGCGGAGCTCGAGGAGCTCACCGGCGGGCTGGGTGCGCACTCGGTGATCGAGGCCGTCGGCACCCAGGAGTCGATGATGCAGGCCATCCGCGCCACCCGGCCCGGCGGCCACGTCGGCTACGTCGGCGTCGCCCACGAGGTCGCCCTGCCCGGCGACGAGCTGTTCTTCTCCGGCGTCCACCTGCACGGCGGCCCCGCCCCCGTCCGGCGCTTCCTCCCCGAGCTCATCGACCTGATCACCAGCCGCGCCATCGACCCGGGGCGGGTCTTCGACCTCGCCCTGCCGCTGGAGCAGGCCGCCGAGGGCTACCGCGCGATGGACGAGCGCCGCGCGATCAAGACCCTGCTGACGGTCTGACCGACCGCGAGGGAGGACCCCGGTGCTGTCGGCGTACGACCCCGGCACCGCGGTCCCGACCCTCGTGCCGGTACCGGTCCTCGCCCAGCGGTCGTGCAGGAAACGTCACACCCGTCCCGTAGACACCAGGTGACCCAGGGGGACTGCTGCGAGGCGAGGGTGGTGGCGGGATGGCCGTGTCCGTCGGAGGGCGGGACGCCGGAGCACCTCCGGTCGCCCGCAGGAGGTCGGGGCGTCCGCAGCGCATCCGGCTGAGCCGGGCACGCGGCTGGCGCAAGCCCGCAGGAGCGGTGGTCGTGGCGCGGCCGACCCGGTGGGGCAACCCGTTCCGCGTCGGGGAGACCTACATGTGGTCGGCCGCCGACCCCGACGACGCCTGGCCGGTGCCGACGTCCCGGGAGCCGGGCGTGCACCGCGACGGCGCCCGGGTCGTCGTCTGCCCCGACACCGCCACGGCCATCGAGTGGTTCCGCCGGTGGGCGGTCGGCGACTACGCGGCCGAGGCCCGGCGGCTGCTGCGCGGACGCGACCTGGGGTGCTGGTGCCCGCTGGACCGGCCGTGCCACGCGGACGTCCTGCTCGAGCTCGCGAACGGCTGACGCTCCCGTCGGCCGCCGCCCCGCGCCGCGGCCGGTGGGCGCCACTGCCCAGCGTGTGCGCGGCGCGCGGCGTTCCACGCTCGATCCTGCGGGCGTGGGCGCACACGCTGGTGGTGTCGGTGCTGGTCAGCGGCCCGGAACTGTCGTACCCGGGGCCTAGCGTGCAGGTCGTGGCGGGAGTGCGGGAGTACGCGGTCGGGGTGACCGTGGTGCCGCTGGCTGCCGCGCCGGAACGGGACCGGGAGCCGCTGCCGCGGGGGCCCGGGCTGGGTGCCCGACACGCTGCCGCAGATGCTGCCGGCGCGGCGGTCGTCGGC
>NZ_JBJGZX010000064.1:0-11688 GCF_054050735.1 Blastococcus sp. SYSU D00813
CCCCCGCGCACCCCCCGCCCCCCCCCCCCCCCCCCCCCCCCCCCCCCCCCCCCCCCCCCCCCCCCCCCCCCCCCCCCCCCCTCCGCTCCTCAGCTCGCGAGCGCGGCCACGGGGGGCGTGCGGGCGGCGCGTCGGGCCGGCAGCACCGAGGCGAGCAGCCCCGCCACCGTCGCGACGACGACGATCGCGACCACCTGCAGCCACGGCATGCTGAGCACCACCTCGCCGTGGTCGCCGAGCACCGAGGCCACGCCGATCAGCCCGTAGCCGGTGCCCAGCGCCACCCCGAGCACCGCCGCGACCCCGGCCACCAGCGCCGCCTCCCACGCCAGCAGGCCGCGCACCTGCCCGCGGGTCAGCCCGAGCGCCCGCAGCAGCCCGTTCTCCTGGCGGCGCTCCACCACCGACAGCGCCAGGGTGTTGCCGACGCCGATCAGCGCGATGAGCACCGCCACCCCGAGCAGCCCGGTGACCACGAGCAGCAGCACGTCGAGCACCTGGTCCAGCGCCGCCCGTTCGCTGGCCAGGCCGGTGACCGCGGCGGTGGGCACCGCGGCGCCCACGACGTCGGTCACGTCGTCGACCACCGTGCCGGCGTCGGCACCGTCGGCCATCCGCACCCAGAAGGTGTCGAGCACCGCGTCGGGGTCGAGGGCGGTGAGGTCGGCCGTGGTGAGCAGCGGGACGTCGGTGTCGCCGAGCCGGACGGTGAAGGTCTGCTCGCCGCCGTCGCCGCCGCTCATCGTCACCCGGCCGCCGTCCTCGACGCCCCAGCTCTCCACGGTCCACCACGGCAGCACCGCGGTGCCCGGGGCCGGGAGCGGCAGGTCGTCGGTCGACCGCAGCACCGGCGCGGCCTGCGCCGGGTCGACCCCGAGGGTGTAGCCCTCGTACCCGTCCGGGCCGGTGACGCCGCCGGCGGTCAGCGCCGCCGCCGCCCGCACGCCGTCCACGGTCTGCAGCCGGGCGAGCAACGAGGCCGGCATGCCCTCGTCGGTGTTGCCGGTGACGACGACGTCGGTCGGGTACTGCGCGGCCAGGCCGGCCTGCGCGGTGGCCCGGGTGGAGGCCGCCCCCACGACCATCGCCGTGGTCAGCGTGACGCCGATGAGCAGCGCGGTCGCCGTGGCCGCCGTGCGGCGCGGGTTGCGCGTCGCGTTGCCGCCGGCCAGCCGGGCGGTGACCCCGCGCCGGCGCACCAGCCGGCCGGCGGCGGCGACCACCGGCGGCACCGCCCGCTGGGCGAGCAGCACCACGCCGAGGAAGCTCAGCGCCCCGCCGGCCACCGACAGCAGCACCTCGCCCAGCGCCACGCCGGCGCCCATCAGCACCACACCGGGGACGGTCAGCAGCAGGCCCGTGACCAGCCGCAGCACCCCGCCGCGCGAGCGCAGCGGCGCCGGGTCCAGCGGGCGCAGCGCGGCCAGCGGCGCGACCTGCGTCGCGGCGCGGGCGGGCACCAGGGCGGCCAGCAGCGTGGTGCCCGTGCCGATCGCCAGCCCGCCGAGCACCGCCGACAGCGGCACCGACACCCCGGCCAGCGGGATCGGCGAGTCGGTGCCCACCAGCGCCGACACCAGCGCGGCCAGGCCGATCCCCGCACCCACCCCGAGCACGGACGCGGCGACGCCGGTCAGCGCGGCCTCGGCGAGCACGCTGCGGCGCACCTGCCGGGCGGTCGCGCCGACGCAGCGCAGCAGCGCCAGCTCACGGGTCCGCTGGGCGAGCAGCACGGCGAAGGTGTTGGCGATGACCAGACCGGCCACCAGCAGCGCGACGGTGCCGAAGACCAGCAGCATCAGCGTGAGCACCAGCGCGTCGCCGGTGAGCGCCTCGGCCTCGGCGACGGCCGCCTCCTCGCCGGTCCGCACCTCGACGTCGCCGCCCAGCGCGGCCCGCACGTCGGCGGCGAGCGCCCCGGGGTCGGTGCCGTCGGTGCCGGCGACCCGCACCTCGCTCGGGCCCAGGGCGTCCCACGCCGCCACCTGGTCGCCGACGACGAACGCGCGGCCGTTGAGCCCCGCGGACGGGTCGCCGCCGAGGTCCACGACCCCGACCACGGTGGCCTGCGAGGTCGACTCGCGGCCCTCGTCGCCGTAGGTGGTCACGGTGAGGACGTCGCCGATGCCGGCCCCGACCCGCTCGCTGACGGCCACCTCGCCGGTCCGGTCGGGCAGCGCGCCCTCGGCCAGCTGCTGCCAGCGCAGCTGCGGGTCCGCGGCCACGGAGTCGACCAGGAGGTACTGGGCGCCGGTGCGGCCGGGCACGAGGGCCTGCACCGAGGTCGACGTCGCGAGGTCGACGGCGGCGACACCGGGCACGTCCGCCACCACGGCGGCGGCGGCGTCCAGCGGCTCGCCGCTGGTCGTGGTGACCACGACGTCGGCGCTCACGTACCGGGCGCCCACCGCCTCGAGCACGGTGTCCCGGGTGGTCTGGCTGAGGGTCAGCGTCGCGACGACGAAGCCGACCGCGATGACGATCGCGACGGTGGAGGCGACCAGGCGCGCGGCGTGCGCGCGCACGCCGGCCATGACGACGGGCAGCACGGTGCTCAGGCCCCCAGCCCGCGCAGCGCGGTGAGCACGGTGTCGGCGGTCGGCGCGGCGATGTCGCCGGCGACGCGACCGTCGGCCAGCAGCACGACGCGGTCGGCGTACGCGGCCGCGGCCGGGTCGTGGGTGACCATCACGACGGTCTGCCCGGTCTCCCGCACGCTGCTGCGCAGCAGGTCGAGCACCTCGGCGCCGGCCCGCGAGTCGAGGTTGCCGGTGGGCTCGTCGGCGAAGACGACGTCGGGCCGGGGGAGCAGCGCCCGGGCGACGGCGACGCGCTGCTGCTGGCCGCCGGACAGCTCCGAGGGCCGGTGCCGGAGCCGGTCGCGCAGCCCCAGCCGGGCCACCACCGCGTCGAACCACGAGGAGTCGGGACGGCGGCCGGCCAGCTGCATCGGCAGCAGGATGTTCTCCCGCGCGTCGAGCACCGGGAGCAGGTTGAACGACTGGAAGACGAAGCCGATCCGCTCGCGCCGCAGCCGGGTGAGCTGGTCGTCGCGCAGGCTGGTCAGCTCGGTGTCGCCGAGGAAGACCTGCCCGCCGGTCGGGACGTCCAGCCCGGCCAGGCAGTGCATGAGCGTGGACTTGCCCGACCCGGAGGGGCCCATGATCGCGGTGAAGGCGCCGCGGGCGAAGGCGACGTCGACACCGGCCAGCGCGTGCACCGCGGTGGCGCCGCTGCCGTAGGTGCGGGTCAGGCCGGTCGCGCGCACGGCGTCGGTGGTCGGCGGCGGCTCGCCGGGGACGGTCATCACGGGGACGGGAGCGGACACGATCGGGGCCTCTCGACGCGGGGAGCGGGACGTCGTCCACGCTGCCGGGGGAGGTCGTCGTCCCGCGTCGGAGCGGCGGGCGATCCTCGCGCCGCCGTCCCTGCGCCCGGGGGTGGAGGCCCGCGTCATCCCCCGGTCGGACCCGGCCGCGATCATGGGCCTCTTGCCGCAGACACGGGCGGACACGCCGCCGCGGGCGGCAACTCGCCCATGATCGCGGCGAAAGGGGTCGGAGGTTCAGGCGTCGCGGAGGAGGTCGGCCGGCTGCACCAGGCCGGTCCGGAAGGCGAGGACGACGGCCTGCACGCGGTCGCGCGAGCCCGTCTTGGCCAGCACCCGCCCGACGTGGGTCTTCACCGTGGCCTCGCTGACCACGAAGTGCGCGGCGAGCTCGGCGTTCGTGGCGCCGTAGGCCATCTGCACCAGCACCTCGCGCTCGCGCGGGGTCAGCTCGGCCAGCTCCCGGGGTGCGACGGCGGGGGCGGACGTCGCCCCGCGCAGCATCGGCGCCACGTGCTGCAGCAGCCGCCGGGTGGACGACGCGGCGATCACCGAGTCCCCGGCGTGCACGGTGCGGATCGCGGCGAGCATCTCCTCGGGCGGGGCGTCCTTGAGCAGGAAGCCGCTGGCCCCGGCGCCGATCGCGGCGACCACGTACTCGTCGAGGTCGAACGTGGTCAGCACGACCACCCGGGGCGGGTCGGGCCGGGCGGTCACCTGCCGGGTCGCCTCGATGCCGTCGGTGCCCGGCATGCGCACGTCCATGAGGACGACGTCGGCCGGCGTGCGGGCCAGCAGCCGCACCGCCTCGTCGCCGGTACCCGCCTCGCCGACGACGGTGAGGTCGGGCTGGGAGTCGATGACCATGCGGAAGCCCGCGCGCACCATCTGCTGGTCGTCGACGAGGACGACGCGGATCCGGCCCTCGGCGGGGGCGCTCATCGCCGGGCACCGTAGGGGAGCAGGGCGTGGACCGCGAAGCCGCCGCCCGACCGGGGCGCCGCGGTCAGCCGGCCGCCGTGCAGTTGCGCCCGCTCGACCATCCCGCGCAGGCCCTGGCCGCCACCCTGGGGCGCGCCGTCCGCGAGCGCGGCCGAGGCCCCCCGGCCGTCGTCGAGCACCGCGACCTCCAGTCCGTCGTCCCGCCACGACAGCCGCACCCAGGCCCGCCCGGCGGAGCCCGCGTGCTTGAGCACGTTGGTCAGCGACTCCTGCACGATCCGGTAGGCGGCCAGCTGCGGGCCGGCCGGCAGCGGCCGCGGGCTGCCCTCCACCAGCAGGTCGACGTCGAGGCCGCTGGCCCGCACGTCCTCGACCAGCGCCGGGACGGCGGCGACGTCCGGCTGCGGCGCGTACTCCTCGCCCGGCCCCTCGCGGAGCACGCCGAGCAGCGCCCGCATGTCGGTGAGCGCCTGCCGGCCGGTCGCGGCTATCGCCTCGAGCGCGCCGGTGGCCGCCTCCGGGTCGGTGCGCCCGGCGTAGCGGCCGCCGTCGGCCTGGGCGATGACCACCGACAGGGAGTGCGCCACGACGTCGTGCATCTCGCGGGCGATCCGGGCGCGCTCGGCGGTGGCGGCCAGCCGCATCTCCTGCTGGCGCTCGGTCTCCAGCAGGCGGGCGCGCTCCTCCAGACCGGCCTCGCGCTGCAGGCGGGCCCGCCGCAGGTTGCCCAGGGCCCAGGCCGCCACGACGGCGACGGCGATCGTCCCGGTGGCCACGACCATCGCGTCGGGGGAGTCGATCGCGTAGTAGAAGGTGGCGGCCAGCACCGCGCCGAGCAGCCCGACCGCCAGGCCCGCCCGCGCCGCCCAGCGCGGGGCGTAGGCCGCCAGCGCGTGCACCATGACCAGCGCGGCGACGTCGGCCGGGATCAGCTGCGGGACGGCCCCCAGCTGCAGCAGCCCGACGCCGGTGACGACGGCCGCCGCGGGCACCGGCGCCCGCCGCCGCCAGGCCAGCGGCGCGACGAGCAGCGTGCCGGTGAGCAGCGCGACGTCCCCGCCGGGCCAGAACATCCCGGCCGGCAGCAGCACCAGGCAGAACCAGGCGGCTCCGGCGATCGCGGCGTCCACCGCGAACGGGTGCCGGCGCAGCCGGTCGGCCACGCGTTCCATCGGTTCGTCCATCGCGCCGTCGAATCTAGGCAGTGGGCGGCCCGGCGTCGTCCACCTGCGGGATGACCCGCCCGTCCCGCCGGGGGACGACGCGGCTCAGCCGCCCACGTTGCAGCCGACGGACCCGGAGGAGACGTCGACGGGGGCGAACCGGGTGCCGTCGGCCGCCACCAGCCCGTCGATCCGCAGCCGGCCGTCGCTCTCGCCGCACTCCTCCCCGGGCGGGTCGAGGTCGAGGGTGACCGTCCCGGCGGTGACCTCCTGGGTGGCGGTGGGCTCGGCGGCGGCGTCGATCGCGTCGGTGCAGAAGTTCGCGGTCAGGTCGTGCCCGGTGAGCACGAGCACCTCCACCCGGGGGTCCGGCAGGGCGTAGCGCAGCCGGGTGGGTCCGTCGGTGGCGCGGTCGACGACGTCGGTGGACACGGTGACCGCGACGTCGCCCGAGCCGCCGGCCGCCCAGAAGAACACCTCGCCGCAGGCGTCGCCGTCGGTCAGCACGACCCCGGCCGTGCCGCCGGCGGTCGGGCTCCCGGCCGGTGACGCGGTGCCGGCGGTGGTCGCCGTGCAGCCGGCCAGGGACGCGAGGACGCAGCCGAGGAGCAGTCGTCGGGCCGGCACGGCGCGCAGTGTGCCCGCGGAGCCGCTCCTGCGGGTCGCGGCCTAGCGCGGGCCGAGGTGGCGCAGCAGCGTCTCGCCGACGTCCCGCATCGACGCGACCTGCTCGGGGGTGAGCTGGTCGAACAGGTGGGTGCGCACGCTCTCGACGTGCACGTGCGCCGCCGCCTCGAGCGCGGTGAACCCCTCGTCGGTGAGGACGGCGAGCTGCCCCCGGCCGTCCTCGGGGCACACCTGCCGGCGCACCCAGCCGCGCTCCTCGAGGCGGGAGACCGCGTGCGACAGCCGGCTGCGCGAGGACAGGCAGCGGTCGGCGAGCTCGCTCATCCGCATGGCCCGGCCGGGTGTCTCGGAGAGGGCGACGAGGATCTCGTAGTAGGCGTGCGAGATGCCCGTGGCGGAGGTCAGCTCACGGTCGAGCCGGTCGTGCAGCAGCATCGAGCTGAAGAGGTAGGCGCGCCAGGCCTTCTGCTCCTCCGCGTCGAGCCAGCGCGTGCCGCCGGGGGAGGGCTCCGGCGATCCCGACGTCGAGGACATGCCCCGAGGGTACTGGCGGAATAGTCAAGCCTTCAACTACGCTCTCGGGGCAGAAGGTCAAACGCTCAACCACTTTGGAGACCACCGTGACCCAGTCCGCTGCCGTCCAGATCCCCGGCTACGTCGCCGGCACCTGGGACATCGACCCCACCCACTCCACCGTGGGCTTCTCCGTCCGCCACATGATGGTGAGCAAGGTCCGCGGCTACTTCCGCGACTTCTCCGGTGAGATCGTGACCGCCGCCGACCCGGCGCAGTCCTCGGTCACCGCCCGCATCAACATGGACTCGATCGACACCCGGCAGGAGCAGCGCGACGCGCACATCCGCTCCGCCGACTTCTTCGACGTGGGCAACCACACCGAGATGACCTTCCGGTCCACCGAGGTCCGCACCGACGGCGCCGACTGGTCGATCGTCGGCGACCTGACCATCAAGGGCATCACCAAGCCCGTCACCCTGGAGCTGGAGCTCAACGGCTTCGGCCCCGACGCCTACGGCGGCACCCGCGCCGGCTTCAGCGCCAAGACCGAGATCTCCCGCAAGGAGTACGGCGTCGACATCGACATGCCGATGGACGGCGGCGGCGTCGTCGTCGGCGACAAGATCACCGTCGAGCTCGAGATCGAGGCCGTGCTCCGCACCGCCTGAGGAAGGACCCCCTCGCCCCCCGCCACTCGTGAGCTCGCGGCGGGACCCTGCGAGGGGACCGCTCCAGCACTTCCCGAGGGCCCCGGACGTCGTCGCGTCCGGGGCCCTCGTGCGTCCGGGGACACTGGGTGCCATGACGACGTCGCCGCTGCTCACCCGCGCCCGCACCCGCTTCCCCTCCGCCGTGCTCGTCGCCGCCGGGCTGGCCGCGGGCTTCGGCATCGCGCAGGGGACTGGCGTCCGGGCGCTGGGGGGTGCGGTCTTCGTCGCCGGGGGAGTGGCCGCGGCGGCGCTGTGGGTCCGGCGGCGCGGCTGGGCGGTCGCGCTCGGCCTCGGCGGGCTGTACGTCGGCGCGTTCGTCCTCGCGCACGTCCTGGCCCTCGGCGCCGGTCTGCCGGCGTGGCTGGCCGTCGGCCTGGTGACCGTCGCCGCGGCCGGGGTCACCGCGGCGGTCGCCGACCGGGGGGACGCCGCCTGACCGCGGGCAGCGGCGGTGAGACTGGTCACGCGGCGCCCTGCAGGGTCCCCCGCGAGCTCGCGAGCGGAGGGGGACAGGGGGTCGTTCGACTAGCATGGGAAGGTCGCCGGGCCGGCGGCTGTTATCACCGGTGTCTGTGGTGCCCCGTGGCTGAGAGCCCGGGGGTGCCGACCCCCGATCTCCCTGAGGTGCCTCTCCGCATGCCCACCCGCAACGACCTGCGCAACGTCGCGATCGTCGCCCACGTCGACCACGGCAAGACCACCCTGGTCGACGCCCTCCTCCGCCAGGCCGGCGCCCTGGGCCGCGCCAAGGGCGAGGGCACGGACGCCGACACCACGCAGGACCGCGTGATGGACTCGATGGACCTCGAGCGCGAGCGCGGCATCACCATCCTCGCCAAGAACACCGCCATCCGGCTGGCCGACGACGAGGGCAACCCGGTGGTCGTCAACATCGTCGACACCCCGGGTCACGCCGACTTCGGCGGTGAGGTCGAGCGCGGGCTGTCGATGGTCGACGGCGTCGTCCTGCTCGTCGACGCCTCCGAGGGGCCGCTGCCGCAGACCCGCTTCGTGCTGCGCAAGGCGCTGGCCAAGGGGATGCCGGTCATCCTCGCCGTCAACAAGACCGACCGCGCCGACGCCCGCATCGAGGAGGTCGTCGACGAGAGCTACGAGCTGTTCATGGAGCTGCTCGAGGACAACGGCTCGGACGCCGACGCCCTCGAGTTCCCGATCGTCTACTGCAACGGCCGCACCGGTCAGGCCTCGCTCAACCGGCCCGAGAACGGCACCGTCCCGGACAGCCCGGACCTCGCGCCGCTGGTGAAGACGCTGCTCGACACCATCCCGCCGCCGTCCTACGACGCCGAGGAGCCGCTGCGCGCGCAGGTCACCAACCTCGACGCCTCGCCGTTCCTCGGCCGGCTCGCGCTGCTGCGCATCCACTCCGGTGAGATGAAGCGCGGCCAGCAGGTCGCCTGGTGCCGCACCGACGGCAGCATCAAGAACGTCAAGATCACCGAGCTGCTGGTCACCGAGGGCCTCACCCGCACCCCGGCCGACAGCGCCGGCCCCGGCGACCTGGTCGCCATCGCGGGCATCGAGGACATCATGATCGGCGACACCCTCGCCGACCCGAACGACCCGCGCCCCCTGCCGCCGCTGACCGTCGACGAGCCGTCGATCTCGATCACCATCGGCATCAACACCTCGCCGATCTCGGGCAAGTCGGGCAAGAAGCTCACCGCCCGGCTGATCAAGAACCGCCTGGACCAGGAGCTGGTCGGCAACGTCTCGGTGCGCATGCTGCCCACCGAGCGTCCCGACACCTGGGAGATGCAGGGCCGCGGCGAGCTGGCGCTGGCGATCCTGGTCGAGCAGCTGCGCCGCGAGGAGTTCGAGCTCACCGTCGGCCGGCCGACCGTGGTCACCAAGGAGATCGACGGCAAGCTGCACGAGCCGGTCGAGCGGGTCACCATCGACACCCCGGGCGAGTACGTCGGCACGCTCACCCAGGCGCTGGCCACCCGCCGCGGGCGCATGGAGAACCTGGTGCACCACGACACCGGCTGGGCGCGGATGGAGTACATCGTCCCGTCCCGCGGGCTGATCGGGTTCCGCACCGAGTTCCTCACCGAGACCCGCGGCACCGGCGTCCTCAACCACAACCTCGAGGGCTACGAGCCGTGGCTGGGCGACATGCGCGCCCGGCCCACCGGCTCGCTCGTGGCCGACCGCCAGGGCGTGGCGACCTCCTACGCGATGTTCTCGCTGCAGGAGCGCGGCTCGCTCATGGTCGCCCCGGGCACCGAGGTCTACGAGGGCATGATCGTCGGCGAGAACTCCCGCCCCGACGACATGGACGTCAACATCACCAAGGAGAAGAAGCTTACCAACATGCGGTCCTCGACCGCGGAGGAGCTGGAGCGGCTGATCCCGCCGCGCATCCTGAACCTGGAGCAGGCGCTGGAGTTCTGCGCCGAGGACGAGTGCGTCGAGGTCACCCCGGCCGCCGTCCGCGTCCGCAAGGTGATCCTCGACCAGAACGAGCGCGGTAAGTCCAAGAACCGCAAGCCCAAGCCGTGACCCCGTCACGCTGAGCCCGTCACGCTGAGCCCCCTCCCGCCCGCCGGGAGGGGGCTCAGCTGTGTCGTGACCGTTCCGTGACCAATCGTGATGGCAGGCCGGAGGACGGCGGCGCGCCCGGACCCGACGCGCAGGGCGCCGCCCGACACGCCTCCTACGTTCGTCTCGGGCCCCTCTGACCACTCCGGTCCCGGGGGCCGCACCACGAGCAACGGACGGAAGGCTGGCGACGCTGATGAGGACGACCCCCCGCACGGGACTGCTGCCCGAGTCCGAGGGGCACCGCGGCGGGATCGACGTCCGGGTGAGCATCCGCGACGACGCCGGGGACGGCGACCAGGGCTTCGACGGCGCCTGGTTCCCGCGCAGTCGCGACCTCGCCGTCGAGGTGCCCGAGCTGATCGCCGCGCTGGACCGGCGCGGCGTCCACGTCGAGCGCTTCACCTACGCCCTCGACGCCTGGCTGCCCGCTCCGCGCAAGCTGGTGGTCGGCGGCCGGGTGGTGCGCACCGGTGGGTTCCGCAGCATGGAGCCGGGCGCGGTGTGCCTCAGCTGGGCCGGCGGCAACAAGCGCGCCGACCTGCTCGTCGTCCCTCCGGAGACCGACGTGGTCACCGGGGCCCGGGCGCTGCGGCTGTGCACGCGCCGCGGCCTCCCCCGCTCCCCGCAGATGGTCATGGCCGCCGCCCGGGCCACCCCGCTGCCGCAGGTGCCGGTCCTCCGCGCCGTGTAGGGCGTCTCGCGCGCGAGGGCTCGCGTTGCGCCCTCGGTGAACCGGGTGGACGGCGGGGGAGCGGTGCCGCTGGGCTGTCGGGCATGCGACTGCTCGTCCTCGGCGGCACCCTCTTCCTCGGCCGGCACGTGGTCGCGGCGGCCCTCGACCGCGGGCACGAGGTGGCCACCTTCACCCGTGGGGTGACCGGGTCGCCGCCCGACGGCGTCCGGGCGCTGCACGGGGACCGGGACGACCCCGCGGCCCTGCCGGCCGCCCTCGAGGACTGGGCGCCGGAGCTCGTCGTCGACACCTCCTGCCAGAGCCGGGCGGCGGCCCGCAACGCCGCGGCCGTGCTCGGCGGGGTGGCCGGCTACGCCTTCGTCAGCAGCCTCAACGCCTACCGGGACTGGCCGCCGGGCCCGGTCCGCGGGGAGGACGGGCCGGTGTGGCAGACCGACGACGACGAGTACGGCCCGGTCAAGGCCTACGCGGAGCGCGAGATCGGCGCCGCCGTCGGCGGCCGGTTCCTCACCGCCCGCGCGGGACTGGTCGTCGGGCCGCACGACACCGTGGACCGGCTGGGCTGGTGGCTGCGGCGGATGGCGCGCGGCGGGCGGGTCGTGGTCCCCGACGCGCTGGACCAGCCGATCGCGCTCGTCGACGCCCGCGACCTCGCCGGCTGGCTGGTCGCGATGGCCGAGCGCGGGGTGGGCGGCCCGGTCAACGCCACCGGACCGGCCGGGATGACGACGTTCGGGGAGCTCCTCGCCGTGTGCCACGAGGTGACCCGCTCCGACGCGGAGCTGGTGCCCGTGGCCGAGGAGCGGCTGCTGGCCGCCGGTGCCGAGCCCTGGCAGGACCTGCCCCTCTGGCTGCCCCGCGAGGTGGCCGTGACCGCCTGGGACGTCGACACCACCCGCGCCCGGGCACTCGGCCTGCCGGTCCGGCCGGTCCGCGACTCCGTCGCCGACACCTGGGAGTGGCTGCGGGGAGCCGGACCGCTGCCCCCGCCGCCACACGGCCTGCCCCGCCCCGGCTGGACGCCGGACCGGGAGGCGGCGGTGCTGGACGGCTGACCGGCTCTCCTCACGCGACCGGCCGGGGGGCCCCGGGGGGGCGGGCGGGCCGGGGGGGGCGTGCGGCCGTGGGGGGGTGGGGGGG
>NZ_JBJGZX010000065.1:0-11616 GCF_054050735.1 Blastococcus sp. SYSU D00813
CCCCCCCCCCCCCGCCCCCCCCCCCCCCCCCCCCCCCCCCCCCCCCCCCCCCCCCCCCCCCCCCCCCCCCCCCCCCCCCCCCCCCCCCCCCCCCCCCCCCCCCCCCCGGGGCCCCGTCACGTACCCAGCGTCGAGGAGCAGCAGTGGCGACAGGACAGACCGACGCACCCGCCGGGCAGGACCCGGGTGTGGTGGGCCAGGCGCGGGCGGGCGGGTCCGCCGCGGGCACGGGCGGGCGGCCGGCCGCCCCGCCGGGACGGCGTCGGCCCAGCTGGGTGACGCTCGTCGCCCGCGGTGGCGTGCTGGTCGCGCTCCTGCTGGTCGTCGTGGCGTTCGGCATCGCCCGCCCCGACAGCTTCCTCACCACCAACAACCTCAACGCGATCCTGCAGCAGGCCGCGGCCCCGGCGATCCTCGCCATCGGGCTCACGGTCCCGCTGGCGCTCGGGGAGTTCGACCTCTCCATCGGCGCGATGGTCGGCCTCGGCGGGGCGTCGGCCCTGGCCCTCATCACCCTCCACGGCGTGGCCTGGCCCGCCGCCGTGCTCCTCGCGCTCGGCATCGGCGTCCTGGTCGGCCTCGTCAACGGGGTCTTCATCGCCTACCTCGGCGCCTCGTCGTTCGTGCAGACCCTCGCCATGGGCGTGATCCTGCTCGGGGTCGAGTACCTGTTCACCAACCAGCAGACGCTGTTCAGCGGGGTCCCGCAGGGCTACAAGGACCTCGGGCAGAGCGACGCGGTCCTCGGCGTGAACATCCAGATCTGGCTGGCCCTGCTCGTCGCCGTCCTCATGTACCTGTTCCTCGAGCAGACCGAGACGGGGCGGCGCATCTACGCCGTCGGCGGCAACCCGGACGCGGCCCGGTTCGCCGGCGTCTCGGTGAAGCGGCTGCGCGTGCTCGGCTTCGTCATCGTCGCGGTCGCCGCCGCGGTCACCGGGATCCTGATCACGGCGCAGGGCGGCTCCTCGCAGCCCAACGCGGGCGTCCCGTTCCTGCTGCCCGCCTACGCGGCGGCCTTCCTCGGCTCGGCGACCTTCCGCCCCGGCACCTTCAACGTGCCCGGCACCGTGGTCGCGGTCCTGTTCCTCGGGGTCATCCAGACCGGCCTGCAGATGCTCCAGATCGCCACCGCGTGGATCAACATCATCCAGGGCGTCGTGCTCGTCGCCGCGATGCTGATCAGCCGGCTGGAGAGGAAGCACGCGTGACGGCCGGCCGGCCGCCCGTCGTCGAGGTGCCGGTCATCGAGGTGCGGGGCCTGCGCAAGGAGTACCCGGGCGTCCTCGCGGTGGACGACGCGTCGTTCTCCGTGGCCCCCGGCGAGGTGCTCGGCCTGGTCGGCAAGAACGGTGCCGGCAAGAGCACGGTCATCAAGATGCTGGCCGGGCTGGTGCACCCCGACGCCGGCGAGATCCTGGTCGACGGCGAGCCGCAGGCCCTGGCCTCCTCGCACGCGGCGTCCCTGCTCGGCATCTCCGTGGTGCACCAGGAGCTGGCGCTGGTGCCGCGCAGCAGCGTCGCGGAGAACGTCTTCCTCGGCCTGCCCTACCCGCGCCGGGCCGGGCTGTTCGTGGACTGGCCGCAGCTGCACCGGCGGGCGGCGGCGGTGCTGGCCCGGCTCGGGCTCGACGTCGACCCGCGGGCGCCGGTCGAGGACCTGTCGGTCGCCCAGCAGCGGATGGTGATGATCGCCCGCTGCCTGGCCTGGGAGGCGCGCGTCGTGGTGCTCGACGAGCCGACCGCGTCGCTGACCGACGACGAGATCTCCCACCTGCTCGAGGTGATCCGGCAGCTCGCCGACGCCGGCGTGGCGATCGTCTACGTGTCGCACCGCCTCGAGGAGGTCCTGGGCGCGACCGACCGCGTCGTCGTCATGCGCGACGGCTCGGTGGTGGCCGAGTACGCGACCGCGACCCTCACCAAGCAGACGCTCGTCGCCGGCATCACCGGTGAGGCGAAGGCCAGCGAGAGCCAGACCGTGCACGTGCACCGCTCCGGCCGGCCCGCGGGCGGGGAGCTGCTCCGCGTCACCGGCCTGCACCGGGCGCCGGCGCTGCACGGGGTCGACCTCGTGCTGCGCGAGGGGGAGGTGCTCGGCCTCGCCGGGCTGGTCGGCGCCGGGCGCACCGAGCTGGCCCGGGTCCTGTTCGGCGTCGACGCCCCCGACAGCGGCACGATCACCGTCCGCGGGAAGGACGTCGTCCTCCGCTCGCCGCGCGCGGCGATGCGCGAGCGGATCGCCCTGCTGCCCGAGGACCGCCGTCACCAGGGCAACGACACCGCGCAGAGCATCCGGCTCAACACCACCCTGCCGACGCTGCGCCGCCACCGCGGGGCGAGCTGGCTGCCGCGGCCCAGCGCCGGCCGGGAGCGCGCGGTCAGCGAGGAGATGATCGGCCGCCTCGGCATCAAGGCCCGCGACCCCGAGGTGGCCGTCGGCACGCTGTCCGGCGGCAACCAGCAGAAGGTCGTCCTGGCCAAGTGGCTGGTGCACGGCGCCGACGTCTTCGTGTTCGACGAGCCCACCGCCGGCATCGACGTGGAGGGCAAGGCCGACGTCTACGGGATCGTCGGCGAGCTCGCCGACGCCGGCAAGGCCGTGCTGTTCATCTCCTCCGACCTGCCGGAGCTCGCCGCGGTCGCCGACCGCGTCGTGGTGCTGCGCGAGGGCCGCGTGGTCGCCGAGCTGACCGGCGACGAGGTCACCGAGCCGGTGATCCTGCACCACTGCTACGGCGGCGAGGCCGCCGTGGCGACCACCTGAGAGGAGAGCACGTGCGGCAGAGGTTCGAGGGCAGGGTCGCGTTCGTGACCGGGGCGGCGCGGGGCCAGGGGCGCAACCACGCCCTGCGGCTGGCGCAGGAGGGCGCCGACGTGGTCCTGGCCGACGCCTGCGCCGACGTCGCGACCGTCGGCTACGCCCTGGCCACCGAGGAGGACCTGGCCGAGACCGTGCGGCTGGTCGAGCAGCAGGACCGGCGGGCGGTGGCCGGCCGGGTCGACGTCCGGGACGGCGCCGCCCTCCGGGAGCTGGTGGACCGCGGGGTCGCCGAGCTCGGCCGGCTGGACGTGGTCGTGGCCAACGCCGGGGTCGGCGGCAGCGCGCCGATGGCCGAGATGTCCGACGAGACGTGGCAGGACATGATCGACATCAACCTGACCGGCGTCTTCAAGACCGTCCGGGCGGCGCTGCCGCACCTGTCGGCCGGGGCCTCGATCGTCCTCACCGGGTCCATCGCCGCGGCCAAGGGGCTGCCCAACAACACCCACTACACCGCGGCCAAGCACGGCCTGGTGGGCATCATGCGGGCGCTGGCCAACGAGGTGGCCCCCCAGGGCATCCGCGTGAACTGCGTGAACCCGACGAACGTCGACACCCCGCTGCTGTTCAACGACGCGATCTACAAGCTCTTCCGGCCCGACCTCGAAGCGCCGGGCAGGGACGACGTCGTCGACATCATGCGGGGCATGCACGCGCTGGACACCGGCTGGGTCGAGCCCGACGACGTCAGCAACGCCGTCCTCTTCCTCGCCTCGGACGAGGCCCGCTTCGTCACCGGCGCGACGCTGCCGGTCGACGCGGGGGCGCTCATCCGCTGACGCCGCACGCACGAGAGGGGGGAGGCGCCGCCGGCGCCTCCCCCCTCCGTCGTGCTGAGCTCAGTAGGGCAGGTCGAGCTCGATGTGCCGCTTGGTGAACCGCCAGGCGCCGTCGGCCTCCTTGACCAGCTCGTCCTGGTAGAGCGCGGTCGACAGCAGCGTGGCCTTGCCGTTCTCGACGGAGATCAGCGTCAGGTAGGAGTCGACGGTGGCCGCGTCGTCGGTCTCCTTGCGGATCGCCATGTTCGTGGTCACGTGGCGGCGCTGGTCGGTCTGGCTGGCCAGGCTGTCGGTCATCAGCTTCATGACGGCCTCCTTGCCCTCGAAGGGGCCGATGAGGTCGCCACCGCCGATGCGCATGGTCAGGACGGCGGAGTCGGCGAACGTGTCGGCCATCTCCGTCATGTCGTTCTGGTCGTAGGCGATGGAGTAGCGGTTGAGGACGTTCTCGATCTCTCCGCGAGCGGACATGGCGGCATCTCCTGGGCGACGGGCCGGCTGCTCCGGCCGGACGGTGTGATCGGCATTACCCTATGCATGGTTCGCCTGTTTGACCAGGGCCCCGGGCGCGGGAGGCGCAGCCCGGGGCCCCGGCCGTCCGGGGCCGTCGCGCGACGGCCGGAGTGGTCAGGCGACAGAGTGGTCAGGCGGCGGCGTCGCGCGGGACGTCGAACTCCACCAGCAGGCTCTCGACGCTGCGGGTGTAGAGGCCGACCTCCTTGGGCGTGAAGCCCTCCTGGAAACGCAGGTTCGGCATGTTGTCCAGCACGAGGTCCAGGGCCACCTGCATCTCGGTGCGGGCCAGCAGGGAGCCCACGCAGAAGTGGCGGCCGAGGATGAACTGCACGTGGTTGGCGGCGCCGCTGAAGGCCTTGGCCACGTCGAGGTCGCTGCGGTGGATGTCGAAGCGGTCGGGGTCGCTGAAGTGCCGCTCGTCCCGGTTGGCCGAGGCGAGCATCAGGATGCAGGTCGCACCCTCGGGGATCGTCGTCCCCTCGATCTCCACCGGCTGCTCGGTCTGGCGCATGATCATGTGCACCGGGCCCGAGTAGCGCAGCGTCTCCGCGATCGCCGCGTCGGCCAGGCTCCGGTCGGCCCGCACGGCCTCGAGCTGGTCGGGGTGGGCGATCAGGTTGGTCATCATGCTGGCGATGGCCTTGTCGGTGGTCTCCCCGCCGGCGACCAGGAGCAGGCTCACGAACGCCTTGATCTCCTCGTCGGACATCTGCTCGCCGTCGACCTCGGCACGGCACATCCGGGAGAGCAGGTCGTCGCCGTCGCCGTCCCGCCGCTCGCGGATGATCGGCAGCATGTACTCGCGCAGCTCCTCGCGGGTCTGGTCGGCCGCGGCGGTGATCGCCGGGTCGCCCGCGAGGTTGTTCAGGTGCGCGATGACCGAGTGGTACCAGCGGTGGAAGCGGTCGTGGTCGCTCTTGGGCAGGCCGAGCATGTCGACCATGACCCGGATCGGGAACCAGGTCGTGAACTCGGCGACCAGGTCGATCCGCCCGCGGCCGGACAGCTCGTCCATCATCTCGCCGCCGGCGCGGCGGACCGCGGACTGGATGAGCTCGGCGGCGTTCTGCCGGATCACCGGCATGAACGCCTCGAGGCCCTTGCCGCGGAAGAACGGGTTGAGCAGCGACCGGTGGGTGGCGTGCTCCTTGCCCTGCATCTGCAGGATCGTGCGGCCGTGGATCGGCTCCAGCTGCCAGTCGTAGTTGCGGCTGGAGAACGCCTCGCTCTTGAAGGCCGCCGCGCAGTCGGCGTAGCGGCTGATCAGCCAGCTCTGCGTCGCCTCGTGGTACACGGCCGGGTAGTGGTCGCGCAGCACCTTGTGGAAGGGGTACGGGTCGGCGACGTACTCGGCCGACAGGATGTCCGGGGCGGGCGGGGCGGCGGTCGACTGGCTCATGCTGGCGCTCCTGGGCTCGGCTGACGCGACGGTGCGTAAACAGGCTCACCATATGCAGGTTGTGGCCTGTGCCACAACAGGCAACGGGCGCCGCCGCGGGGATTCCCGCGACGGCGCCCGTGGGGGTGCCGGGGTGGCTACTTCACGTAGGCGCCGGCGTCGACCGGCAGCGTCACGCCGGTGACGTAGCGGGCCTCGTCGCTGGCCAGCCAGAGCACGGCGTTGCTGATGTCGACGGTCTCGAGCCACGGCACCGGCAGGGCGTTGAGGCTCATGAAGCCCGGCATCGCCTTCTCCTGGCTGGGCTCGGGGTCGCCGGGGGAGAACATCGCGTAGGTGCCCGGGTTCTGGATCATGATCGTGTCGACGTTGGTCGGGTGGATCGTGTTGACCCGGATGCGGTGCGGGGCCAGCTCGTTGGCCAGCGTGCGCATCAGGCCCACGATGCCGTGCTTGGCGGCCACGTAGTGCGCCACGTGCTGGATGCCCTTGAGCCCGCCGATGGAGCTGGTGAACATGATCGACCCGCCGCGGTCGGCCTCGATCATGGCGGGGATGGCGACCTTGGCGGTGTGGAAGACGCCGGTCAGGTTGACGTCGATCATGTCCTTCCACATCTCGCCGGTGAGCTCCCACGCCTTGCCGTAGGTGGCGATGCCGGCGTTGGCGACGACGGTGTCGACCCGGCCGAGCTCGGCCAGGCCCTCGTCGAAGGCGGCCTGCAGGCCGTCGAGGTCGCGGACGTCGGCCTTGCGGGCCACGATCCGCCGGTCCAGCGCCTCGACCTGCTTGACGGTCTCGGCCAGCTCGTCCTCGGTGGCCAGCGGGTAGTACGGCGTCACCGTCGCGATGTCCTCGCAGATGTCGACGGCGATGATGTCGGCCCCCTCCTGGGCCAGCCGGATCGCGTGGCTGCGGCCCTGGCCGCGTGCCGCTCCGGTGATGAAGGCGACCTTGCCCTCCATGCGTCCTGCCATGACCGTGCGCTCCTGTTCTCCGGTCTCCCGGGGTCCCCGGACCGCGGCGGTGCGGACCGGTCGGTGCTGCTGGGGGTGGGGTGGGTCAGCTGCGGGCGGACGCCGCCGAGACGCCCGCGGGGACGGCGCCGGGCGGCAGCCGGCGCTCGCCGGGGGTGAAGGTGGCCGGGATCCGCTGCCAGCCCTTGTTGACGCCCTGGCGCGGGTAGCGCTTGAGGCCGGACAGATCGACCTCGTAGTCGGGCATCCGCTCGAGCACCTGCTTGAGCATCTCCTTGGCCATGCGCTTGCCGAAGTGCGAGCCGGCGCAGCGGTGCACCCCGACGCCGAAGGACACGTGCCGGTTCGGCCAGCGGTGGATGTCGATCTCGTCGGGGTTCTCGAACTGCTTGGGGTCGCGGTTCGCCGAGGACCAGGCCAGCAGTGCGCGGTCACCCACGTGCATCGAGCTGCCGTGGAACTCCGTCTCCTGGACCACGGTGCGGGCCAGCGCCTGGGTGGGGGAGAAGTAGCGGAGGAACTCCTCGATGGCGCGGTCGAGCAGCGACGGGTCGTCGATGAGCTCCTGGCGGACGTCGGGGTGCTCGTAGAGCCACACCAGCGTCTGGCTGACCAGCGAGGCCGTCGTCCCCACGCCGCCGCTGACGAGCAGCTCGACGATGGAGAAGGTCTCCTCCTCGGTGATCGGCCGGCCGTCGACCTCCTGCTGGACCAGGTAGCTGATGACGTCGTCGCGCGGCTCGGCCTTGCGGGCGGCGATCGTCTGCCGCATCTGCTCGGTGCCGTAGGGCAGGTCGACCTCGATCGCCTGCTTGTACAGCGGGCTGTCGGTCGGCTCGGCGAGCGTGGCCTGGTGCGAGCGGGCGTAGATCTGCCAGTCCTCCACCGGCAGGCCGAGCCAGTCGATGGTGCAGATCGCCGGCACGCCGATCACCTGCGCGAGGTCGGCCTCACCGGTCTCGATGAGCTCGTCGATGAACCATGTCGTCCACTTGACGATCATGTCCTCGACCTTGGCGACGGCGGCCGGCGAGGCGACCGGGTTGACCACCTTGCGGAAGGAGCGGAACTCCGGCGGGTCGAGCTCGATCGGGATGTGGAAGTGCATCGGCGTCTTCGGGATGACCACCGACAGGCCGGGCCCGCCGTACTGGTCGAGGCGCTGGGAGGAGAAGACGTCGTCGTCGCGGGCGGCCTCGAAGACCGAGTCGTAGTCGCTGAGCACCCAGAACCCGCCGTGGTTCTCGGTCCAGGCGACCGGCGTCGTCTCCCGCAGCTTCCGGTAGCTGCCGACGGTGTCGTCGGCGTGCTCGGCGGAGTGGTGGTCGAAATCGACGACGGGGCTGCGGTCCTGAGTGCTCATCTCGTCCTCGTCTTCTCTGTGGCACGGCGCACCTGTGATAATGCTTATCCTAGTTTGTGCCTGTCAACGTCCGGACGCGGCACCCGCGGCCGGCCCGCCCCGAGGGGGATGCGATGCGAGTCTCGGTCGACCTGGACGTCTGCCAGGGCCACGGCGTGTGCCACATGAGCGCTCCCGACGTGTTCGAGCTCGACCCCGACGACGCCCATGCCATCGTGCAGGTGGACCCGGTCCCGCCGGCGCTCGAGGGCGACGCGCAGACCGCCGCCGACGCCTGCCCCGAGCGGGCCATCACCGTCACGCGCTGACCCGCGTGCGCATCGTCGTCGTCGGCGCGTCGCTCGGCGGCGTCCGCACCGTCCAGGGCCTGCGCCGCCGCGGCAGCGAGGCCGAGATCGTGCTCGTCGGCGACGAGCCGGGCGCGCCCGACGGCGTGGCCGCCGACCGGCCGCCGCTGTCCAAGGGCTTCCTCGCCGACCCGGCGGTCGAGGCCCGGCCGCTGGTGGGAGCCGAGGAGCTGGCCGGTCTCGGGGTGCGCCTCGTGCCCGGCCGGGCCACCGACCTGGACCTGGCCGGCCGGCGGATCGGGCTGCACGGCGGCGACGAGCTCGCCTTCGACGCGCTCATCGTCGCCACCGGCTCGACCCCGCGGGCGCTGCCCGGGGTCGAGCCGCTGCCCGGCGTCCTCCCGCTGCGCTCGGCGGCCGACGCGGCGGGCATCCGCGCCGCCTGCGTGCCCGGCGCCCGCGTCGTCGTGGTCGGCGGCGGCTTCATCGGCGCGGAGGTGGCCTGGACGCTGCACGGGCTCGGCCTCGCCGTCACGGTCGTCGAGCCGCTGCCCACCCTGATGGTGCGCGGGCTGGGGCCAGAGGTGGGCGGCGCGTTCACCCGGCGGCACGCCGCGGCCGGGATCGACCTGCGGATGGGCGCGGCGGTCGCCGGGCTCGAGGGCGCCGACCGGGTGACGGGGGTGCGGCTGCTCGACGGCACGCTGCTGCCGGCCGACGTCGTCGTCCTCGGGCTGGGCACCTCGCCCGAGACCGGCTGGCTGGCGGAGTCGGGGCTGGACCTGCGCGACGGCGTGGTCTGCGACGAGCACCTGGCCGCGGTCGGCGCCGAGGGCGTGTACGCGGTGGGGGACGTCGTCCGGTGGCGCTCGGCGCGGTACGGCGAGGACGTCCGGGTGGAGCACTGGACCAACGCCGTGGAGACCGCCGGTGTGGTCGCCGCGGAGCTGACCGGGACGCCGACCGTGCACGACCCCGTGCCCTACGTCTGGACCGACCAGTTGGGCGGCAAGCTGCAGGTGTTCGGCCGGGTGCGGCCGCAGGACGAGCTCCGGGTGGTGCACGGCGACCTCGACGACGCGTTCGTCGCGGTCACCGGCGGCGAGGGGCGGCTGCAGGCGGTCGTCGGGTTCGGCGCGGTCAAGCAGCTGCTGCCCTACCGGAAGCTGCTGCTCGCCGGCGCCGGCTGGGACGAGGCGCTCGCCGGCTGACCCGCCGGCGGGCGCACCCAGCGGTGCACCACCAGGAAGCACAGCCCGCAGCAGGTCATCGCGGTGACGGTGAGCGCCCACGAGGCGTCGTAGGAGCCGGTCGCGTCGGCCGCCGCCCCGAACGCCAGCGGCGAGACCAGGGCGCCCAGGTAGTAGCCGCTGGACATGACCGCCGTCGCCCGGCCCACCGCGTGGGGCGCGCGGTCGATGGCCACGCCGTGGGCGAAGCCCGACCCGACCAGGTCGGCCAGGATCGCCACCACCGCGCCGACCACGAGCAGGGCCAGCGCGACGTGCGAGCCGGTCCAGACCAGGGCGGTGCCGACGACGGACGTCCCGGCCACCGCGGCGGCGGTCAGCGCCCGCCGGCGCGGGCCGGCCCGGTCGGCGCGCCGGGCGGCGGCGACCATCACGCCCGCACCCAGGGCGGTGCCGCTGGCCGAGATCACGCCTGCGGTGGTGCGCGAGACCCCGGCGTCGACCAGCGTGATGACCAGCCAGGAGAAGAGCGGCTGGGAGCCGAGCACGTAGAGGAACGACGCCCCGACCACCCAGCCGAAGCGGCGGGGCAGCCGGCCGGCGGGGGCGTCGGCCGCCGTCGCCGGGCGTGCCGGTGGGAGCAGGACCGCCCCCGCGACGGCGTTCAGGGCGAGCAGGCCGGCCAGCACCAGGGCCACGCCCTCCCAGCCGATCCGCCCGGCGAGCGGCAGGCCGGCCAGCGCCAGCACGGTCGCCCCGAGGGGGATGCCGGAGGTCTTGACCGCGACCGCCGTGCCGGCCTGGTCCGGCCGCGAGACGGCGGTGACGGCCACGCTGGTGCCGGCGTTGGCGAAGGCGTAGCCGGCGCCGGCCAGCGCGCTGGCGGCCGACAACGTGGCGAAGCCGGGCCACAGCGCCGCCGCGGTGAGCGCGAGCGCCACCAGCACCTGGTCGCCGACGATGCAGGCGCGCGCGCCGAGCGGGTCGACGACGCGGGACACCAGGAGCGAGGTCACCCCGGTCGCGCCGTAGAAGAGGCCGACCAGCAGCCCGAGCTGCGCGCCGGAGAGGTCCAGGCTCGCGCGCACGTCGGGGCCGAGGTAGCCGACCAGGAACGTCGGCGCGCAGCCCAGCCCCATCGCGGCGGTGGCCACGGCCAGGACGGCGGCCCGGCTGGTGGTGCGGGCACCGGGCCCACGGGTTCCCCTCATCGCTGGTAATGCTTATCCTAGTTTTTGGCTCAGCGGAACTCCGGCACCGCGGCGGGTCCGCCCCATCCCACGACCTGGAGGCAGCACTCGATGAGCGACACCATCGCCGTCCTCGGCGGGACCGGCGCGCTCGGCCGCGCCCTGGCGCTGCGGCTGGCCCGCAGCGGGCACCCCGTCGTCCTCGGGTCCCGCGACGCCGGGCGCGCACGGGCCGCGGCGGAGACGCTCCGGGAGGAGCTCGCGGCCGCCGGCGTCGACGGCGCGCGGGTCGAGGGCACCGGGAACGAGGAGGCGGCCGGCTCGGCCGAGATCGTGCTGCTGGCCACGCCGTGGGACGAGAGCGGCGACAGCATCCGGGCGCTGGCGCCCGCGCTGGCCGGGCGGCTGGTCGTGTCGTGCATCAACCCGCTCGGCTTCGACGCCCAGGGCCCGCACGGGCTCGCCGTCGCCGAGGGCAGCGCCGCCGAGCAGACCGCCGCCCTGCTGCCCGGCTCGACGGTGACCGCGGCGTTCCACCACCTGTCGGCGCCCAGCGTCGCCGACCTCTCCCGGGACCTGTCGGGGGAGGACGTGCTCGTGGCCGGGGACGACGCCGCGGCGCGCGCCCGCGTGGTCGAGCTCGCCGCTGCGGTGACCGGCCGGCCCGGCGTCGAGGTCGGCGCGCTGCGCCAGTCGCGGGTGCTGGAGCCGATGACGGCGGTGATCATCGCGGTGAACAAGCGGTACAAGACGCGCGCCGGCGTGCTGCTGACCCACGTCGACCCGAACCGGGGCCGCGCGTGAGCGCCGCCGGGCTGACGCTGCCGCCGGCTCCTCCCTCGGCGGCCGCCGAGGAGGTGCGGCTCGAGGTCCGGGAGTTCCTCGCCGCCGAGCTCGCGGCCGGGTCGTTCACGCCGCACGTGGACACGTGGCTGTCGGGGGTGGACCCGGCATTCTCCCGGAGGCTGGGGGAGCGGGGGTGGCTGGGGATGACCTGGCCTCGCCGGTACGGGGGGCACGAGCGGTCGGCGATGGAGCGCTACGCGGTCACCGAGGAGCTGCTGGCCGCCGGTGCGCCGGTGGCGGCGCAC
>NZ_JBJGZX010000066.1:0-11473 GCF_054050735.1 Blastococcus sp. SYSU D00813
GCGCACCACCCGCCCGGCCCCCCCCCGCCCCCCCCCCCCCGCCCCCCCCCCCCCCCCGGCCCCGCCCCCCCCCCCCCCCCCCCCCGCGGCTGTACCGGCCGCTGGCCGAGGACGACGACCGCGTCGCCTACTGGGTCCACCACGTGCGCCTGGGCGTGCTGCTCACCGAAGTGGGCGGTGCCGCTGCCCTGGGCTACGCCGTGCTGACCCCCACGGCGGGACACCTGCACCCGGCGCTGCTCGTCGCCGCGGGCCTGGCCATCGCCGGCGCCCCGCTGCTGTTCCTCCTGCCGCTGGCCGAGATGATGCGTGACGCGCGTGGCCCGGCGCTGTTCTACGCCTGGAGCGCGGCCACGACCGTCCTGGTCGTCATCGGCACCCGCGTCGACGGCGGCGCCGACAGCCCGCTGATCTGCCTGCTCTTCCTCACGCTCGGGTTCATGTCCGCCGCCTTCCAGCCCGCCGGTGTGGTGTGCATGGGCGGTTTCATGGTCCTGGCCTACCTCGTGGTCGACGTCCTCCCCGAGCCCCGGACGGCCGGCCTGTTCGTCGCCGTCGTCATGGCGACCTTCACCATGCTGTGCGCCCTCGCGTCGGCCAACGTGTGGGAGTCCCACGACCGGCAGATGCTGCTGCTGCGCACGCACGAGACCCTGGCCGCCACCGACCCGCTGACCGGCTGCCTGAACCGGCGGGCCTTCCTGGACCGCCTGCACGCCGCGATCGGGGACGCCGCGGGACGGACGGTGGTGTGCCTGGTCGACCTGGACGGCTTCAAGGCCGTGAACGACCGGGACGGCCACGCGGCCGGCGACGCGGTGCTGCGCACGGTGACCGGGGCGCTGGGCGCAGCGGTGCGCGAGACCGACACGGTCGCGCGGCTCGGCGGCGACGAGTTCGCGGTCCTGGCCGGCGTCGCCGGGGCCGGGGACGCCGCCGCGCTGGCCGAGCGGATCCGCGACGGCGTGGCGCGTGCCGGCGCGGAGGTCGGCGTGACCGGCAGCGTCGGGCTCACCGTGGTGCGCGCCGGGGACGACGACCACGAGGTGCTGCTGCGGGCCGACCAGGCCATGTACCGGGCGAAGTCGGCGGGCGGGGACCGGGTCGGGGCCGCCGACACCCTCGCCGGCGGGCAGGATCCGAGGGTTCGTCACCCTGCGTGACAGCCTCGGGACCGTGCACCACACGGCGTGTCGTCTCGGCAACACGCCGTGAGGGTGCGACCGTGCTCGTCACGAGCCCAGGGACGACCCGGTGGACGGGCGTGCACCGCCCGTGCTATGGCCGCTGACCTGCGAAGAGTGTGCGCCACCGTCACGAACAGTCACATGTGACGCATCCGCCCCATCCGGGCTGGCGCGACCCGGGGGCCATCGTGCACACTGGTCGGGAGGCCCTGAGTCTCCGCTCGCTGAACACAGCCTGTCACCGAATCGATCGTCCGTTGGGGAAGACGAGACCGATCGAGTCGATGGAGGTACCCCGTGCAGCGACGGTCTACCCAGGGTGTCGTCTTCGTGCACGCGTGCCCGAAGGCGCTGTGCCAGCACGTCGAGTGGGCGCTCGAGCGCGTCATCGGCGCGCCGGTCTCCCTGTCGTGGGCCGACCAGCCCGCGGCGCACGGTTCCTACCGTGCCGAGGTGGCCTGGACCGGTTCTCCCGGGACGGGCGCCAAGCTGGTCGCCGCGCTGCGCGCGTGGCCGATGCTGCGCTTCGAGGTGACCGAGGAGGCCAGCCACGGCAACGACGGCGAGCGCATGTCCTACGTGCCCGGGCACGGGGTCTTCCGCGCGCCGACCAGCGCCAACGGCGACCTGATCGTCACCGAGCAGCAGCTGCGGCACCTCGCGGCCACGGCGACCTCGGCCGAGGCGTTCCGCCACGGGGTCGACCAGCTCCTGGGCGCGGCCTGGGACGCCGACCTCGAGGTCTACCGCCACGCCGGCGACGGCAGCCCGATCACCTGGCTGCACCAGGTGGTCTGAGCGGGCGGCCCACCGGGTCACGATCCGGTCGCGACGGGCTGAGGGCACCGGCCCCGCCGTCGTAGGCTCGCGGACAGATCGTCCGGGCGTCGTCGGGGAAGCGGCGCCCGGGCGGTCTTCTGCGTTCCGGGCCCGACGGACACGAGCGTCGTGCGCTCGGGGACCGTTCCCGAGCGCGAACGGTCCCCGAGCCCGCAGTGCCCGTGCGCTCGGCCTGCTACAGCGGGATGTTGCCGTGGGCGCCGCGGCCGGGCCGGGCCTCGGCCAGCGCGCGGACCAGCCGCCGGCGGGTGTGGGCGGGCTCCACGACCTCGTCCACGACACCGATCTCCAGCGCCCGGTTGACCCCGCCGGCGATCCGCTCGTGCTCGGCGGCCAGCTCGGCGTGCAGGGCCTCCCGCTCGGCGGGCGGGACGGCGGCGAGCTTCTTGCGGTGCAGGATGCCGACGGCGGCCTTGGCGCCCATGACCGCGACCTCGGCGCCCGGCCAGGCGAACACGGTGGTCGCGCCCAGCGAGCGGGAGTTCATCGCGATGTAGGCCCCGCCGTAGGACTTGCGGGTCACCAGCGTCACCCGCGGGACGACCGCCTCGGCGAAGGCGTGCAGCAGCTTGGCGCCGCGGCGCACGACGCCGTCCCACTCCTGCCCGACCCCGGGCAGGTAGCCGGGGACGTCGACCAGCACCACCAGCGGCACCCCGAAGGCGTCGCACATCCGCACGAAGCGGGCGGCCTTCTCCGCCGACGCGGAGTCCAGGCAGCCGCCCAGCCGCAGCGGGTTGTTGGCGATGACGCCGACCGTGCGTCCGGCCAGCCGGCCCAGGACGGTCACGACGTTGGGCGCCCAGCGCGGGTGCAGCTCCAGCCCCGGCTCGTCGAGCACCGCGGAGATCAGCGGCTTGACGTCGTACGCCCGCTGCTTCTGCTCCGGGAGCAGGGCCGCGAGGTCGACGTCGGGCTCGTCCTCGGCGGGGGCGAAGCCGCCCTGCCGGGCCAGCAGGTCGACGGCCTGCCGCGCGGTGGCCAGCGCGGCCGGCTCGGTGTCGGTGACCACGTGCACGACGCCGCTGCGCCGGCCGTGGGTGTCGGGGCCGCCGAGCGTCTCCTGGTCGACGTCCTCCCCGGTCACCGAGCGGACGACGTCCGGGCCGGTCACGAACACCCGCCCGGCCGGACCCATGATGACCAGGTCGGTGAGCGCGGGGCCGTAGGCGGCGCCGCCGGCGGCGGGCCCGAGCACCACCGAGATCTGCGGGACCCGGCCGGAGGCGCGCACCATCGCGGCGAAGACCTCGCCCACCGCGTGCAGCGCCGTGACGCCCTCGGCCAACCGGGCGCCGCCGGAGTGCCAGATGCCGACGACCGGCACCCGCTCGCGCAGGGCGGTGTCGATGGCGTCGACGATGTGCCGGCAGCCGTCCAGCCCCATCGCCCCGCCCATCACGGTGGCGTCGGTGCAGAAGGCGACCGCCGGGCTGCCGGCCACGGTGCCGCGCGCGGCCATGGCGCCGGAGGTGTCGCGGGCGGCCAGCAGGGTCATCGACCCCTCGTCGAAGAACCGGGCCAGCCGGTCCTGCGGGTCACGCGGGTCGGGGACGGTCAGGGTCGGAGCGGCGGAGAGCGTCGTCACGGGGTCCCCCCAGGAGGCTTCGTTCGAGCGGTTCGCGGCCCCGTCCAGAGGCTCGCCCCGAGCCTGCGAGGGGTGAGGGGGACGGGGTCCTTCGTCAGGCGGTGGTGAACACCAGCGCGATGTTGTGGCCGCCGAAGCCGAACGAGTCGTTGACCGCGGCGGTGAGCTGGGCGCGCCGCGGCTCGCGGCGGACGATGTCGAGCGCCTGGACGGCCGCGTCGTCGTCCGGGTCGTCGAGGTTGGCGGTGGCGGGCACGACCTGGTCGCGCAGCGCCAGGACGGTGAACACCGACTCCAGCGCGCCGGCCGCGCCGAGCAGGTGCCCGGTCTGGCTCTTGGTCGCGGTGACCAGCACGTGGTCGCCGAGCGCGTCGCGGATGGCCGCGGCCTCGGCGGTGTCGCCGACGGGGGTCGAGGTGGCGTGGGCGTTGACGTGCCCGACGTCGGTGGCGGACAGGCCGGCGTCGCGCAGGGCCGCGGAGATCGCGCGGGCGGCGCCCTCGCCCTCCGGGTGCGGCGCGACGAGGTCGTAGCCGTCGGCGGTGGCACCGGCGCCGGCCACCCGGGCGTGGATCGTGGCGCCCCGGGCGCGGGCGGCGTCGCCCCGCTCCAGCACCAGCGCGGCGGCGCCCTCGCCGAGGACGAAGCCGTCACGGCCCTTGTCGAAGGGCCGCGAGGCCCGCTCGGGCTCGTCGTTGCGGGTCGACATCGCCCGCATGGCGGCGAAGCCGGCCATCGGCAGCGGGTGGACGACGGCCTCGGCGCCGCCGACCAGCACCACGTCGGCGCGGTCGAACCGGAGGAGGTCCAGGCCCCAGCGGATCGCCTCGGCGCCCGACGCGCAGGCGCTGACCGGCGCGTGCACGCCGCCCTTGGCGCCGACGGCCAGACCGACGGCCGCGGCGGGCCCGTTGGGCATGAGCATCGGGATGGTGAAGGGGGAGACCCGCTTGGGCCCCTTCTCCTCCAGGACGTCGTCCTGGCCGAGCAGGGTCAGCGCCCCGCCGATCCCGGTGCCGAAGACGACGGCGATCCGCTCGGGGGCGACCCCGGCGTCGGCGGCGCCGGAGGCGTCCCACGCCTCCTGGGCGGCGACGACCGCGGCCTGCTGGCTGCGGTCCAGGCGCCGGGCCCGGACGCGGTCGAGCTTCCCCGCCGGGTCCTCGGCCATCCGGGCGGCGAGCTGGGCCGGGAACTCGGTGATCCAGTCGTCGGTGATCCGGCTGACCCCGGACCGCCCGGCCAGCAGCGCGTCCCAGGTGCTGGCGACGTCCCCACCGAGCGGCGTGGTGGCGCCGAGGCCGGTGACGACGACGTCGTCGTTCGTGCTCATGACGGGTCCTCCTGGGAGCGCGTGCGGGACCGGGCGGCCGGGGACCGGCTCAGCCGCGGTTGTTCTGGATGTAGGTGATGGCGTCGCCGACGGTCTTGATGTTGGCGAGCTCGTCGTCGGGGATGGCCACGCCGAACTTGTTCTCGACCTCGGTGGCGATCTCGACCATCGACAGCGAGTCGACGTCGAGGTCCTCGGTGAACGACTTCTCGGGGGTGGCGTCGGCGGGGGAGACCCCGGCGACCTCCTCCAGGATCTCGGCAAGACCAGCCTGGATGTCCTCGCTCACGCTGAGGTCCTCTCTCTCGTTCGTGCGTCGGCCCGGGGCGGTCCCGGTGCCGGCCCGGGGGGCCCGGGGGTCTGGGGGGTGGCGCCTAGGGCAGGCGCAGCACCTGGCCGGCGAAGGTGAGCCCGGCGCCGTACCCGAGCACCAGCGCCAGGTCACCGCTCTTCGCCTCGCCCGACTCGAGCAGCGCCTCCAGCGCCAGCGGGATCGAGGCAGCGGAGGTGTTCCCGGTCCGCACGATGTCGCGGGCGACGACCGTCTTCTCCGGGAAGCCCAGCCGCTTGTGCATCGACTCCACGATGCGCAGGTTCGCCTGGTGCGGCGCGAAGACGTCGATGTCGTCGACGGTGACGCCGGCGGCGGCCATCGCCTCCTCGAGGGTGGCGGTCAGCCGGGTCGTGGCCCAGCGGTACACGGCCTGGCCGGCCATAACCATCGTGCCCTTCCCGGCGACGATCTCGATCGCCGAGGCCTGGTCGCCGTCGCTGCCCCAGGCGACCGGCCCGATCCCCGGCTCGTCGGAGGCGCCGACCACGGCCGCCCCCGCGCCGTCGGCGAAGATCACCGCGGTGGCGCGGTCGGAGAGGTCCGTGACGTCGGTGAGCCGCTCGGCGCCGACGACCAGCACGTTGCGGGCCGCGCCGGCGCGGATGGCGTTGCTCGCCACCTCCAGCGAGTAGCAGAAGCCGGCGCACCCGGCGTTGAGGTCGAAGGCCCCGGGCCGCCGGATGCCCAGCCGGTGGGCGACCTGCGGGCCGATGCCGGGGATGGGGTGCCGCAGGCTGGCGCTGGCCAGGACGACCATGTCGACCTCGTCGGGCGCCAGGCCGCTGGCGGCCAGCGCCTTGCCGCCGGCGGCGACGGCCATCTCGACCAGCGTCTCGTCCTCCGACGCCCAGCGGCGCTCGGCGATGCCGACCCGGCTCTGGATCCACTCGTCGTTGGTGTCCATCACCTGGGCGAGCTCGTCGTTGGTGACCCGCCGCCGGGGGCGGTAGCCGCCGAACCCGAGGATCCGCGCGCCGGGGGCGCCCGTCTTCAGCTGGATGGTCGTCATGCCGGCACCTCCGGGTAGAGACGGGCGATCGGGTCACCGGCGTCGACCAGGTCGCCGTCGTGCACCAGCCACTCGGCCAGGACGCCGGCGTACCCGGCGGACACCCCGACCTCTTCGCGGCGGCTGCGGATGCAGCCCAGCGGGGCGCCGGCCGGGACGTGGGTGCCCTCGGCGATCTCGGCCGGGGCCACGGTGCCCCGCGCGGGGGCGACGACGACCCGCCAGTCGGGCGCGTACTGGGCCTCGGCCCGCCCCCGCTCGGCCTCGATGAGCTCGCGGGCGCGGTCGAGGTCGGCCGGGCCGCTGACGGCGAGCACCTCGATGCCGGCGCCCTTCCACTCGCGCTTGGCCAGGCCCGCCAGGGCCCCGGCCGGCGGGAGCTCGATGGCGGCGGTGACGCCGAGCTGGCGCATGGTGGCCAGGCACGCGTCGAAGCGCACCGGGCTGGTCACCTGGCTGACCAGCCGGGACAGCGCCTCGGCGCCGGTGGTCACCGCGGCGCCGTCGGCGTTGCTCAGCAGCAGCCGGCTGGGGTCGGCCGGGGTCAGGCCGCCGACCAGGCCCTCCAGCTGCTCGCGCGCCGGGGCCATGTACCCGGTGTGGAACGCGCCGGCGACCGGCAGCGGCAGCACCCGGGCCTTCGCGGGAGGGGCGTCCTTGAGCGCGGCCAGCCCCTCGAGCGGGCCGGCGACGACGGTCTGCCCGCCGCCGTTGAGGTTGGCCGCGACCAGGCCGTGCCGGTCGAGGGCGGCGGACAGCTCGTCGGGGTCCCCGCCGAGGACGGCCGACATGCCGGTCGGGGTGAGCGCGCAGGCGGCGGCCATCGCCCGGCCGCGGACGGCGGTCAGCGCGATCGCGGCCTCGACGCTCAGCACGCCGGCCAGCGCCGCGGCGGTCAGCTCGCCGACGCTGTGGCCGGTGATGACGACGTCCCGGCCAGCCTGCGGGGAGTGCCGCACCGGCCCGGGCAGCCCGCCCAGCTCGCGGGCGACGAACAGGCTCATCGCCACGACCAGCGGCTGGGTGACCGCGGTGTCCTTGATCGCCTCGGCGTCCCCGGTGGTCCCGAGGGTGAGGAGGTCGGCGTCGGCGACGGCGCCGGCCCAGCGGAAGAAGGACTCGGCGCCGGGGAGCGCGAGCCACTCGGTCAGCATCCCGGGCTTCTGCGCACCCTGTCCGGGGGCGAGGACGGCCAGCACGTCCTCCACCCTGTCAGGCGCGGGCCGCCGGTGCGGGTGGGGAGCGGAACGAAAGCACACCGGTGCCTTTTGGAGGGTTCCTACAGAGACCGCGCCCCGACAGGCCCCGTGAGCCGGTGCCCAGTGGTGGGGACCCGCAAAGGCCCCCTGTGTTCCCCACCACTCCCGAGCTCGCGGCGAGCCCCTGCAGAGGGGCCGTCAGTGCCAGAGGGAGCGCTCGCCCCCGAGCCGCGACAGGGCGAGGGCGACCTGCAGCGTCCAGCTGCCGCGGGGGTCGGTCGCCCAGTAGCCGGTGAGCTCGGCGGCCCGCTTGAGGCGGTAGCGGACGGTGTTCGGGTGCACGAAGAGGGCGCGGGCACTGGCCTCCAGGTTGCCGCCGCCGGCGAGCACCGCCCCCACGGTCTCCAGCACCTCGCCGCCGGCGGCCTGCAGCGGCAGCGCGACGCGCTCCTCCAGCGCGGCCCGGGCCAGCGGGTCGCCGTCCAGCGCGCGCTCGGGGAGCAGCGCGTCGGCCGCGCCCCGCCGCCGCGCCCCCCGCCACGCCGGCGCCGCCCCCCCCCCCCCCCCCCCCCCCGGCGCCCCCCCCCCCCCCCCCCCCCGCACCACCAACAACACCCCGACGACCACCGGGCCGGGCCCGAACTCGTCGGCGACCCGCTCGGCGACCGCGGACAGGTCCTCGGCGCCACCGAGGACGACGACGAGCTGCTCGGCGTGCACCCCGACCAGGACCTCGCTGCGCATCGAGCGCGCCGCGCGGCGGGCCCCCGCGTGCGCGTCCCGGTCCACCGGCGCGGCGCCGACCAGGACCGTCACCGGCGTGGTCACCGACCAGCCGAGGGCGGCGGCCCGCCCGGGCAGCTCCTCCGAGCGCTCCCCGCGGACCAGGGCGTCGACGACCAGCGCCTCCAGCCGCGCGTCCCAGGCGCCGCGGTCCTCGGCGAAGGTCGCGTAGACGTGCGCGGTGGCGAAGGCGACCTCGCGGCTGAACCGGAGCACGGCCATCCGCAGCGCGTCGGCGTCCCCGGCCTCCGCCACGTCGCGCACGTGGTCGTCGAGCACCTCGACGGTGAGCTTGACCAGGTCCACGGTCTGCTTCAGCGGCACCGCCCGCACCAGCTCGCGCGGGGCGGCGCCGAACACCTCGCCGGTGAGCCGCGGCGGCCGGTCGGGGTCGCGGCACCACTCGACGAGCGACGCGATGCCGGCCTGCGCCACCAGCATCACCCACGAGCGCTGGTCGGCCGGCATGGTGCGGAACCAGGGCAGCTGCTCGTCCATCCGCGCGACCGCCTGCGTGGCGATGGCGCCCGAGGCCCGCTCGAGGCGGCGCAGGGTCCCGGCCGAGGGCCAGGGCGCCGAGGGCGCTGCGGCGCGGTCGTCCACGCCGGCCAGCGTGTCACGCACCGAGGGCTCGGGGAGAGTGGGGCGGTGCAGATGACCACCTCCGACGTCCCGCTGCGGACCCGGCGGCGTGCGCTCGGCGCCGTCGTCGCCGGACTCGCGGTGCTCGTCGCGCTGGGGGTCGGCGTGCTCACCGACCTCGACGCGCAGGTCCGGCTGGACGACGCCGTCAGCACCGCCCTCTACGCCGGGGACGACCGGCCGGCGGCGCTCGACGTGCTGCTGGCGACGCTGACCGCGCCCGGCACGGCCTGGTTCCGCGCGCTGGTGCTCCTGCCCGTGGTGCTGTGGCTGGCGCAGCGGCGGCGGTGGCGGACGGTGCTGTGGGTCGTCGCCGCGGCCGCCCTCGTGAGCCCGCTGACGACCGGGCTCAAGGAGCTCGCCGGCCGGGCCCGCCCCGCGTTCGAGGACGGCGGCCTGGAGTACGGCAGCCTCAGCTACCCGAGCGGGCACTCGTCGGGCGTCGCGACGCTGGTCACGGTCGTGCTCGTGCTGGCCTGGCCGCGGCTGCGCGCCGGCGGCCGGCGGGCGCTGGTGGCCGCCGGGGGAGCGCTGGTCGTCCTCGTCGGGCTGACCCGGATGTGGCTGGGCGTGCACTTCCTGTCCGACGTCGTCGGGGGCTGGTCGCTGGGGGTGGCCTGGACGACGGGCGTGGCGCTGGTGCTCGGCGGGCTGCCCGGCGGCCCGGCCGCCCTGCCCGCGCGGGAGGAGGAGGAGCGGTGAGCGCGCTGGAGTCGCGGGTGCTGGTGGAGAACGCCGACGGGTCGCTGGGGCCGCTGCTGCGGGTGGCCGACGACCGGCTCGGCCCCGGCGCGGGCTACGGGGTGCACGCGCACCGCGCGGTCGACGTCGTCGCCGTCGTCCTGGCCGGCTCGCTGCGGCACCGGTGGGGCGGCGGCGCGGAGCTGGGTGCCGGCGACGTCGCCGTCCTGCGGGCGGGGGCCGGGCTGGCGCACGACGAGGTCGCCGGGGACGGCGGCGCGCGGGTGCTGCAGTGCTACCTGCGCACGGCCGACCCGGACGCCCCGCCGGCGCACGAGGTGGTCCGGGCGGCCGCGGGCTGGGTGGACCTCGGCCGGCCCGACGCGCGGCTGTGGGTCGGCGATGGACCGGCACCGGAGGGGCTGCGGCTGGCCGTGGGCACCGAGCCGGCGGGGGTGGGCGGGCCGGACGGCGGCCCGGTCGTGGTCTGGCAGCTCGACGCCGGCCGCCCCGCATGGGCCGACGCCTGACGGGCAGAGTGACGGGCATGTCGACTCCCGCCGACCTGCTCGCCGCCGCCGAGGCCGACGCCGACCGCACGGTCGACCTGCGCCGCCGCCTGCACCGCCAGCCCGAGATCGGCCTGCACCTGCCGCGGACGCAGGCCACCGTCCTGGAGGCGCTCGGCGGGCTGCCGGTCGAGCTGACCACGGGCCGCAGCACGTCGTCGGTGGTCGGCGTCCTGCGCGGCGCCCGGCCCGGCCCGACCTACCTGCTGCGCGGTGACATGGACGCCCTACCGGTGCAGGAGGACACCGGGCTGCCCTTCGCCTCCGAGGTGCCCGGCGTGATGCACGCCTGCGGGCACGACACCCACGTGGCGATGCTGCTCGGCGCCGCCCGGCTGCTGGCCGAGCGCCGCGACGAGATCGCCGGGCAGGTCGTGTTCATGGTGCAACCGGGGGAGGAGGGCTTCCACGGCGCCCGGTACATGCTCGAGGAGGGGCTGCTCGACGTCGTCCCGGAGGCGCCGGTGTCCGGAGCGTTCGCCCTGCACTCGTCGTCGACCCTGCCCAGCGGCACCGTGCACGTGCGCCCCGGCCCGATCATGGCCGCCGCCGACCAGTGGCGGCTGACGCTGCACGGCCGCGGCGGGCACGCCTCCGAGCCGGCGCGCGCCGCCGACCCGATCCCGGTGGCGGCGGAGATCGTGCTGGCGCTGCAGGCGATGGTCACCCGCCGCGTGCCGGTCACCGACCCCGCCGTCGTCACGGTCGCGCACATCGCCGCCGGGTCGACCAACAACGTGATCCCCGACAGCGCCTTCCTGGAGGGCACGATCCGCACGCTGTCGGCCGGCCGGCGCGCCGACGTCGTCGCCTCCGTGCGCCGGGTCGCCGAGCTCGTCGCCGCTGCGCACGACATGCCGGCCGAGTTCGTGCACGAGCCCGGCTACCCGGTGACCGCCAACGACGCCGGGGTCGCCGCGCAGGTGGCCGCCACCGCCGCCGAGCTGCTCGGGCCGGACAACGCGCCGCCGCTGGCCGAGCCGATGATGGGCGCCGAGGACTTCTCCTACGTGCTCGAGCGGGTGCCCGGCGCGATGGCGTGGATCGGCGCCCGGCCGGCCGGCGTCGACCCCGACGAGGCGCCGCCGAACCACTCGAACCTGGCCGTGTTCGACGAGGCGCCCCTCCCGGCCGGAGCCGCGCTCTACGCGCTGATGGCCCTCCGGGCCCTGGCCCCCTAGTGGGGGGGGGGGGGGGGGGGGGGGGGGGGGGGGGGGGGGGGGGGGGGGGGGGGGGGGGGGGGGGGGGGGGGGGGGGGGGGGGGGGGGGGGGGGGGGGGGGGGGGGCGGGGGGGGGGGGGGCGCGCCG
>NZ_JBJGZX010000067.1:0-10049 GCF_054050735.1 Blastococcus sp. SYSU D00813
CGACCAGCCGGCGGCGCCGGGCGCCCCCCCGGCGGGCCGGCCCCCCCCCCCCCCCCCCCCCCCCCCCCCCCCCCCCCCCCCCCCCCCCCCCCCCCCCCCCCCCCCCCCCGCGGTGGGCACGGCGCCGCCGGTCCCGTGGGCCCGGCTGGGCGACGGCGTGCGGCAGGCGCGCCAGGCCGCCGGCCACGGACGCGTCTCGGGCCGGCCGGTGACCGCGTTCGCCGAGCTGGCCGGCCAGGGACTGGCCGCCCTGCTGGACCCGGCCGCCACGGGCGCCTTCGCCGAGGCCGCGCTCGCCCCGCTGGTCGCGGCCGACCGGGCCGGGGCCGGTGACCTGGTCGAGTCGCTGCGCGCCTGGCTCGCGGCGCACGGCCAGTGGGAGCCGGCCGCGGCCCGGCTGGGCGTCCACCGGCACACGCTGCGCAAGCGGATCCGGCGGGCCGGCGAGCTGCTGGGTCGCGACCTCGACTCCCCCGGCGTGCGGGCCGAGCTCTGGCTGGCCCTGCACCCGCCCGCCGGCTGAGCGGCCCGGGCCCGGCCCCCTCGCGGGGACCGGGCCCACCCGCCGCTACGCGAACGCGGGCATGACCTCGTCGTGGATCAGCCGCAGCTGCTCCTCCACCGTGGCCACCCCGGCGAGCTCGCGGCCGGTGAAGGCCTTGACCAGCGAGGCGTCGGTGATGGCCGCGATGAGGTGGTTCACCCCGGCCGGCTCGATCTCCTTGATCTTCGCCGTGACCTCCTCGGGCGTCCCGGAGAAGGAGAGCTTGTCGGCGATCTCCGGGCTGGTCAGCTCGATGCCCTTGGCCAGGTCACCGCCGGCGATGGCGTCGATGATCGGCTTGAGGCTGTCGGGGTCCACGCCGTTGCGCTCGAGCTGCTCGGCCGGCATGGACGAGGCGTAGATGCCGACCATGCTGCGCGCGGCGTCCTTGGCGGCCGCGGAGTCGCGACCGACCGAGACGACGACCCAGGCGCCGAAGTCCAGCGTCGTCCAGTCCTTGCCGGCCCGCTCCGCGCCGATCCGCAGGTTCTCCGCGGCGTACTCGTACGCCTCGCGGGTGTAGCTCAGCGCGTGGTGGCAGCCGTCGGAGTGCTCGGCCGCGGCCTGGAACGACTTCGGGCCGCGCATCGCGCCCATCTTCACCGGCAGCCGCTCCTGCACCGGCCGCGCGAAGGTGAACAGCCCGTCGTAGGAGAAGAACTCGCCGTCGAAGGTGATCGCGCCGTCGTCGAGGAACGTGCGCATCACCTGCACCCCCTCGACGACCCGCGACAGCGGCTTGGTCTTCGTCCAGTCCGTCTTGTACTGGGCCAGCAGACCGAAGTTGCCGCTGGAGAGCACCACCTCCGCCCGACCACCGGTGAGCTCGTCCAGCGTCGCCGCGGCCTGGGCGATGAGGGTCGGCTCGCGCAGCGTGACGGCGGAGACGCTGGGCCCCATCCGCACCCGGGAGGTCCGGTCGGCGGCGGCGGCGAAGAGCAGCCACAGGTCCTTGTGCCAGGTCTCGTCGGCGGCGTACACCGCGTGGAACCCCAGCTCGTCGGCGAGCGCGATCGCCCGCAGCGACTCCTCCAGCGGGTAGTCGGGGAGCATGGCGTAGCTGAACCTCATCGGATCTCCTCACTGACCTGGGCGGGGGTGCCCTGACGGATCTGACGGAGCTGGGCGGCGACCTCCCGGGCGTCGCCCTCGGGGACGTGCGCAGAATGGCGGTCCGGTCGCGCGATGACCAGGTACAGCAGGCCGGTGCCGGCGACGACGGCCAGGCCGATCGCGACGATCCACCGGTCGAGGAAGGTCTCGGTGCCCGGCGCCGGCTTGAGCAGCAGGACGATGGCGAAGACGCCGTAGGCCAGCGCGAGCACGTTGACCACCAGGCCGGCGGTACCGAGGTTCCACAGCCCCGCCGGCCGCCAGCCGCGGAGCCGCTGCCGCAGCGCGGCGAGCACCACGGCCTGGAACGAGACGTAGATGCCGAGGACGGCGAACGCGGTGACGCGCGCCAGGATGTCCTCCTGGAAGTAGACGAACACCGCGATGAGCACCGGCACCACGCACACGACGAGCAGCGCGTTGGTCGGGACGGCGTGCCGGGCCGACACGTGCGACAGCCACCTGCTGGCCGGCAGCATGCGGTCGCGGGCGAAGGCGTAGAGCAGCCGGCTGCCCGCGGCCTGCAGGGACAGCACGCAGGACAGGAACGCGATGACGATGACGACGAGGAAGACCTTCGACCCCGCCGTGCCCAGGGAGTCCTCGAGGATCGACGGGATGGGGTCGGCGTCCTCGCCGGCGACGATCGCCTGCAGGTTCGGCGCGGCCAGCACGTACCCGGCGTAGGAGAGGAAGCCGGAGACACCGCCGACGAGGATGGTCAGGATCATGGCGCGCGGGATCTGGCGCGTCGGGTCGGCGACCTCCTCGGCCACGTCACCGCAGGCCTCGAAGCCGTAGAAGAGGAACAGCCCCGACAGCGACGCGGCGAGGAACACGCCGAGGTACCCGTCGCCACCGCCCGCGGCGAGCGAGTCGAAGAAGACGGAGAACGGCTGCTCCCGGCGGAAGAGCAGCAGGAACAGGCCGAGGGCGATGACGCCGACGAGCTCGGCGGCCAGCCCGATCTGGGCGATCCGCGCCAGCGTGCGGGTGCCGCTGTAGTTCACCGCGAAGGCCACCAGCAGCAGGCCGACGGCGGTGCCGAGGACGACCCCGGCGGTCGCCTCCATGTCGAACAGCGCGGCCACGAACCCGCCACCGAACTCGGCGACCGCCGTGACGGTGACGATGATCGCCCAGATGTAGATCCAGGAGACGATCCAGGCGTAGCGCCGGTTCCACAGCCGGCGGGTCCACGGGTAGATGCCACCGGCCAGGGGGTACTGGGAGACGACCTCGCCGAAGACCAGCGAGACCATCAGCTGGCCGACCCCCACGATCACGATCCACCAGATCGCGGGCGGCCCTCCGATGGAGAGGCTGTAGGCGAACAGCGAGTAGACGCCGACCAGCGGCGACAGGTAGGTGAACCCGAGGGCCATGTTGGCCCACAGACCCATGCTGCGGTGGAACTGGCCGGTGTAGCCCAGGGCGGCCAGCTGCGCGTCGTCGTCGATGTGCCCGGCGGGGGCTCCAGGTGGGGTCACGGGTTCTCCTCGGGTGCGGGGCGATCACACCGCCCGGGCAGCGGTGTGCCGTAGGCCACAGAACGCGGAGAAACCTATAGAGCCAGAGGTCAGAGGACAAGACGCATCCGGTTGCCTTTCCGTTGCGGGCGTGTTGCCCGGCAGACGGGAGGCGACGCGGGCGTCAGGCGGTGAGCGCCGACCCCTCGTCGACCAGCAGCAGCCGCCAGGGCGCGCCGGAGACCGGGGTCGCCGCCAGGACCGCCGCGCCCGCGGGCGGCAGGTCGCCGACCAGCCACCGCGGGGCCGTCGACAGCACGACCCGTCCCTGACCGTCCAGGACCACGAACGGGACCGGCAGCCGGCCGAGCCGGCCGAGCAGGTGCCGCTCGAAGCGGTGCACCGAGACGTCGACCCCGGCCACGCCGACGAACTCGCCGGCGGCGACGACCGGCTCGGTCAGCGTGAGCACGTACCGGCCGGTGCCGTAGACGTCCACGTGCGGCCCCACGACGTGCCGCCGCCCGGTCCGGCAGGGGACGTCGAACCACTCGGCGGTCGTGTAGTCGTAGTAGCCGAGGCTCGTCGGCCGCAGGTCCGGCTCGAGCCGGCGGAGCCGGTCGCTGCCCGGGTCGACCTGCCACCACTCCAGGCGCAGGGGCCGGCCGTGCTCGGGCCGCGGGGCCAGGACCAGCCCCAGGCCCACCGCGAGCTGCCCCGGCTCCCGCAGCGTCTCGCGGACGGCGTCGTCCAGCAGCGGCCGGCCGGCCCGCACCGCGTCGGCCACCGACGGGCACAGCCCTGCCCGCACGCTCGCGACCGTCGCGAAGACGCCCTCGACTACCTCGGTGAGGGCGGCCCCGACGCGGCGGAGCTCCTCCCCCCGGTCCGGGGTCACGAGACCTCCCGCCGGTCGGCTTCTCCCCCTCCGGCCGCGTCGGCGCCGGCGGCGGCGCGCAGCCGCAGCTCGATGGACCAGACCGTCCGGCGGGCGACGTGCTCCTCGGTCAGGACCCGGGCCAGGGCCGCGTCCCGCGCCTCGATGGCGTCGAGCACGGCGCGGTGCCCGGCGACGATCACCCCGAGCAGCTCGGGGATGTGCGCCGGGGGCCAGGGCAGCTGCCCCAGCTCCAGGTGCAGGTCCATCTCCTGCATGGTCAGCCGCACCGACTGCGCGCTGGCGGCGAGCTCGATGTAGTAGCGGCCCTCGATGCGGCGCTGGGCGGTCGTCGACCCCGCGGCCGCGAGCCGGTCGACGATGTCGCGCAGCCGCGCGATCTCGACCGCCGACGCCCGGGACGCCGCCAGGCGCGCCGCGGTGGAGGCGATCGCCGCGTGCACGTCCCCGAGCTCGCGGAGGTCGGCGGTGCTGAGCTCGACCAGGCGGGTGTCGGCCAGCTCCGCGAGCACGTCGTCGCGGGCGCGGACGAAGCTGCCGCCGCCGCGGCCGCGACGGGTCTCGACCAGCCCGAGGTTGCGCAGCTCGGCCAGCGCCTCGCGCAGCGTCATGGTCGAGACGTTGAGCATGGTCGCGAGCTCGGTCTCCGCGGGCAGCTGCTCCCCGTCGGCGAGCAGGCCCAGCGCGATCGCACTGCCGACCCGCCGCACGACCGCCTCGCTGCGCAGGGCGCCGTCGTCGAGCGGGGCGAAGACGGCGCGCCGCGCGTCACCGATGAGCAACTGCACGTCCGCCTCCCGCCCGCACCGACGTCGTTCAGTGTCGCACCCGTTTTAGCGGACCATAACCGTTGATTCCATAGGTTTTGGTGGCTAGCGTGGCCCCCACACCAGCCCCCTGTGACGAGGAGCACCGATGACACAGGTCGAGCCGGAGCGCACCGCCCCGCCGGACGCGCTCTCCCGCCCCTTCACCCCGGGGGCCCCGTCCAATCCCCCGGAGCTCGCCGACTACCCGGAGACGCTCGCCGGGCCCGTGCCCCCGCCGAACCAGGACCCGAGGACGGCGGCGTTCGTCGAGCAGTGGCGCAACACCTCGTACAACTGCTTCTCCTCCGGCCACAAGTTCTGCCGCGAGGTCTGCCCGGTCACCCAGGTGGAGCGCAACGAGTCGTGGACGCCGACCGCCTTCCACGCCAACGTGGTCGCGATGGAGCGCGGCGAGCTCGGCATCGAGGACATCGCCGCCGACTACGTCAACTGCACCCAGTGCGGCGCCTGCGAGCTGCGCTGCCCGAACACGCTGTTCACCGGTGACTTCTACCGGTTCCGCACCCGCACCGTCGACGTCGTCAAGGCCGTGCGGTCGCTGGCCGTCGAGAGCGGCGTGCACCAGCCGAACTGGCAGATCTGGAACGAGCGCACCGACCTGCGCACCCACGAGCCGGTCCTCGGTGAGACCCCGGTCAGCCAGGAGAAGGTGCGCGACTGGGCCGAGGGTCTGGACATCCCCATCGGGGGCGAGACGGTCCTGTTCGTCGACTGCGAGGCCGCGTTCTACCGCACCTCGGTGCCCCGGGCGGTGGCCCAGATGCTGCAGATGGCCGGCTACGAGTTCGGCCTGATGGAGGAGCAGTGGTGCTGCGGCGGCCCGGCCGCCGAGATGGGCTACGCCGAGCAGGCCCAGCGCTTCGCCCGGCACAACCTGGACAACTGGCGGAAGACGGGGACCAAGCGGCTGCTGGTCCTCGACCCGCACGACTACATCAGCTTCACCGAGGACTACCCGAAGTACTTCGGCGAGGAGTTCGACATCGAGGTCGTCCTCGTCATCGAGGTGCTGGCCCAGCTGCTCCGCGAGGGGAAGCTGACCCCCTCCGTGCCGGTCGACCGGGCGATCACCTACCACGACCCGTGCCGGCTCAACAAGCGCAAGGGCATCTGGGCCGAGCCGCGCGAGCTGCTGCGCGCGATCCCCGGCCTGCGCTTCGAGGACGTGGACCGGGTCACCCAGTGGTCCTACTGCTCCGGCGGAGGCGGCGGGCTGCCGGTCGAGAAGCCCGAGCTCACCGCCAAGATCAGCGCGATGCGGCTGGAGCGGGCCGCGGAGCTCGACGTCGACACCCTGGTCAGCGCCTGCCCGTGGTCCGAGCGGCCGCTCAGCGAGGCCGGCGACGCCGAGGACATCGACGTCGTCGACCTGCACGAGCTGTTCGCCCAGTCGCTCGGCATCACCGTGGGCGGCTCCCGCGGCGACGTCGGCGACCGGCGCCTGGCGCAGGAGCGGACCGGCGTCCCCGGACGGGCGCGCCGGGCCCACGGCTCCAGCCGGGGCGGGTGCGGCGGCGGTGGTGGCTGCGGCGGCGGCTGCGGCAACGGTTCCGGCGGCTGCGGGTGCGGGGGGCACTGACCATGACCACCACCGAGCGCCCCGGCGCCGAGCCGATCGGCGCCGTGCCCGTGCTGACCGAGCCGCTGAGCGACGACCGGCTGAACCAGCTGGTCGCGGCCCTGCGGCCGATCCTGGCCGACGACCAGCTCCTGCTGGCCAAGACCGACCGCTACAACCGTGCCCGCGTGCCGGCGCCGTTCCCGGTGCACCGGTGGTCCGAGCGGGTGCCCGACGTCGTCGTCATGCCCACCTCGACCGAGCAGGTGGCGGCCGTGGTCAAGGTGGCCAACGAGCTGGGGATCCCCGTGGTCCCGCGGGACGGCGGCACCGGCCTGACCGACGGCGCGGTGCCGCACCGGCGCGGCATCGTCGTCGACGTCAAGAAGATGAACCAGATCCACGAGCTGGACCTGGTCAACCGCACGGTCACCGTCGGCACCGGCATCAGCATGCTCAAGCTCAACGAGCGGCTGGCCCAGCACGGGCTGTTCTACCCGGACGACCCGGCGTCCTACCCGTGCTCGCTGGTCGGCGGGCGGATCGGCACGAGCGGGTGGTCGCTCATCGGCTCCCGCTACGGGCACACCCGCGACCTGGTGCTGAGCTTCGACCACGTGCTGCCCACGGGCGACGTCCTGCACGTCGGCGACGGCATCGGCCAGAAGATCAGCAAGTCCTCCAGCGGCTACCAGCTCAAGCACCTGTTCATGGGCCACCAGGGCACGCTGGGCATCGCCACCAAGGCGACGCTCAAGCTGTTCCCCAAGCCCGAGGCCGAGCTCTCGCCGTTCTGGGCGTTCGACAACTACGAGGACGCGCACGCCTGCACGGGGGCGCTCGCGCGCGCCGGTGTGGCGACCTTCGCGGGGGCGGTGCTGTTCGACGAGCACAAGGTCGCCTACCTGCGCCGCGACGACGAGGCCTACATCCCGCAGCCGACCGACGTCCGCGCGCTGGTCTGCGCGGTCATGTACGGCTACGAGGACGAGGTGCGGGCCGGCGGCAAGCGGCTGTTCCGCATCGCCAGGGAGCACGGCGCCCGCTACCTCGGCGACGAGATCTCCGAGGGCGACTGGGCCGCGCGGCACGACCGGTACGCCACCCCGCTGCACGGGCGCACCAAGGACGGCCAGGTCATCCCGATGTCGTGGCACTGCGAGGACGCCGCGGTCAACTTCTCGAACGTCCCGGCGGTCAGCCGCGCCTGGCACGAGATCCTCGCCGACCTGCGCCGCAAGACCGACGTCTTCGACGACTGGGGCATGTTCGCCTACACCTCGGCGAACACCGGCGTCGACTACCTGACCGAGATCGACGTCGGCATCTGGGAGCAGCGCCTGGACGACGCCGCCTGGGCGGCCTGGGTGCAGGCCAAGCGGGACATCGCGGCCGTCGCCATCGCCCACGGCGGCTCGATGAGCGCCTGCCACGGCTCCTGCCGCGAGGGCGAGGTCGACCTCCTCCCGCAGGAGCTCGGCAAGGGGTTCGACGTCATGCTCGAGGTCAAACGGGCGCTGGACCCCAACAACGTCATGAACCCCGGCAAGTACCTGCTCGACCGCGCGTACGGGAGGGACACCACCGATGAGGGACGTTGACGCCGACCGGCAGCACGACTCCGGGGAGCTCGTGTCCGACCAGCCCGGCCACGACTCCGCCCCGGCCGCCACGGCGCCGTACCGCTTCGCCGAGCAGCACACCCCGCCGCCGGCGCAGCGGGTCAGCGAGGTGGCGCAGACGACCTTCGAGCACGTCTTCGAGGTCGACCCGCGGCTGATGGAGGTGCACGTGCTCCAGCAGGTGTTCCCCAACTGGGACACGCTGCGGATCATGCGCAGCCGGCACGACCACCTCGCGTGGATGCACCGGCACTTCGCTGAGAAGGTGGTGACCGGCTCGGAGATCCTCGCCGAGGTCGAACGAGAGAGCGCGCCGACACCGCCACCCCTGTAACGACCGCGAGCACCCGGCCGGGAGCTGCCGCCACGGCGCTCCCGGCCGGCGCGTCGCGGGACCCGTCCCCCGTGCGCCGAGCACGGACCCCGAGGCGAGAGGGAACCCATGAGCGACAAGCCCGAGCTGCGCAACTTCGTCGGAGGCGAGGCGGTCGACACCGCCGACGGCCGCCGCATGGACCTGGTCGACCCCGCCACGGGGGAGGTGTTCGCCTCGGCGCCGGTGTCGGGCCCGGAGGACGTCGACCGCGCCTACCGCGTCGCCGCCGACGCCTTCGAGACCTGGCGGGACACCACGCCGTCGGAGCGGCAGCGGGCGCTGCTGAAGCTGGCCGACCTGGTCGAGGAGCACGCCGACGAGCTGATCCGGCTGGAGAGCCAGAACACCGGCAAGCCGCTGGCGCTCACCGCCAGCGAGGAGATCCCGCCGATGGTGGACCAGATCCGCTTCTTCGCCGGCGCCGCCCGCACGCTGGAGGGCAAGGCGGCCGCGGAGTACATGGCCGGGCACACCTCGTGGATCCGCCGGGAGCCGATCGGTGTGGTCGGCCAGGTCACGCCGTGGAACTACCCGATGATGATGGCCGTCTGGAAGATCGCGCCGGCCCTCGCCGCGGGGAACACCGTCGTCCTCAAGCCCAGCGACACCACCCCGGTCACCACGCTGAAACTGGCCGAGTTGGCCGCCGAGGTCTTCCCGGCGGGCGTGCTCAACGTCGTCTGCGGCGACCGGGACACCGGCCGGGCGCTGGTCGAGCACCCCACCCCGCAGCTGGTGGCGATCACCGGCTCGGTGCGGGCGGGCATGGAGGTGGCGGGGGCCGCGGCCAAGGACGTCAAGCGGGTGCACCTGGAGCTGGGCGGGAAGGCGCCGGTCGTGGTCTTCGACGACGCCGACCTCGAGGCCGCCGCGGAGGCGATCGCCGTCGCGGGGTACTTCAACGCGGGGCAGGACTGCACCGCGGCCTCCCGGGTCCTCGCCGGCCCGGGGATCCACGACGACTTCGTCGCCGCCCTCAGCGAGCAGGCCCGCGGCACCGCGACCACGTACGCCAACGGCGCGGCCGACGAGGACGCGATGGTGCCGCCGGTGAACAACGCCAACCAGCTCGCCCACGTGACCGGCTTCCTCGACCGGGCGCCCGGCCACGTGGAGGTCACCGCCGGCGGGCACCGCCAGGGCGACCGGGGGTTCTACGTCGAGCCGACCGTCGTGGCCGGGCTGCGGCAGGACGACGAGATGGTCCAGAAGGAGATCTTCGGGCCGGTCATCACCGTGCAGCGCTTCACCGACGAGGACGAGGCCGTCCGCTGGGCCAACGGCGTCGACCTCGGCCTGGCCTCCAGCGTCTGGACCAGGGACTTCGGCCGCGCGATGCGGATGAGCAAGCGGCTGGACTTCGGCTGCGTGTGGATCAACACCCACATCCCCCTGGTCGCCGAGATGCCGCACGGCGGGTTCAAGCACTCCGGGTACGGCAAGGACCTCTCGCTGTACGGCCTGGAGGACTACACCCGGGTCAAGCACGTCATGGCCAACATCGACAGCTGACCGCACGTCGCGGGGGCCCCGGGCGGGCGGGGCGGGGGCGGGCCGGGGGCCGCGCGCGGGGGGGGCCCCGGCGGGCGGGGGGGGCGACCCCCTTCGCGTGGCTATCGACAAAAACAAAAACATGTTT
>NZ_JBJGZX010000068.1:0-8867 GCF_054050735.1 Blastococcus sp. SYSU D00813
CGGGTCGAAAACAAACGCGCGTCCGGGCCCCCGCGGGGGGCGGGGCCGGCCCCCCCCCCCCCGCCGCCCGGTCCCGTCTCACCACCGATCCCGCACCCCGGAGGCCCTGACGTGCCCGTGCTCGACCCCGCCCTCTCCCAGCAGCTCGCCCAGCACCTGACCCTGGTCAAGCGGCCGATCGAGCTGGTCGCCTCCCTGGACGACGGCGCCAAGTCCGCCCAGATGGAGGACCTGCTCACCGAGGTCGCGGCCCTGTCCGACCAGGTCACCTACGTCCGGCGGGACGACGACGAGCGCCGTCCCTCCTTCGCGATCGTGCGGACCGGCACCGACGTCTCCGTCCGCTTCGCCGGCTTGCCGCTGGGCCACGAGTTCACCTCGTTCGTGCTCGCGCTGCTGCACGTCGGCGGGCACACCCCCAACATCGCCCCCGAGCTCGTCGAGCAGATCCAGTCCCTGGAGGGCGAGTACGCCTTCGAGACGGTCTTCTCGCTGACCTGCCAGAACTGCCCCGACGTGGTGCAGGCGCTCAACGTGATGAGCGTGCTGAACCCGCGGATCCGGCACACCGCCATCGACGGCGGCGTCTTCCGCGACGAGGTCGAGGAGCGCGGCGTGCTCGCCGTCCCGACCGTCTTCGTGGACGGCGAGGTGTTCGACCAGGGCCGGATGACGCTCGAGCAGATCCTCGCCAAGCTCGACACCAGCTCCACCGAGCGGGCCGCCGAGGCCATCGAGGGCAAGGACCCCTTCGACGTCCTCGTCGTCGGCGCCGGCCCCGCCGGGTTCTCCGCGGGCATCTACGCCGCGCGCAAGGGCATCCGCACCGGCGTCGTCGGCGAGCGGCTCGGCGGCCAGGTGCTCGACACCATGGCCATCGAGAACCTCATCTCGGTCCCCTACACCGAGGGCCCGAAGCTCGCCGCCGCGCTCGAGCAGCACGCCGCCGAGTACGAGATCGACGTCATGGGCCTGCAGCGTGCCGCGAAGCTGGTCCCCGCCGACACCGAGGGCGGGCTGCACACGATCGAGCTGGCCAGCGGCGCCCACGTGCAGGGGCGCGCCGTCGTCCTGGCGACCGGGGCCCGCTGGCGGCACATCGGCGTCCCGGGCGAGCAGGAGTACCGCAACAAGGGCGTCACCTACTGCCCGCACTGCGACGGACCGCTGTTCAAGGGCAAGCGGGTCGCGGTCGTGGGCGGCGGCAACTCCGGCGTCGAGGCGGCGATCGACCTGGCCGGCGTCGTCGACCACGTGACGCTGATCGAGTTCGACGACCGGCTGCGGGCCGACGAGGTGCTGCAGCGCAAGCTGCACAGCCTGCCCAACGTCGACGTCGTCCTCTCGGCGGTCACCACCGAGGTGCTCGGCGACGGCAGCCGGGTCACCGGGTTGGCCTACACCGACCGGCCCTCCGGCGAGAGCCGCCGGCTGGAGCTGTCGGGCGTCTTCGTGCAGATCGGCCTGCTGCCCAACACCGAGTGGCTCGAGGGCAGCCTCGAGCTCACCGCCCGCGGCGAGGTCGTCGTCGACGAGCGGGGCGCCACCTCGGTCCCCGGCGTGTTCGCCGCCGGCGACTGCACCACCGAGCCGTACAAGCAGATCGTGACGGCCATGGGCGCCGGCTCGACCGCCGCGCTCAGCGCCTTCGACCACCTCATCCGGATGACGGCGCCCGCCGGGGAGCCGGCCCACGCCTGACCCCCGGGCGGACGGCGCAAGGGGCCGGTGCGGACTCGTGTCCGCACCGGCCCCTCCCGTTTCCCCCGGACCGGGTGCTGCGTCCCCCCGTGCGTCGCAGACCCCGGTCGTGTTCTCGCTCCTCGCGGGTCCGGGTCCCCCCGGCCGACTGCTCCGTCCCCCCGTGCATCGGAGACGCCGGCCGAACCGGACCCACGAGGTGCGGGCTCTACCGCGCGGCGCCGTCCCGCTGCACCGCGGTGAAGGTGAAGTCCAGGGCGCTGGAGGCACCGGCCACCGACTCGTCGCTGGCCGTCGAGGGCAGCGTGGCGGTGAGCAGCAGGTGGTCCACCCCGCCGGGCGCGAGGCTGTCGAGGCCGGGCAGCGTCGCGTCGAGCAGGACCCGGCCGGAGTACAGCGTCGAGGCGGTGCCGGAGCAGGTCCAGGCGCCGTCGACCCTCGTCCAGTCGACCGGGCAGTCGCGGACCGTGAGCTGCAGGCCGTTGGCCGGGTCGGCGTCCAGCGCGCTGGAGGTGGTCGCCCGCGAGGCCAGCGAGATCCGCGACAGCGCCGACGTCCCGTCGTTCACCAGGTCGACCGGGCTGCTCTCCGAGTCACCGGCGAGGAAGCCGCCGTTGGGGAACAGCGACAGCGTCGCGGCGCCGGCCCCCTTCGCCAGGTCGATCGACACCACGCCGGTCGCGGTGGTGGTGACCACCGGGCTGGTGCTGTCGGTGAAGGTGCCGTAGGTGGCCAGGCCGGCGACGGCGCCGGTGACACCCAGGACGGCGACCGACGCCGCCACGCGGGCACGGTTCCGGCGCCGGCGGGCGGTCGGAGCGGTCTGGACGGTCACTGCGCTTCTCCCTCGGTCTGCGTGCCGGCGGGCGTTCCCGGCGACGGCACTGACTCTGGAGGCCCGACCGCAGGGCTCCCTCCCGGGAGCCGCAAGGTCTGCGCAAGACGGCCGGACCTGCGAAAACGCCTTGCCCGCGCTCCTACCGTCGCCTCGTGACCACCTCCCCCGTGCACCGTCCCGAGGACGGCGAGCTCGTCGGCCGCCTCTCCGCCGAGCGGCGCGACGGCGCCGACGTGTGGGTGGCGCGCACGCTGTTCGGCACGGAGCTGGCCACGTTCGGCGACCGGGACGCGGCGACGGCGTTCCTGCACGCCCGCGGTCTCGCACTGCTGGCCGACCGGTGGTGGTGGTCGTCGCCGCAGGAGGGGTGGGTGCCGGTGGTGCTGGTCGAGGCCCGACCGGACGCCGTCACCGTCCGGTCCGAGTTCGACCCGGCCGCGCCTCGCGTGACCGTCAGCGGCGCCGGCCTGGCGGGGCTGTCGCGCACGCCGCCCGGCTGAGGAAGCGGCGCGTCCCGCCCGGCGTTGCGTGGTCGTGAGCAGTCGCGAGGTGGACGTCGTGGTGGTCGGCGGGGGCCAGGGCGGCCTGAGCACCGCGTACCACCTGGCCCGGCTCGGCTTCCCCCGCGAGAGCGGGTTCGTGGTGCTCGACGCCGACGAGGGCGCCGGCGGCGCGTGGCGGCACCGCTGGCCCTCGCTCACCGTCGGCACCACCCACCGGGTGCACGACCTGCCCGGCCTGGCCTTCCCCGGCCGCGGCGAGCAGCCGGCCGCCGAGGCGGTGCCCGCCTACTTCGCCGAGTACGAGCGGCGGTTCGCCCTGCCGGTGCACCGCCCGGTGCAGGTCACCGCGGTGCGCCGGGACGGCGAGGGGTTCCGGGTGGAGACCCCCGCCGGCGACTGGTCGGCCCGTGCGGTGGTCAACGCGACCGGCACCTGGACCCGCCCGTTCGTGCCGCGCTACCCCGGCCAGGACACCTTCCGCGGCCGGCAGCTCCACACGGTGGACTACCGGTCGGCCGCGGAGTTCGCCGGGCAGTCGGTGGTCGTCGTCGGCGGTGGCGCCTCGGCGCTGCAGCTGCTGGGCGAGATCAGCGAGGTCGCCCGGACGACGTGGGTCACCCGCCGGCCGCCGGTGTGGCGCGAGGGGCCGTTCGACGAGGCCGCCGGCCGCGAGGCGGTGGCGCGGGTGGCCGCGGCGGTCCGGGAGGGCCGCTCGCCAGGGAGCGTCGTGGGCAACACCGGACTGGTGGTGACGCCGTGGATCGCGGCCGCCCGCGACCGCGGCGCCCTGGAGCGGCTGCCGGTGTTCGACCGCATCACCCCCGACGGCGTCGCCTGGGACGACGGCCGCTCCGTCCGCGCGGACGCGATCCTGTGGGCCACCGGCTTCCGCGCCGCCGTCGCCCACCTCGCGCCGCTGCACCTGCGCGCCCCCGGCGGCGCCATCCCGGTCGACGGCACCCGGGTGGTCGGCGAGCCGCGGCTGCACCTGGTCGGCTACGGCCCGACGGCCAGCACCATCGGCGCCAACCGCGGCGGCCGGGCGGCCGCCGTCGACCTCGCCCGCGAGCTCCGGCCGGCCCGCACCGCCGCCTGACCCCGCCGGCCCGGCAGAGTGCACGCCGTGTCCGCCCAGCTCGTGTTCCTGCACGGGGGCATCGCCTCCGGCAAGCTGACGACCGGCCGCGCCCTGTCGGCGCTGACCGGGCTGCCGCTGTTCCACAACCACCTGGTGGTCGACGCCCTGCTCGCCGTCTTCCCGTTCGGCAGTCCGGAGTTCGTGCGCCTGCGCGAGCAGTTCTGGCTGAGCACCTTCGCCGCCGCGGCGGGTTCGGGCCGCTCGCTGGTGTTCACCTTCGCCCCGGAGCCGACCGTGCCGGCGGGCTTCCCCGAACGCACCCGCCGGGTGGTGGAGGACGCCGGCGGCCGGGTCCGCTTCGTGGGGCTGCGCGTCTCCCCCGCCGTCCAGGAGGCCCGGCTGGCCAACGCCGACCGCTCGGCCTTCGGCAAGCTCACCGACGTCACGGTGCTGCGGTCGCTGCGGCAGGACGCGGCCGAGGTGCTCCCCGCCGAGGTCGTCGTCGACACCGACACCAGCCCGCCGGAGGTCTCCGCGCGCACCATCGCCACGGCGCTGCGCCTGCCGGTGGCCGGGGCGGGCTGACCCCCACGCCGCCGTCGGGGACGGTTGGGGGTCCGGTCAGGGCGCTCCCGGATGTACCGGACCGACCGCGGCGGCGAGCCTCGACGGCATGACCGCCACAGCCCCGACCCGGACGGCCGCGCCGTGATCGTCGCCCGGGACCTCACCAAGACCTACGGCACGCGGACCGCGGTCGACGGGATCTCCTTCACCGTCGAGCCCGGCCGCGTCACCGGCTTCCTCGGCCCCAACGGCGCCGGGAAGTCCACGACGATGCGGATGCTCCTCGGCCTGGACCGGCCGACCCGCGGCAGCATCACCGTCAACGGCTCCCGCTACGTCGACTCCCCCGCCCCGCTGCGGGAGGTCGGCGCCCTGCTGGAGGCCCGCGCCCTGCACCCCGGGCGGACCGCGCGCGACCACCTGCGCTGGCTGGCCGCCAGCAACGCGCTGCCGGCCTCCCGCGTCGACGAGGTGCTCGGCCTGGTCGGCCTGGAGAGCGTCGCCGGCCAGCGGGTCGGCCGCTTCTCCCTCGGCATGGGCCAGCGGCTGGGCATCGCCGTCGCGCTGCTGGGCGACCCGGCCGTCGTCGTCCTCGACGAGCCGGTCAACGGGCTGGACCCCGAGGGCATCCGCTGGGTCCGCGGCCTGGCCCGGCAGCTGGCCGCGGAGGGCCGCACGGTGTTCGTCTCCAGCCACCTGATGGCGGAGATGGCGCTCACCGCCGACCACCTCGTCGTCATCGGCCGCGGCCGGGTCCTGGCCGACTGCCCGACCGCCGACTTCATCACCCGGCACGCCGCCGCGCACGTGCGGGTCCGCAGCCCCCAGGCGGCGGAGCTGGCCGGGCTGCTGCGCCGCTCGGGCGCCGACGTCACCGCCGACGGCGCGGAGCTGCGCGTGCAGGGCCTCGACACCACCGGCGTCGGCGACCTCGCCGGCGCGCACGGCCTCGTCCTGCACGAGCTGACCCTCGTGCAGTCGTCCCTGGAGGACGCCTTCATGACCCTCACCGCCGAGAGCGTCGAGTACGGCACCGCCCCCGTGGGGGCCGCGCGATGACCGCCGCCGTCGCCGCCCGCCCCGCCGTCGCCCGCACCCGCGCCCCCGGGTTCGCCGACGTCCTCCGGGCCGAGTGGATCAAGTTCTGGTCGGTGCGCTCCACCGCCTGGTCGGTGGGCTCCCTGTTCGTGCTCGGCGCCGGCCTGACCGTCCTCGTCTGCGCCACCAGCGCGGAGTGGCTGGCCAGCGACGAGGCCGACGAGTCGCCGGCCTCTTTCGTGACTTGGGGGCTGATGATCGCCCAGGTCACCGCCGTCGTCCTCGGCACGCTCGTGGCCACCAGCGAGTACGGCACCGGGATGGTCCGCGCCACGCTGGCCGCCGTCCCGCGGCGCTGGCCGGTCCTGGCCGCCAAGGCGGTCGTGCTCGCGGGCACGCTGCTCGTGGCCGGCACGGTCACCGCCTTCGCCGGCTACCTCGGCGGCAACGCCTTCCTGTCCGCGGAGGGCATCGGGCTGTCGCTGTCCGACGACGGCGTGCTGCGCTCGCTGCTCGGCAGCGGCCTGTACCTGGCCGGGCTGGGGCTGCTGTCGATGGCCGTCGGCCTGCTCGTGCGGCACACCGCGGCGGCGCTGTCGACCGTGCTGGCGCTGGTCTTCGTGGTGGGCAACATGGCGTTCCTGCTCCCCGGCGCGTGGGGCGGGTGGGTGGCCAAGGTCCTGCCCGGCAACGCCGGCTCGGCGGTGACCACCCCGGTGTCGTTCAACCCCGAGCTGCTCGGCCCCTGGACGGGCTTCGCGGTCTTCGCCGCGGAGGTTGTCGCGCTCGTCGCGGTGGCCGCCTGGGCCTTCGGACGCCGCGACGCGTGAAGGAGGACCCCGTCCTCCTCCACGCCTCGCGGGCTCGGCGCGAGCCTCCGGACGGGGCCCGGCGGTGGGACAGTGGGCGGGTGACCGCCCCCGATGACCTCACCGCCGGCCGCGACCGCGCCGACGAGCTGCTGCGCCGGCTCGAGGACGGCGAGGACGCCGCCACGGCCCTGCTCGCGGAGCTCACCGAGGTGCGCGACCTCGCCTTCCTCGGCGCCGGGCTGACCGCGATCGCCCGTGCGGAGGGCCGCCGGCTGCCCCCGGCCCAGCGGGCGCAGGCCGCCACCCGCCAGGTGCACCTCGGCGTGCTCCGCGACCGCAACCGCACCGACGTCGAGGGACTGCGGGTCTGGCTGCTGCGGGCCGCCCAGGAGGTGCAGCTGGTGCGCCGGCTGCGGGAGGCCGCCGACCGCATGGCCGGCTGACCCTCACGGCGCCGCGTACGGGCGGGCCGCGGCGACGGCGAGCGGCACCGTCGCGGCGAGGACGGCGGCGACCACCACGTAGGTCCACGACAGCCCGAGCCCGCCGGCGATCCAGCCCAGGGCGAGGGCGCCGGCCGCGGTCCCGGCGTCGAACGAGGCGTTCCACATGGCGCTGGCCGCCGTCGCCCCACCGGCCCCGGACCGGGCGAACGCGGTGAGCAGCGTCAGGTTCTGCACCGACCCGTAGCAGACGCCGAACAGCGCGGCGGCCGCCAGCAGCCAGCCGTCGCCCCAGACCAGGCCGGCGCCCAGCAGCGCGATGCCCGCGGTCCCCACGGCGACCCCCGCCGGCAGCAGCAGCCGGGTACCGAGCCGGTCGGCCAGCACCCCCACCCGCCAGCGGGCGAGCGCGGTGGTGACGCCCATGACCAGCAGCGCCACCGTGGCCAGGGAGCCGTCGGGCCGCTCGATCGGCAGGAACGTCACCACCCCGCCGCCGGCGAGGGTGACCACCAGCAGCACCGCCGACGGCGCCAGCGACGCCGCGACCGCCCGCCGGCTCGCCCCGCCACCCGGCGACGGCGCGACCGGCGCGGCCGTGCGCAGCAGCGCGGGCAGGAAGAACAGCCCGAGCAGCGGCGAGGCCGCCAGCCAGGCCAGCCAGCCCTCGTGCCCGGCCAGCACCAGGGCCACCCCGGCCGGGACGGCGACCAGGTTGGGCACGGCGATGGCCAGCCCGTACAGGCCGATCGACTCCCCCCGGCGCTCGGGCGGGGCGACCGCGGCGGCGAACAGGGCGCCCAGGACGGTGATGACGCCGAAACCGATGCCGCGGACCGCCGAGAGGGCCGAGAGCCAGAGCAGGCCGTCGTCCAGGACGTACAGCGGCGAGGGCAGGCCGATGGCGACCAGCCCGGCGGCCAGCACCGGCCCGGTGCCCACCCGGGCGGTCACCGCCGGGACGGCGGCCTGCGCAGCGATGGTGACCACGAGGAACACCGCGGTGACGAGCCCGGCCGTGGCCGCCGCCGCGCCGCCCTCGACCGCGTACGTCGGCAGCGAGGCCAGGGTGAGGCAGTAGCTGGCGAAGCCGAGCATCGTGACCGCCAGCAGCGAGCGCATCGCCGGCTCGCGCAGCAGCGACCTCCGCGCCGCCACCGCTCCCGCCGTCGTCCCGTCGTCCACGCCCACCCCTCGACGTTAGGCGAGTGCACGATGGGCACCCGGGAGCGGCCGCCCTCCAGGGGCCCGCGCCGAGCTCGCGAGGGGTGGGGAGGAGGGTGGTCCTTCCAGCGCTGCTGACCGTGGGTCACGGACCCGAGCGCCGCGACGCCCTCGGCGCGCGCCTGCTCGCGGCGGGGGTCGGCACGGTGGTGGACGTGCGCCGCTTCCCCGGCAGCCGGGACAACCCCGACGTCCGGCGGGAGGCGCTGGCCGGGTGGCTGCCCGCAGCGGGGATCGGCTACCGGTGGGAGGAGCGGCTCGGCGGCCGGCGCCGGCTCCCCGGCGGTCCGGCGGAGGACGGCTGGTGGACCGTCGCCCAGTTCGCCGCCTACGCCGCCCACACCCGCACGCCGGAGTTCGCCGCCGCGCTGGACGAGGTGCTGGCCGAGGCGGCGACGGCGACCGTCGCGGTGATGTGCAGCGAGAGCGTGTGGTGGCGCTGCCACCGGCGGCTGGTCGCCGACGTCGTCGTCCTCGCCCGCGGGCGGCCGGTCCAGCACCTGATGCCCGACGGGCGGCTGGCGCCGCACCGCCCGGCCGAGGGTGCCGTCCTCGGCGCGGACGGCCTGGTCCGCTGGCCGTGAGCGGAGTGGGGGGGGGGGGGGGGGGGGGGGGGGGGGGGGGGGGGGGGGGGCGCCCGGGCGGGGGGGGGGGGGGGGGGGG
>NZ_JBJGZX010000069.1:0-6771 GCF_054050735.1 Blastococcus sp. SYSU D00813
CCCCCCCCCCCCCCCCCCCCCCCCCCCGGCGCGCCCGCCCCCCCCCCCCGCCCCCCCCCCCCCCCCCCCCCCTCCGCTCGGGGGCCGGCGACTCAGCAGCCGTAGAAGCAGCTGTCGTCGTAGCCCGAGTAGTCGTAGTAGTAGCCGCTGTCGTCGAAGAGGTCCGCGGCGTCGCCGTCGGACCCGCCCGACGACGTCACGGCCAGGCCGACGACCAGCGCGACCACGGCGACGAGGCCGGCGACGACGAGGGTCCACACCTGGGCCGGCTCCAGCCGCCGCGGCCGGGGAACGGCCGGCGCGGAGACGGCCTGCTGCACGACGGCGGGGGTCGGCACGGGCGCCCAGCCGGCGCCGGCCGGGTACGGCGCATGAGCGGGGGCGGGCAGGGGCGAGGTGGTGGTCACGGTGTCCTTCCTTCAGTGGGTGAGCTGCGGGGCCGGCTCGGCGGTGCGCGCCGGCTCCGGGACGGGGGCCTGGTCGGCGGCCGGCTGGGGGCGGCCGAACAGGTAGCCCTGGGCGTGCGAGCAGGCCAGCTCGCCGAGGACGGCGCGCTGCTCGGGCGTCTCGACCCCCTCGGCGACGACCTCCAGCCGGAGGCTGCGGGCCAGCTCGATGATCGAGGCGACCAGGGTGGTCGAGCGGCCGCCGCCGCCGAGGTCCTGCACGAAGCTCCGGTCGATCTTGATGATGTCGGCGGGCAGGCGGCGCAGGTACGACAGGCTGGAGTAGCCGGTGCCGAAGTCGTCGATCGCGATCCGCACCCCGAGGGCCCGCAGCGCGGACAGCTGGCCGACGACGAGGTCGATGTCGCGGACCAGCACGCCCTCGGTCACCTCGAGCGTCAGCTGGCGGGCCGGCAGCCCGGTCCGGTCGAGCACCTCGGAGACGGTCGCGACGACGTCGTCGTCGGCGAGCTGGCGCGGCGAGAGGTTGACCGCGATGTCGATGGCCCGGCCGGACTCGGCCGACCAGGCGACCGCCTGGGCGGCGGCCTGCTCCAGCACCCAGCATCCGATCTCGACGATGAGGCCGCCCTCCTCGGCCAGCGGGATGAACTCCGCCGGCGAGACGAGCCCGCGCTCGGGGTGCTCCCAGCGCAGGAGCGCCTCGTAGCCGGTGGTGCGGCCGTCGGCCAGCACGATGGTGGGCTGGTAGTGGACGCGCAGCTGCCGGGCGGCGACGGCGCCGGCCAGGTCCTCCATCAGGCGGGCCTTCTCCTCGGCGGCCTGCGCCATGCCGTCGGCGTAGTGGACCAGGCGGTTCTTGCCGAGCGCCTTGGCCATGTACATGGCGAGGTCGGCGTTGCGCAGCAGCACCCCGGCCTCGCGCTCGGGGGCGGTGCGGGTGCCGGCGGCGCCGATGCTGACGTGCGGCACGATCGGACGGCCGTCGACGAGCATGGGGTCGGCGAGGGCGGCGAGCATGCGCTGCCCCACGGCTCCGGCGACGTCCGGACCGCCGGCGACGACGACGGCGAACTCGTCGCCGCCGATGCGCGCCACCTGGTCCCCGGGGCGGACGCAGCCGGTCAGGCGCCGGGCGATGCCCTTGAGCAGCACGTCGCCGGCCGCGTGGCCGCGGGAGTCGTTGACGTCCTTGAAGTCGTCGAGGTCGAGGAAGAGCATGCTCACCTCGGCCGACGTGCGGGACAGCAGCCGGTCGGTCGTCTCCATCAGCAGCGTGCGGTTGGCCAGCCCGGTCAGCGGGTCGCGCAGCCCCTGCTGCTCGTTGAGCCGCCAGGCGGCCAGGTGTGCCAGGCTCGCGGCGAGCACGAAGAACGCGTGGATGCCGGCCCAGACCCACGGCTGGTGGTGCGCGGCGGCGTGGCCGAAGACGGAGTGCGGGAGCAGCGTGCCCAGCACCCCGTGGTGCGCGACCACGACCAGCAGCGCGATGCCGAACGGCACCCAGTTCTGGTACAGCGAGACCAGGCCGATCACGACGAAGAAGTGGAAGTGCGCCTCGGTCAGCCCGTCCATGAGGTACACCAGCAGCACGGACGCGGCCAGCAGGCTCAGCGTCGCGGCCGCGGCCCGCAGCGAGCGCCCGGCGCCCGGCAGCAGGGCAAAGGCCAGCGGGTAGGCGACGGCGGCGGTCTCCAGCGCGGCGGCCACCGGCCCCTCGCCCAGGGCCAGCGCCAGCACCCCGAGCGCGACGGCCTGCACCGCGGCGAACGACAGCACGATGCGGTGCCGCCGGCGCCAGACGTCGTCCGGCAGGACACGTCCCTCGGGCAGGAGGGCGGCGAGGCGCGCGGGCAGGGGGAAGCTCACACCGGCCCATCGACGCGCCGGGAGAGGTGCTCGCGCCCCGCGACCCCGGGCGTCACCCGCCCGGGTGAGGCGGCGGAGTCCGGGCAAGCAGGTTTCCTGGGCCCCCGCACTCCGGTACTCCCCCGGGATGGCGGGTGCGGTGGTGGTGGACCTGGACCGGGTGCTGCTGTCGGGGGACGCGGCGCTGCTGTTCCTGCGCGGCGCGCTGGCCGGCGCCCCGGGTCGCGCCGTCCCGCTGCTCGCCGCCGCGCCGCTGCTGCTGACCGGCGCCCTCCTGCCCTGGACCCGGCCGCTGGCCGCGCGGGCGCTCACCCGGCTCGCCCTGGGTCGGCGGGCGGACGTCGACGCGGTGGCCGGCGCCTACCGGCGGGCGGTCGCCGGGCGGCCGGAGGCGGTCGTCGCCGACGCGGTCGCGGGGGTGCGCCGGCACCTGGTCGCCGGGGACCACGTCGTCGTCGCGACCGGCTGCGAGCAGCGGCTGGCCGAGGGGTTCCTCGCCGCCGCGGGGCTGGCCGGCGTGGAGGTGGTCGGGTCCACCGGCCGGGCGTGGCCGCCGCGGGTCCGCCGCTGCATGGGCCCGGCCAAGGTCGAGATGCTGGCCGAGCGCGGCCACCGTCCGCCGTGGCGCGCGGTGTACAGCGACAGCGCCTCGGACCTCCCGCTGTTCGAGCGCACCGGGCGGCCGGTGCTGGTCAACGCCTCGGCGCGGGACACCGAGCGCGTGCGCCGGGCGCTGGACCGACCGGCCGAGACGTGCACGTGGCGCTGACCCCCCAGGGCGTCACCGGACCGATCGTGGGTAGGGCGCGGGGGTGCGAGCCATCACCTACCGCGAGAACGGCGGTCCTGAGGTCCTGCGGCTGACCGACCGGCCCACCCCGGAGCCGGGGCCCGGCGAGGTCCTCGTCCGGCTGGCCCTGGCCGGGGTCAACCCCACCGACTGGAAGGCCCGCCAGGGCACGCCGCCCGCCGGGGGCGAGCAGGTGCCCGGCCAGGACGGCGCCGGCACCGTCGAGGCGGTCGGCCGCGGCGTCGACCCCGCCGTCGTCGGCCAGCGGGTGTGGGTGTGGGAGGCGGCCTGGCAGCGCCCGCACGGGACCGCGGCCGAGTACACCGTCGTCCCGCTGCGGCAGGCCGTGCTCCTCGGCGCCGGCGCCCCGTTCGAGATCGGCGCGGCGCTGGGCATCCCGTTCCTGACCGCCCACCGCTGCCTCACCCTCGGCGAGTCGGTGCCCGACCGGCTCGGCCCCGGCGCGCTGACCGGCCGCACCGTGCTCGTGCAGGGCGGTGCCGGCGCGGTGGGCAACGCGGCCATCCAGCTGGCCCGGTGGGCCGACGCCACCGTCATCGCGACGGTGAGCAGCCCGCGCAAGGCGCAGCTGGCGGCCGCCGCCGGCGCCTCCCACGTCGTCGACTACCGGCAGCAGGACGTCGCCGCGGTCGTCCGCGAGATCGCACCGCACGGCGTCGACACGATCGTCGAGGTGTCCGCCGCCCGGAACGCCGCCGTGGACGCCCAGGTGATCGGCATGCACGGCGCGGTGGCCATGTACGCCGACGACGGCGGCGCGGAGGTGACCATCCCGGTGCGCGCGCAGATGGGCCCGAACGCGCGCTGGAACTTCGTGCTCGTCTACACCGAGCCGGCACGGGCGAAGGTGCTCGGCGTGGAGGACGTCAACGCCGCGGTGCTCGACGGGGCCGTCCGCGTCGGGGAGGACGCCGGCCTGCCGCTGCACGTGTTCCTGCTCGAGCAGACCGCCGAGGCGCACCGGGCGGTCGCCGAGGGCGCCGTCGGCAAGGTCCTGGTCGACGTCACCGCCTGATCGGAGCGACTCCGCTAAGCGGGGGTCATCGACGGCAGGGCGTGGGTGCGGGGGGCCAGCCGCCAGGCCGCCCACGCGGGCAGGCCGCCGGCCCAGGCCTCGCCGTCGTCGGTGCGTCGGCCGTCACCGTGCAGCGGTGGCAGCCCGCGCACCCGCTGCACGCCGTAGGCCGCCATCGCCAGCTTCAGCGCCAGCCCGCGCCGGCGGTGCCGCGGCGCGACGTAGACCTGGTGGGCCAGGCCGCTGCCGGTCCACCAGCGGAGCGCGGCGACCTGGTGGCCGCTCGCCACCCCGGCCGCGCGGGCCTCGTCGGCGGTCAGCACCGTCCCCTCGGGGAACCGGCCGTCGGAGAAGGCCAGCAGCGTGGTCGCCGGCGGGGCCGCCTCCGGCTCGGGCAGCTCCACGTACCAGAGCAGGGGGACGCCGGGCAGCGCCGTCTCGGCCACGTGCACCCGGCCGCCGTCCGCGTCGGCCCGGACGGCGAGCACCCAGCCCTCCGGCCGTCGGCCCGGTGGCTGGTCGACGACGCTGCCGGACGGAAACTCGCCGCCGAGCGAGGCGACCCACCACCGCCGCGCCGGCAGGCCCGGCTCCTCCTCGGCGGGGAACCGGGCCCACCAGCCGTGCAGCGGGGCGTCAGCCACGGTGCTCGCGGGCCCGGCGGCGCAGGAGCAGCACCAGGAAGAGGACCAGCCCGGTGAACAGGACGCCGAAGCCGACCAGCCCGACCTGCAGGTAGTTCGTGCTGCCGCGCGTCTCCAGCGCCGGCGCCGCCTCGACCTGCGGAGCGGCGACCGTCGTCGGTCGCACGGTGGTCGGCCGCGTCGTGGCCGTGGGGAGGGCGGGGGCCGTCGCGGTGGCCGTCGCGGTGGCCGGCGCCGCGGTCGGGGCCGCGCTCGGCACGGCGGCCGGGGCCCCGTTGACCGGCCGCGCGGCGCCCGCGTTCGTGCCCCCGGTGCCGGTCCCGGTGCCGCCCCCGGCGGGGACGGGCGCGGGGGCCGACGCCGGCGGGACCGGCGCGGTGGGGGCGGGCGGGACCGGGTCGGTACCGGGGTCCGGCGGCGTGGTGGTCGGGGTCGACGTCGTGGGCGGCGTGGTGGTCGGCGGCGTGGTGGTCGGCGGCGTGGTGGTGGGCGGCGTGGTGGTCGGCGGCGTCGTGGTCGGCGGGGTGCTCATCGGTGGCGTCACCACGACCGGCGCGAGCTGGACCGTGGTCCCGGCGGCCCGGTCCCACGTCCCGGCCTCGGCGTCCCACGGGCTGCCCAGCTCGACCTCCGCCGTCGCGGGCTCGTAGCCCTCGGGGGTGGTGACCGGCTCGAGGGTCCAGGTGCCGGGCAGGAGGCAGCCGACGTGGGTCAGGACGCCGTCCGCCCCGCTGGTGGCGACGGTGAGGCTCTCCGGGTCGACGTCCCCGGGGTCGACCGTCCCGGTGTCCGTGGTCCCGGTGTCCGTGGCCCCGGTGTCCGCGGCCCCGGTGTCCGTGATGCCGGTGTCCGTGGCGCCCGTGCCGGTCGTGCCGGGCTGGGAGGTGGTCTCCTCGGTCAGCAGGAGCAGCGGCGGCCCGTCGGGCCCCGGCTCGCCCTGGCAGTCGTCGACGAGCTCGCTGCCGGGCCGGTGCCGGTAGTCCGGCCCGGTGAGCCGGTACCCGGCCTCCGCGAGCGGGTCGCCGGTCCCCGCGTCGACGACCGTGGTCGTGAGGCTGGTGTGGAACAGCGACGCGTTGTCGACCTCGTGCCAGGTGCCGGTGATGCACACGGGCGCCTCGTCGGGCGACCAGCAGTCGCCCATCTCGAAGGTGTCGACGACGCCGGGGGCGCGCTCCAGCCCGGGAACGCTGCTGAGCTGCTCGATCACGTAGGTGCCGTCGTCCAGGGTCACGTACGACGGGTCGACCCCCTCGCCGGGGGACGGCTCGGCCGTCGGCTCGGTGGTGGCGGCGAGACCCGTCCCCCACAGCGGTCCCTCCGCCCGCTCGACGGTGCACGTCCCGTCGGTGGCGGTGACGCACACGGCCGCGAGGCCGTCCCCGCCCTCGGCCGTCACGTCCCGGAAGGCGTAGACGGCGCCGCTCAGGTCCAGGTCGGCGGGCGCCCGGCCGTCCGGCACGGTCTGCAGGACGAGGGCCTCGGAGCCGAAGGACTTGCCGACGCCGAAGTCCGGTTCGAGGTCGTCCGCGGTGACGTCGGCCGGCTCCCACTGCTCCAGCACGTCGCCGACCGGGACCTCGTCGACCGTGTCCGGCGTCTGCAGGACGGCGTCCCCGGTGGCCGGGTCCTCGTCGGCGAGCGCCGCGGGCACGGTCACGCCGGAGGCGACCAGCAGGCCCATCCCGAGGGCCGAGCCGCGGGCCGCCCTCCGCTGCAGCAGGCGGGGGACGCGGGGTGCGGTGCTCGCGGGCGCCGGCATGGGGACTCCTCGGGAGGTCTCCCCTCGACCGTCGACGGGAGCCGGGCGGCAGCCTGTCGGCGTCGGCCTCCCGGCCACCCCCGCCGCCGCGGGACACGCCGTCCCCACCTGGGGGGACGCCCCGCCACCCCCGGCCGTCACAGCCGTCGAACGTGACCGTCCGGTATCCGGGGTGGGGGGGGGGGGGGGGGGGGCCTCCTCCGACCAAAACCCCCCCCCCCCCCCCCAACCCCGGGGGGTGGGCTGAGCTCACCACCTCCGGC
>NZ_JBJGZX010000070.1:0-5545 GCF_054050735.1 Blastococcus sp. SYSU D00813
AATGGTTGTCCGGCGGTGTCCTACTCTCCCACCCCGTCTCCAGGGCAGTACCATCGGCGCTGAGAGGCTTAGCTTCCGGGTTCGGAATGGGACCGGGCGTTTCCCTCTCGCCATGACCGCCGTAACTCTGTGAACTTGTCGACTCCATCGCGCACACACCGAGGTGGTGTGTGTGCGGGGTCGTTCGTTCAGAGCTGCACAGTGGACGCGTGTGTCTTCGACAGGACCACGGTTCGTGGTGTGAAGTGGGTTGTGTGGTCAAGCCCTCGGCCTATTAGTACCGGTCAGCTCCACACCTTGCGGTGCTTCCACTTCCGGCCTATCAACCCGCTGGTCTGGGCGGGGGCCTTACCCCATTGACTGGGTGAGAGACCTCATCTTGAAGCGAGCTTCCCGCTTAGATGCTTTCAGCGGTTATCCCTGCCGAACGTAGCCAACCAGCAGTGCACCTGGCGGTACAACTGGCACACCAGAGGTTCGTCCGTCCCGGTCCTCTCGTACTAGGGACAGCTCTTCTCAAGTCTCTTACGCGCACGGCGGATAGGGACCGAACTGTCTCACGACGTTCTAAACCCAGCTCGCGTACCGCTTTAATGGGCGAACAGCCCAACCCTTGGGACCTACTCCAGCCCCAGGATGCGACGAGCCGACATCGAGGTGCCAAACCATCCCGTCGATATGGACTCTTGGGGAAGATCAGCCTGTTATCCCCGGGGTACCTTTTATCCGTTGAGCGACACCGCTTCCACATGCCGGTGCCGGGTCACTAGTCCCAGCTTTCGCTCCTGCTCGACCCGTCGGTCTCGCAGTCAAGCTCCCTTGTGCACTTGCACTCGACACCTGATTGCCAACCAGGCTGAGGGAACCTTTGGGCGCCTCCGTTACATTTTGGGAGGCAACCGCCCCAGTTAAACTACCCACCTGACACTGTTCCTGATCCGGATCACGGACCGAGGTTAGACATCCAATTCGACCAGAGTGGTATTTCAACGGCGACTCCACGAACACTGGCGTGCCCGCTTCACAGTCTCCCACCTATCCTACACAAGCCGAACCGAACACCAATATCAAGCTATAGTGAAGGTCCCGGGGTCTTTCCGTCCTGCCGCGCGTAACGAGCATCTTTACTCGTAGTGCAATTTCGCCGAGCCTGTGGTTGAGACAGCTGAGAAGTCGTTACGCCATTCGTGCAGGTCGGAACTTACCCGACAAGGAATTTCGCTACCTTAGGATGGTTATAGTTACCACCGCCGTTTACTGGCGCTTGAGTTCTGAGCTTCGCCTTGCGGCTAACCCGTCCCCTTAACGTTCCAGCACCGGGCAGGCGTCAGTCCGTATACATCGTCTTACGACTTCGCACGGACCTGTGTTTTTAGTAAACAGTCGCTTCTCACTGGTCTCTGCGGCCACCCCCCGCTGCCCACTGCAAGAGTGATGACGGGAAGCGGCCCCCCTTCTCCCGAAGTTACGGGGGCATTTTGCCGAGTTCCTTAACCACAGTTCGCTCGATCGCCTCGGTATTCTCTACCTGACCACCTGAGTTGGTTTGGGGTACGGGCCGCTCGGAACTCGCTAGAGGCTTTTCTCGGCAGCATAGGATCATCCCATTCGCCTCATTCGGCTATGCGTCAGGCCTCACCCACATGTGGAACGGATTTGCCTATTCCACGGGCCACACCCTTGCACCGGTACTACCACTCACCGGTAGGACTACCTTCCTGCGTCACCCCATCGCTTGCCTACTACCAGTCCAGGTCCCGTGCTCCACCGGATCAGCCACAAGGGCCTCACCGGCTTCGGACGGTTAGTATCGCTGGGTTCAGCATGGGCGTTCCTTCGCGGGTACGGGAATATCAACCCGTTGTCCATCGACTACGCCTGTCGGCCTCGCCTTAGGTCCCGACTCACCCTGGGCGGATTAGCCTGGCCCAGGAACCCTTGGTCTTCCGGCGGGGGAGTTTCTCACTCCCCTCTCGCTACTCATGCCTGCATTCTCACTCGTGTGGCGTCCACGGCTGGATCCCTCCGCCGCTTCCACCGCCACACGACGCTCCCCTACCCACCCACACACCTGGCCGCCGGCCACAAGGACAGGCGACAGGCAACATGTGAGTGCCACGGCTTCGGCGGTGTGCTTGAGCCCCGCTACATTGTCGGCGCGGAACCACTTGACCAGTGAGCTATTACGCACTCTTTCAAGGGTGGCTGCTTCTAAGCCAACCTCCTGGTTGTCTCTGCGATCCCACATCCTTTTCCACTTAGCACACGCTTAGGGGCCTTAGCCGATGATCTGGGCTGTTTCCCTCTCGACTACGAACCTTATCGCCCGCAGTCTCACTGCCACGCTCTCACTTACCGGCATTCGGAGTTTGGTTGACGTCAGTAACCTTGTGGGGCCCATCGGCCATCCAGTGCTCTACCTCCGGCAAGAAACACGTGACGCTGCACCTAAATGCATTTCGGGGAGAACCAGCTATCACCGAGTTTGATTGGCCTTTCACCCCTACCCACAGCTCATCCCCCAGGTTTTCAACCCTGGTGGGTTCGGTCCTCCACGCGGTCTTACCCGCGCTTCAACCTGGCCATGGGTAGATCACTCGGCTTCGGGTCTAGAGCACGCGACTCACACGCCCTGTTCGGACTCGCTTTCGCTACGGCTACCCCCCACGGGTTAACCTCGCCACGTACCACTAACTCGCAGGCTCATTCTTCAAAAGGCACGCAATCACCGTGCACCCGAAGGTGCTGCGGCTCTCACGGCTTGTAGGCACACGGTTTCAGGTACTATTTCACTCCCCTCCCGGGGTACTTTTCACCTTTCCCTCACGGTACTCGTCCGCTATCGGTCACCAGGGAGTATTCAGGCTTAGCGGGTGGTCCCGCCAGATTCACACCGAATTTCACGGGCTCGGTGCTACTTGGGAAACACGCTCGGGAGGACGGCAGTTTTCGTGTACGGGGCTCTCACCCTCTACGGCGACCCGTTCCAGCAGGCCTTCCACTAACTGACCGTCTTTCTGACTCCCCGTACCCTCGGCAGAAGGTACTGAGCGGTCCCACGACCCCGCCTCCACAACGCCTGCCGGCTATCACATGGAAACGGTTTAGCCTCATCCGCTTTCGCTCGCCACTACTCACGGAATCACGGTTGTTTTCTCTTCCTGTGGGTACTGAGATGTTTCACTTCCCCACGTTCCCTCCACACGCCCTATGTGTTCAGGCGCGGGTCACACCACATGACTGGTGCGGGGTTCCCCCATTCGGACATCCTCGGATCAACGCTCGGTTGGCAGCTCCCCGAGGCTTATCGCAGCCTCCTACGTCCTTCATCGGCTCCTGGTGCCCAGGCATCCACCGTGTGCCCTTAACAACTTGGCCACACAAAACCTACAAACCACGAACCCCCACCCCGACCCTCCGACCCCACCAAGGAAGCCGACGACCCGGAGCAGAGCTCCGCGAACTGTTGAAGATGCTCGCGTCCACTGTGCAGTTCTCAACGAACGACCAACCACCCCCCACACGACCCCGCCAGCACCGTCACCCGACGGCCGATGCGAGACCAGGAGAGCCCTGGCACGAAGAAACCCCACCCCCCACCCGGACAACACCGGGCCGGACATGGGTCCGTTCCTTCAGGACCCAACAGCGTGCCTACGACCCCGGCCCGATCCCCCGACCCGCTTCCACACCCACCCCCCAAAGGGGACGGGCCGTACTAGGGGCCGGTGCATCACCGGCGGCCGAACTGGTCAGCGTTCCACCCTCGAGCACCATCCAGACGACCCGCGCCCACCCCACCACGGGGCCGGCGTCCTGTTCTGGCATGGCTCTGCACCGACCAGACGAACCTGGCCGGTGAGTTGCTCCTTAGAAAGGAGGTGATCCAGCCGCACCTTCCGGTACGGCTACCTTGTTACGACTTCGTCCCAATCGCCGATCCCGCCTTCGACGGCTCCCTCCACAAGGGTTGGGCCACCGGCTTCGGGCGTTACCGACTTTCGTGACGTGACGGGCGGTGTGTACAAGGCCCGGGAACGTATTCACCGCAGCGTTGCTGATCTGCGATTACTAGCGACTCCAACTTCATGGGGTCGAGTTGCAGACCCCAATCCGAACTGAGACCGGCTTTTTGGGATTCGCTCCACCTCGCGGTATCGCAGCCCTTTGTACCGGCCATTGTAGCATGTTTGCAGCCCTAGACATAAGGGGCATGATGATTTGACGTCATCCCCACCTTCCTCCGAGTTGACCCCGGCAGTCTCCCATGAGTCCCCACCATCACGTGCTGGCAACATGGAACGAGGGTTGCGCTCGTTGCGGGACTTAACCCAACATCTCACGACACGAGCTGACGACAACCATGCACCACCTGTGCACGGCCCTTACGGACCCCCCATCTCTGGAGGATTTCCGTGCATGTCAAGCCTAGGTAAGGTTCTTCGCGTTGCATCGAATTAAGCAACATGCTCCGCCGCTTGTGCGGGCCCCCGTCAATTCCTTTGAGTTTTAGCCTTGCGGCCGTACTCCCCAGGCGGGGCGCTTAATGCGTTAGCTGCGGCACGGAGACCGTGGAATGGCCCCCACACCTAGCGCCCAACGTTTACGGCGTGGACTACCAGGGTATCTAATCCTGTTCGCTCCCCACGCTTTCGCTCCTCAGCGTCAGTATCGGCCCAGAGACCCGCCTTCGCCACCGGTGTTCCTCCTGATATCTGCGCATTTCACCGCTACACCAGGAATTCCAGTCTCCCCTGCCGAACTCAAGTCCGCCCGTATCGACTGCAGGCCTGAGGTTGAGCCTCAGGTTTTCACAGCCGACGCGACGAACCGCCTACGAGCTCTTTACGCCCAATAATTCCGGACAACGCTTGCACCCTACGTATTACCGCGGCTGCTGGCACGTAGTTGGCCGGTGCTTCTTCTGCAGGTACCGTCACTTCCGCTTCGTCCCTGCTGAAAGAGGTTTACAACCCGAAGGCCGTCATCCCCCACGCGGCGTCGCTGCGTCAGGCTTTCGCCCATTGCGCAATATTCCCCACTGCTGCCTCCCGTAGGAGTCTGGGCCGTGTCTCAGTCCCAGTGTGGCCGGTCACCCTCTCAGGCCGGCTACCCGTCGTCGCCTTGGTAGGCCACTACCCCACCAACAAGCTGATAGGCCGCGGGCCCATCCCCAGCCGATAAATCTTTCCACCACCAGACCATGCGGTCAGCGGTCATATCCGGTATTAGCCCCAATTTCTTGGAGTTATCCCAGAGCCAGGGGCAGGTTGCCCACGTGTTACTCACCCGTTCGCCACTGATCCCCTCCGAAGAGGTTCACCGTTCGACTTGCATGTGTTAAGCACGCCGCCAGCGTTCGTCCTGAGCCAGGATCAAACTCTCCGTAGATGATTTGAAACCAGCTGAGAACCGCGAGCTGACACTCGCGATATCAATCAACCAAAGGAATCCCAGCACCACGAACCCGAAGATCCGCAGCACCCGGGGTATTACTTGGCACTGACTTTCGGCACGCTGTTGAGTTCTCAAGGAACGGACGCGC
>NZ_JBJGZX010000071.1:0-5498 GCF_054050735.1 Blastococcus sp. SYSU D00813
CGTGGTACGGTGATGGGACCTGCGGGGGTGTGGGTGTGCTCCGGTGGTTTGGGCCCGGGGACGGGGCCCCCCCCCCCCGGCGCGGTCCGGCCGGACCGCGCCGGCGTCCCTCCGATCCCCGCCCCGACGGCAGCCGGCACCGGAGCCGGTCGACAGGAGAGCCGAGACATGACCGCCCCATCGACGGGGACCGCCCCACTGCTGGACGTGGACCGGGTCCGTGAGCTGTTCGACCTGCGGGGCGCCTACATGGCGCACAACGGCGGCGGCTTCGCGGCCGACCCGTATCCCCTGTGGGCCCGCCTGCGCGAGCAGGCGCCGGTGCACGAGGGCACGCTGCACGACCTCACCGAGGGCGCCGAGGAGTGGGTCTTCCAGGGGCTGCCCGAACCGGACCGGCCGCACTTCACCGCCTTCACCTACGCGGCGTGCAACGACGTCTACAAGGACAGCGAGCTCTTCGCCTCCTCCCCCAGCGCCGTCGACCCCACCGCCTCGGCCGGCGTCGAGAGCAGCATGCTGTCGATGGGCGGGGCGCAGCACCGGCGCTACCGGGCGCTGGTGCAGCCGAGGTTCACCCCCAAGGCCGCCGAGTGGTGGATGCGCAAGTCGATCCAGGAGACCGTCGACGCGCTCGTCGCCCACATCCGGCCCCGCGGCCGCGCCGAGCTCAACGTCGACTTCTGCGCCGCCATCCCCGTCCTGACGATCACCGGGGTCTTCGGCATCCCGGTCGAGCAGGCCCTCGACGTCCGCGCCGCCATGCGCAATCCCGCCGAGCTCGTGGCGATGGTCGCGCCGCTGGTCGCCGCCCGCCGGGAGGAGCCGGGCGACGACCTGATCAGCGTGCTGGTGCAGTCCGAGGTCGCCGACGAGCACGGCGTCGTGCACCGGCTGACCGACCCCGAGATCTACTCCTTCTGCCTGCTGCTCCTGCTGGCCGGCTCCGGTACGACCTGGAAGCAGATGGGCATCACGCTCACCGCGCTCCTCGAGCGGCCCGACGTGCTCGCGGCCGTCCGCGAGGACCGGTCCCTGCTGCGCCCGGCCATCGAGGAGGCGCTGCGCTGGCAGCCGACCGACCCGATGTTCTCCCGCTTCGTCACCGCCGACACCGACTTCCACGGCGTCCACCTGCCCCGGGGCGCCGTCGTCCACATCGCCCTGGGGGCAGCCAACCGCGACCCCGCGCGCTGGGATCGGCCCGACGAGTTCGACATCCGCCGCCCGCCCAGGCCGATGCTGGCCTTCGGCGGCGGCCCGCACATCTGCCTGGGCATGCACGTGGCGCGGGCCGAGATGGTCACCGGCATCGGGGCCCTGCTCGACACCCTGCCGGGCCTGCGCCTGGACCCCGACGCCGAGCCGCCGCGCTACGTGGGCTTCTACGAGCGCGGCGCCACGGCCATCCCCGTCCTCTTCGACAGCTGAGGGAAGCGACATGGCGACGTACCAGCAGATCGACGGCACGCTGCTCAACGCCGAGCACGTGCAGCGCTACCGGGAGACCGACGGGGAGGTCGGCTACATCTGGAACGGCGTGCCGATCCTCCTGCTCACGACCACCGGCCGGAAGAGCGGCGAGCCCCGCACGACGCCGCTGATCTTCGCCCGCGACGGCGACGACTACCTCGTCGTGGCCTCGCAGGGCGGCGCCCCCACCCACCCCAACTGGTACCTCAACCTGCTGCAGGACCCGCGGGCGGAGATCCAGGTGCGGGCCGAGCACATCCCGGTGACCGGCCGCACGGCCACCGACGAGGAGCGCCCCCGGCTGTGGGACGTCGTCCGCGGGCCGTGGCCCAACTACGACGTCTACCAGGAGCGCACCGACCGGGTGATCCCCGTCGTGGTGCTCACCCCGACCGGGGGCGCACGTGCCTGACGGGCCGGCGGGCGAGCGCGGCGGCGGCGCGCAGGCCGGCGGGGCCGACGCCGTGCGGCAGGCCTTCGAGGGCATGCGGGTCGTCGAGCTGGCGCAGTGGGTGTTCGTGCCCGTGGCCGGCGCGCTGCTCGCCGACTGGGGAGCCGACGTCGTGCACGTCGAGCCGCCCACCGGAGACCCGTACCGGGGCCTGATGACCCAGGGCATCGGCTCCGACGCCGGCGGCGTCAACGTGTCGATGGCGCTGGCCAACCGGGGCAAGCGGTCGCTGGCGCTCGACGTCCGGACCGACCGCGGCAAGGAGGTGCTGCACCGCCTGCTGGAGTCCGCCGACGTCTTCCTCACCAACCTGCGCCCCGGCGCGCTCGAGCGCCTCGGGCTCGGCGCCGAGGAGCTCACCGCCCGGTACCCCCGCCTGGTCTACGCCCGCGGCCACGGGTACGGCGCCCGCGGGCCCGACGCCGACCAGGCCGGCTACGACTCCTCGGCGTTCTTCGCCCGCGGCGGGCTGGCGCACATCCTCACGCCGCCGGACCGCCAGTACCCGATCGGCCAGCGGGGCGCGATGGGCGACCGCAACGGCGCCATGGCGCTGGCCTTCGGCGTCGCCACCGCGCTGCTGCGTCGCGAGCGCACCGGCTCCGGCGGCGTGGTCGACGTGTCGCTGCTGGCCACCGCCCTGTGGACCCTCTCGTCGGACGTGCTCGCCGCGCTGAGCGGCCAGTCGCCGCAGCCCAACCCCGGCCGCGGACCGACGCCGAACCCGCTCACCGGCACCTACCGGACCGCCGACGGCCGCCACGTGCAGCTCGTCTTCCTCGAGGCGGACCGCTACTGGGCGCCGTTCTGCAAGCTCATCGGCCGTCCGGAGCTCGTCGACGACCCGCGCTTCGCCGACATCCACGTCCGCCGGGAGAACAGCGCCGATTGCGTCGCCCTGCTGGACGAGGAGTTCGCCCGCCGGACGCTCGCCGAGTGGGTCGAGCTGCTGCGGGGCCTGGACGCCCCGTGGGCGCCGGTGCAGTCGGTCCCCGAGCTCCTCGACGACCCCCAGGTCCTGGCCAACGACTACATCGGGACGGTCGAGGACGGCGGCCGGTCCTTCCGCATGCCCAACGTGCCGGTGCAGTTCGACGGGCGGCCGGCGCAGCTGCGCCGCGGCCCCGAGCACGGCGAGCACACCGAGACCCTCCTGCTCGAGCTCGGCTACGGGTGGGACGACATCGTGGCGCTGCAGGCCGCCCGGGCCATCCCGTGAGCACGGGGCGGCCGGTCCCCGTCCCCGACGAGCTGTCGGCCCCGTTCTGGGAGGCGGCCGCCCGGCACGTGCTCACGCTGTCGCGGTGCTCGGACTGCGGGACGCTCACCCACCCGCCCGACGTCGTCTGCGACGCCTGCGGGAGCACCGACCCGCGCTTCGCGGCCACGCCGGTCGACGGCCGCGGCGTCGTCCGCTCGTGGACCGTCGTGCGGCAGTCCTTCCTCCCCGGCTTCGCCGACCTGCTGCCCTTCGTCCTGGTCGACGTGGAGCTGGGCGCGGCGCCGGACGTGCGGGTGGTCGGGCGCCTGCTGGACGGTGTGGACGCACCGCTGCGGGTCGGCAGGCCGGTGCGCGTGGTCTTCGAGGACGTCGGCCCGGACGTCGCCGTCCCCGCGTTCGAGCTGGCGTCGTGACGTCGCGGGCCCGCGACCGGGTCGCGATCGTCGGCTACGCGCAGAGCCCGGTGGTCCGCCACTCGGACCGCACGCTGGGCGCGCTGACGGTCGACACCGCCCGGGCGGCCATCGCCGACGCCGGCCTCACTCCCGCGCAGGTCGACGGGTACGTGACGGCGACGCTGCTGCCCAGCTCCGGCGGGCACGCGATCGTCGACGGCGTCAGCGTCGTGTCCGCCGACTGGCTCGCCGCCCGGCTGCACCCCAACCCGAGCTACGCGGCCGGGTTCTCGGGGCTCGGCCAGATCCCGGGCTCGATGGCCCTGGCGGTGAACGCGGTCACCAGCGGCGCGGCCGAGTACGTCCTCGTGCACCGCGCGCTGCACAACCCCCGGGGCAGCTACCACGCGACGGCCACCACGGAGTTCGGCGGCCCGATGCAGTGGACCGCCCCGCAGGGCTTCTTCGGTCCCCTGGCCATGATCGCCCTGACCTACCAGGAGTACGTGCAGCGGTACGGGGCCTCGCGCGAGGCGCTGGCCGCGGTCGTGGTGGAGGCACGCAAGAACGGCGCCCGGCTGCCGTGGTCGTACTGGTCCGGCCGCCCGCTGACCACCGAGCAGTACTTGACCGAGCCGATGCTCGACGACCCCATCTGCCGCTTCGACTGCGACATCCCCGCCGACGGCGTCGCCGCCTTCGTGCTCACCACCGCCGAGCGGGCCCGCGACCTGCCGCACCGCCCCGTGCACGTGTCCGGGTACGCCACCGGGGGCCCGCCGAAGCGGCGGCTGCCGGCGCACTGGCCGCTGGACGACCTCGTCTCCGCCGGCGCCGGGATGGCCCAGCGGCTCTACGCCTCCGCCGGCACCGGGCTCGACGGGATCGACCTCGTCCAGGTCTACGACGGCTTCTCACCGCTGGTCTACCTGTGGCTGGAGGCGCTCGGCCGCTGCGCGCCCGGCGAGGCGCACCAGTACGTGCTGGACGGCTGCATCGACAGCGACCGGCCCGACGCCGACCCCGTGCTCCTGAGCGGCGGCTCGCTCGGCAACGGGCGCATGCACGGCGTGCCGCAGCTGCTGGAGTGCTACCTCCAGGTGGCCCACCGGGCGGGTGAACGCCAGCGGGAGGGCGTCGCAACCGCGTTATCCTGCCACTCGTCACCGCACCTCGGGGGTGCGCTGATCTACAGCGCGGAGGCCCACTGATGGCGGAGAACGTCGAGGACGCCGAGGGTCTGCAGTCGTCCTGGGTCACCCGGGCGGCCGACCGCGCCCCGAGCGTGCAGAGCTCGCGGTTGCGCAGCATGCAGCGGGCCCAGCAGGTCGTCGACGCCGCCCGCCGGCTGGTCAGCAGCAACCAGGGCGACTTCACGACCCACCAGCTGGTGCGCGAGGCCGGGATAGCGATCCAGACGCTGTACAAGCACTTCCCGAGCAAGGACCACGTGATGCTCGCGGTCCTCGAGGACATCATCGGCGAGTCGGCGGAGACGCTGCACGACTCCGGGGCGGCCATCACGGACCCGGTGGAGCGGCTCCGCTTCTACGTCTACTCGGTCGTCTCGGGGCTGGACCGCGAAGGCAGCCGGTTCATCCCGGCCGAGCACTGGCGGCTGATCCAGCTCTACCCGGACGAGGTCGAGCACGCCCGCCGGCCGATCGCGGAGCTGTTCGGCAAGGCGCTGCAGGACGCCGCGCACCAGGGCCTGCTCCACCCCGCCGACGTGGAGCAGGCCGCCTGGTTCACCAACCAGCTGCTGCTCTCGACGTTCCACCACCACGCCTTCGCCACGTCGCGGGAGTCCAGCGAGGTCATCGCCGGGCAGCTGTGGGCGTTCCTGCTGCGGGCCTACGGCGGCGGTGGCGCCCACCCGGGCGGGGACGTGGGTGACGAACTCCCCGACGACGTCGAGGTCGCCGCGGCCGGCCAGCCGCTCGGTGTAGCTGCGGCC
>NZ_JBJGZX010000072.1:0-5029 GCF_054050735.1 Blastococcus sp. SYSU D00813
GTGGACGTCGAACGCCCACCACTCCCACTACGGGATCGTGCTGGTGCGCACCTCCCCGGCCGATCCGGCCAACCGGCACGCCGGGCTGTCGCAGCTGCTCATCGACTTGTCGTTGCCGGGGATCAGCGTCAACCCGATCCGGATCCTGGACGGCGGGCACCACTTCAACGAGGTGGTCTTCGACGACGTGGTGGTCCCGGCGGGGATGCTGCTGGGGGAGGAGGGCGCCGGCTGGCACCAGGTGACCGCGGAGCTGGCGTTCGAGCGGTCCGGGCCGGAGCGGTTCCTGTCGACCTATCCGCTGCTGGCCGAGTTCGGCCGGCGGGCGGCCAAGACCCAGGACGCGGCGCAGCTGGCCACGCTGGGGCGGTTGTCGGCGCGGCTGCTGGCGTTGCGGCAGCTGAGCCTGCGGATCGCCGCGGCGCTGGACCGGGGGGAGCTGCCGAACATCCCCGCGGCGCTGGTGAAGGACGTGGGGACGACGTTCGAGGCCGACGTGGTGGACGAGGTGCGCAAGGTGGTGGACGTGCCGGCGTCGCTGGACTCCCCGGATCCGCTGGGGCGGGCGCTGGCCGAGGCGCAGCTGCACCAGCCCGGCTACACCCTGCGGGGCGGGACCAACGAGATCCTGCGCGGGATCGTCGCTCGCGGGCTGGGGCTGCGCTGATGGCCGGTGACCAGGACCTGGTGGTCGAGACCGTCCGCGACATCCTGGGGTCGTTCGAGCCGTTCGTGCTCACGCCCGAGAAGCCGTGGGACGCCGGGCTGTGGAGCGCGCTGGCCGAGGCCGGGCTGACCGGCGTCGGCATCGACGAGGAGGCCGGCGGCTCGGGCGGTGAGCTGGCCGACGCGGTCGCGATCGTGCGCACCCTCGCTGCGGGCGCCGGGGCGGTGCCCGTCGCCGAGCAGCTGCTCGTGGCTGCGCCGGCGGTGCTCGGGGCCGACCTGGACCTGCCCTCGCCCGAGGAGCCGCTGACGTTCACCGTGGCCGACGCGGTCACCGCCGAGCCCTCCGACGACGGCGACGGCCCCGGCCGGTGGACGCTGACCGGCACCGCGACCGACGTCCCGTGGGCCGGGGTGGCCCGGCACGTGGCCGTGCTGGCCGCGGCCCCCGCGGGCATCGAGGGCGCGGTGCTCGCGCTGGTCGACGCGTCGGGGCTGGCCGCCACGCAGGCGGTGAACCTGGCCGGCGAGCCGCGCGGGTCGCTGGTGCTGGACGGGGTGCCGGCGTCGGGGGCGCTGCTGCGGCCCGAGCAGGCCGCCGACCTGCGGGCCCGGTACGCGCTGGCGCGGTCGGTGCAGCTGGCCGCGGCGCTGGAGCAGGTGCTGGCCTGGACGGTGCAGTACGCCGGCGAGCGGCAGCAGTTCGGCCGCCCGCTGGCCAAGTTCCAGGCCATCCAGATGGAGCTCGCCGAGATGGCCGGCGAGGTCACCGCGGTGACGGCGATCGTCGACGCGGCCGTGCAGGGCCTGGACCGCGGTGCGGCCGAGCTGCCGCTGCTGGCGGCCGCGGCGAAGGTGCGGGCCGGCGCGGCGGTGGAGGTCGTGGCCCGGCTGGCCCACCAGGTGCACGGCGCGATCGGCTTCACCCAGGAGCACCGGCTGCACCACCTCACCCGGCGCTGCTGGTCATGGCGCGACGAGGCCGGCGGCGAGGCCACGTGGTCGCGGGTGCTCGGCGCCGGGGTGCTGGCGGGCGGTCCGGACCAGCTCTGGGCCACCCTCACCCGGCTGGGCTGAGCGCGCACCGCCGTTCCCGCCGCACCCTGCGGGCGGGTTCCCGGCCTCGCCGGCGGGATCCCGCCCGCGAGGCCGGGAGACCGCCGACCAGGTGCCCGTCGCGCGGCCGCTCCCGGGCCGGGGAGCGGCTCGCACCGTGGTCGGTCAGGCCATCTCGGGGACGCGCAGGTGGGCCAGGACCAGCTCGAACTCGGCCATGTCGGTGATGCTGACCTCCATCGCGGAGACGAAGGTGTCACGCATGCGCCGGGCGTCCTCCCGGCTGGCCTCCATCGCCTCGCGGGTGTCGAAGGTGACCGCGGACGCCGCGCGCCCCCTGGCCCGGTCGAGCATCAGGCTGACGCTGCAGAAGCCGGGCATCTCCTCGAGCTGCGGCACGAGCGTCATCCGGTAGGCGTCGAGGACCCGGTCGATGTGGTCGACGTCCGCCTTGCTCCAGACCACGCGGGTGCAGGCGCCCTCGGGTGCCTCGTGCCTGCGGTGCATGACGGCGATCTCCCACTCCTGCACCTCCATCTCGCCGCCCATGACCTCGCGGGCCTGTTCGCGCATCGGCGTCACGGCCTCGGCGCTCGCCCGCATGGCCGCCTCGTCCTCCCAGGCCGCGGTCACGATGCAGCGGCCGGACTCGCGGTCGGCCAGCATCGACAGCCCCACGCAGCCGTCCATGTCCAGGACGGCGGGCATCACCCGGTCGCGGACGTGGGCGATGCCGTCGTCCACCCGCATCGGGTCGCCGTGGACGGTCGTCGTCCGTGCGTACATGCCGCTCCTCCTCACGGGCCGGCGGCACCCGTGCGGCACCGCCGCGCGGCCCACCGTCCTCGCGGCGTGCCGGAGCGGACAGGGACCATCGACCCCGGGTCGGCGTGTCGGCGGGCTCAGCCGCGCAGGTCCCAGCCGGAGACGTCCAGACGCAGGTCGGCGCGCCCGGCGGCGGCCTCGATGAGCCGGGCGTTGGGCTCGTCGACGGCGTCCACCCAGGCGCGCGCGGCGTCGGGGGCCTTGCCGAAGCGGACGTGCCGGTCGAGCAGGCGGGCGCGGCGGACGTCGCCGTCCAGGCCGACGTGCCACACCTCGTCGAACTCGGCCCACACCGCCGGCCAGGGCTGCTCCTCGAGCAGCAGGTAGTTGCCCTCGGAGACGACGACGCGGGTGCCCGGCGGGACGGCGATGCTGCCCGCGACCGGCTGCTCGAGGTCGCGCTCGAAGGCCGGCGCGTAGACCGTCGTCTCCTGCTCGGCGCGCAGGCGGCGCAGCAGGGCGAGGTAGCCGTGCCCGTCGAAGGTGTCGACGGCGCCCTTGCGGTCGCGGCGGCCCAGCGCGTCGAGGGCGGCGTCGGCGAGGTGGAAGCCGTCCATGGGGACGCCGACGGCGGAGAGACGGCGGGCGTTCAGCCGGTCGACCAGCCAGGCGGCCAGCGTGGACTTGCCGGCCGCCGGGGCGCCGGCGATGCCCAGCAGCACCCGCGGCCGGCGCTTGGTGAGGGCGGCGACCCGCTTGACGAGCTCGTCGGGTGCGGAGGACGGAACGGGAGGGCTCACGCAGGGCAGCATGCAGGGGTGAGCGCTGACCGGCACGGACACACCCACCGCCTCGACCTCGCCGACGCCACGGTGCGCGAGTGGGAGGCGACCGTCGTCGCGGTGGACCCCGAACGGGGCGTCGTCCTCGACCGGTCGGCGTTCTACCCGGGCGGCGGCGGGCAGCCGCCGGACGAGGGGGTGCTGCTGTGGGGCGGCGTCCGCACCCGCATCGTGGGCACCCGCAGCGGTGACGAGCTCTACCTGGTGCCGGCCGAGGGCGACCCCGTGCCGCCGGCCGGGACCGCCGTCCGAGGCGCGCTCGACGACGAGCGGCGGACCGCGCTCATGCGCACGCACTCCGGGCTGCACGTCCTGACCGGCGTCGTGTTCCGGGACTTCGGTGCGCTGGTGACCGGCGGCAACATGGAGCCGCTCTCGGCACGGATGGACTTCGACCTGGCCGAGGTGCCGGCGGACTTCAAGGAGCGGGTGGCCGAGGCGGTCAACGCCGAGATCGCCGCCGACCGGCCGATCGAGGTGCGCACCCTGCCGCGGGAGGAGGCGTTCGCGATCCCCGACATCATCCGGACGGCGACCAATTTGCTGCCGCCCGACATCGAGGTGGTGCGGATCGTCGACATCGTCGGGCTCGACACCCAGGCCGACGGCGGCACGCACGTCGCGTCGACGGCGATGGTGGGCCGCGTGGAGGTCACCAAGATGGAGAACAAGGGCCGCGGGTTCCGGCGGCTGCGGGTGCGGATCGTCTGAGTCCGGGAGACCCGCCGTTCCCCGCGCATGAGCTCGCGCCGCGCGGGGAACCCCATGGCCGATGTCCGGGACCTGGCCCCGTCGCGCAGGACGCGTGCGTCCGGCGCCCGGCCCGGTCTGCGCGGCGGATGCCGCGGTCGACTCCCCGGGCGGACGGCTGGACCCGTGGCTGGTCCGGCTGCTGCTGCTCGTCGGGTTCCTGGGCGCCTGTGTCGTGGCGACGGTCGGGCTCTCCTCGACCGCGCGGGCGGACCTCCTGCCCGGGCCCATCGCCCCGGTGGTCGAGCAGGTCGCGGAGCCCGTGGTCGAGACGGCGCCTGTCGCCGTGGAGCCGGTGACCGGGACCGTCGAGCCGGTGGTCGAGCCGGTGGCGGAGCCGGTCGTCGAGGCGGCCGCGCCCGTGGCCGAGGCGCCGGCCCCGGTCGTCGAGGTGGTCGAGACCGTCACCCCGGTCCTGGCGCCGGTGACCGAGACGGTTGCTCCGCCGGTGGTCGACACCGTGGAGACGGTCGTCGAGCCGGTGGCCGAGGAGACGCTGCCGGTCCTGGCTCCCGTCGTCGAGCCGGTGACGCCCGTGGTCGACGCGGTCGTCCCCGTGATCACTCCGGTCGAGGACGTGGTCGCTCCGGTCGTGGAGACGGTCGAGACGGTCGTCCCACCAGTCGTCGAGACCGTGGCGCCCGTGGTCGAGGTCGTCGGTCCGGTGGCCGAGGAGACGCTGCCGGTCCTGGCTCCCGTCGTCGAGCCGGTGACGCCCGTGGTCGACGCGGTCGTCCCCGTGATCACTCCGGTCGAGGACGTGGTCGCTCCGGTCGTGGAGACGGTCGAGACGGTCGTCCCACCAGTCGTCGAGACCGTGGCGCCGGTGGTCGAGCCGGTGGTCGAGGTCGTGGCCCCAGTGGTCGAGGTCGTGACCCCGGTGGTCGAGCCGGTGGTCGAGGTCGTGGCCCCAGTGGTCGAGGTCGTGACCCCGGTGGTCGAGCCGGTGG
>NZ_JBJGZX010000073.1:0-4442 GCF_054050735.1 Blastococcus sp. SYSU D00813
AGCGCGGCCCGCTGGGCTACCCGACCGGCGACCCGGTCGTCTCCCCGACCGAGATCACCCAGCGCTTCGAGGGTGGCACCCTCGTGCAGAACCGGAGCACCGGGCAGGTCACCCGCCGCTGACGGCCTCTCCGTCAGGCGGACGGCCCGCCACCCCTACGTGGGGTGGCGGGCCGTTCGTCGTCCGGGCCGTCCGCCGGTCAGCGCGCTCCGGCGCCGACCGGCTCGCGCTCGGCATCGACGCGCCGCTCCAGGGCGGCGCCCTCGACGTCGAGGTGCGGCAGCCAGCCCAGCCAGCGCGGCAGCCACCAGGCGCGGTCCCCGAGCAGGGCCAGTGCGGCCGGCACGAGCACCATCCGGACGACGAAGGCGTCGAAGAGGATGCCCATGGCCAGGGCGAACGCGATCATCTTGATCGTCGGCTCGCCCGCCGGCACGAAGCCGGCGAACACCGAGAACATGATCAGCGCGGCGGCGACGACGACCGGCGCGGCCTGCCGGAAGCCGGTGCGGACCGCCGACAGCGGGTCCGCGCCGTGGCTGTGCGCCTCGTGCATCCGCGACACCAGGAAGATCTGGTAGTCCATCGCCAGGCCGAAGAGGATCCCGATGACCAGGATCGGGGCGAGGCTGATCAGCGGGCCGGTGTCGTCCAGGTTGACCAGGTCGGCCAGCCACCCCCACTGGAACACCGCCACGGTGGCGCCCAACGAGGCGCCGACGGTGAGCAGGAAGCCGAGCACGCCGACCACGGGCACGAGCACCGACCGGAAGACCAGCACGAGCAGCACCAGCGCCAGGCCCACGACCAGCACCAGGTAGACGGGCAGGGCCTCGTCCAGGGCCTGCGCCACGTCCACGCTGACCGCGGTCTGGCCGGTCACCGAGACCTCGACGCCGTCCAGGTCGCCGAGCTCGGCGCGCAGGTCGGCGACCAGCTGCTCGGTGGCCGGGTCGGACGGGCCGGACCCGGGGATGACGTTGAGCGTCGCGGCGGTGCCGTCGGGCGTCGCCTGGCCGGGCACCGCGCGGGCGACGTCGTCGGTCGCGGCGACCGTCTCCAGCGCCCCGTCACGTGCCGCCGCGGCGCCGTCGCCCTCGAAGAGGACGACGAGCGGGCCGTTGAAGCCGGCCCCGAAGCCCTCCGCGAGCAGCTCCTGGGCCCGTGCCGCGGTGGTGCCCTCCGGCGGGTCCTGCACCAGCGTGGTCTGCATCGAGGCGAACGGGATCGCGATGGCGCCCAGCGCCAGCACGGTCGCCACCAGCGCGACGACGCGGCGGCGGGTCACCGTCGCGACCCAGCGGGCCAGCACACCCGACCGGCCGGCCGGCTGCCCGGGCTGCGCCGTGCCGGCGGTGGCGCGCTGCCGGCGCGGCAGGGCGCGCAGGCCGAGGAAGCCGAGCACCGCCGGGACCAGCGTCAGGGCGACCAGGACGGCGACGACGATGGTCAGCGCCGCGGCGATGCCCATCTGGGTGAGGAACGGGATGCCCACGACGGCCAGGCCGGCCAGCGCGATCACGACGGTCAGGCCGGCGGTCACCACGGCGGAGCCGGCGGTGCCGACCGCGGTCGCGACGGCGGTGGGCACGTCCGCGCCGCGGCGCAGCTCCTGCCGGTACCGCGTGATGATGAACAGCGCGTAGTCGATGCCGACGGCCAGGCCGAGCATCGCGGCGAGGATCGGCGTGGTCGAGGAGAGCTCGACGAAGCCGGTGGCGATGGTGATGCCCACGACGCCGATGCCGACGCCGACCACCGCGGTGAGCAGGTTCATCCCCGCCACGAGCAGCGAGCCGAACGTGACGGCCAGGACGACCAGGGCGACGACGACGCCGACGACCTCGGCGGGACCGCCGACGTGCGGCGGTGCCTGCACCGCCTCGCCGCCGACCTCGACGGTCAGGGTGCCGCTGCCGGCGTCCTCGACCGCGGCCAGCAGCGCGTCCTGCTGCTCGGGGGTCACCTCGCCGGGCTGGGCCTCGTAGGCGACGGTGCTGTAGGCGATCGTCGGCTGCGCGGAGTTCACCCCCGGGTCGGCCGGGTCGAACGGGTTGCTGGCCCCGGTGACGCCGGGCAGCTGACCCAGCTCGGCGACCACGGCCTGCACCGCGGCCGGGTCGAGGACCCCGCCGTCGGGTGAGGCGAAGACGACCCGGGCGGTGGCGCCGCCGGTGGAGTCGTCGGGGAACTCCTCCGCGATCCGGTCGAGCGCGGTGGTCGACTCCTGGCCGGGGATGGAGAAGCTGCTGGCGGTCTCCCCGGAGAGGGTGACGGCGCCGACGCCCCCGCCCACGAGGACCACCAGCCAGACGAGCACGACCGGCAACCGGTGCCGGTGCGAGAAGGCCCCGAGTCGGGACAACAGGACAGCCATGCGGGATCAGGCCTCCACCTGGTGGGCATCGGGAGGGAGGGCGCCGGGACGGCGGTGGCCGAGCGCGTCGGAGCAGGTGGCGACGATGTGCCGCCGCCACTCGGTGGTCGTGCCCTCGGCGTGCGCGGCGAGGGTGAGGACGGCGAGCGCGGCCAGGGCGCCGACCACGCGGACGAGCCGCTCGGGCTCCGCCGTCTCCTGGTCGACGCCGAAGGCACGCAACACCTGCGTGTTCGCCGCCGGCTCCTCGAGCCGGGGACCGGGGTCGGTGGCGGGGGCGAGCAGCAGCGCGACCATGCCCGGGTGGGCCAGGGCGACGTCCACGAGGATCTCGAGGGCCCGCAGGTCGCGCTCGGGGCCTGGCGGGAGCTCCGCCACCGCACCCGCGACCCGCCGCCCCATCCCCTCGGCGTGCGCCAGCACGGCCTCGTACAGGGCGTCCTTGCTGGGGTAGTGGTGCAGCAGGCCGGCCTTGGACAGGCCGACGGCGACGGCGACGTCCTGCACCGACGTCTTCGCGAAGCCCCTGCGGGCGAACAGCCCCGCGGCGCGGTCGAGGATGCCCTCGTCCACCTGCTGCCGGAACGGTCGTGCCACGTCCCCACGGTAGATCGGACCGACCGATCCGGTCGGTAAACCGCCCGAACCGGTCGGGTGGGGTTCATCACGACGGTCCGACACGCCGGTGCGAGCAGTACGGACGCAGGACGTGAGCTGCGTCACGACGACAACTGCCATGACGGTACGTAGCGTCTTGGCAGCGTTCCGCACACAGGAACGCGGCGACCGGTCCGCCCAACCCTGCCCACCGGTCGTCATCCACTCCCTCGCAGGGCAGGGGTGGGGGACCCAGGTCTCCACGGCGCATCCGCGCCTCGGGGTGAAGCCGCACAGCGGCCGGGCACCGATCGCCCGAACCCGACAGCTCACCTCACCGGCGGTGATCGGAGAACTCACACCACCGTGTCCAAGCACCGCGCTCCCCGCTACCTCCGCACCAAGAAGGCCCTCTCCCGCGCTCCCCTCGCCGCCGGCGCCACCGTCGTCGGGCTCGGCGTCTTCGGCTCCCCGGCGACGGCGCAGGCCTCCCCCGCCACCCCCGACTGGTCGGGCACCGACGACGCCCACGTGCAGCCGGCCCCCGAGTCCACCGGCACGGCGTCCTCGGCCCCCCAGACCTACGAGGACACCACCGAGACCTACGGCCGGCACGCGGCCGCGAACGGCACCTACACGGTCGTCCGCGGCGACACCGTCGCGCGGATCGCCGCCGACTTCGACCAGCCGTGGCGCGAGCTGTACCACCGCAACGTCGGGGTCATCGGCGTCGACCCGGACCTGATCTTCCCCGGCCAGGTCCTCGCCGTGACCGGCACCGTCGCGGCGGCCCCCGGGCCCACCGGCGTCGCAGGCGACTCGGTCCCGCTGGACGAGCCCGCCGCGGAGGCCACGCCCGACCCGGCCGCCGACAGCGCGCCTGCCCCGGCGCCTGCTCCCGAACCCGCGCCTGCCCCGGAGCCGGCTCCGGCCCCCGCTCCCGAGCCGACCCCCGCTCCCGCTCCGGCCCCGGCTCCGGCTGCCGCTCCGGCCCCGGCCGCGGCGCCCACGCCGGTCGCCGCGGCCGTCGAGGCGGTGGCGCGGATCAGCAACAGCGCCGGCGCCATCCGGCCGCAGGCCCAGGCGGCCGCGAACGCGGTCGTGTCCGACGTCCCGGGCGCCGCGGCCATCACGCTCGGCGGCACCCGCGCCAGCGCGGTCGACCCGCACGGCCACCCGTCCGGCCTGGCCGTCGACTACATGGTCATGAGCGACGCCGCCCTCGGCGACGCGATCGCCCAGTACCACCTCGCGCACTGGGACGAGCTGGGCGTGGAGTACGTGATCTGGGAGCAGCGGATCATCACCTCGCCCGCCGGCGCATGGCGGGCGATGGAGGACCGCGGTGGCGTGACCGCCAACCACTTCGACCACGTGCACGTGAACTACGTGGGCTGAGCGGGAGGCTGAACACCCGCAGCACGACCAACGGCGGGCCCGCGCCGCGGGCCCGCGGGGGGCGGGCCGC
>NZ_JBJGZX010000074.1:0-2445 GCF_054050735.1 Blastococcus sp. SYSU D00813
CCCCCACCCCCGCGCCCGCGCCCCCCCCCCCCCCCCCCCCCCCGCCCCCCCCCCCCCCCCCCCCCCGCCCGCCGCCCCCCCCCCCCCCCCCCCCCCCCCCCCCCCCCCCCCCCCCCCCCCCCCCCCCCCCCCCCCCCCCCCCCCCCCTCCGCTCAACAGCCGCAGGTGGCCCCGGCCGGCGCGGTGAGCGGGTCGACGGCGGGGCGGTGCACGCCGTCCGCCGTCTCCACGGGCAGCCCCTCGCGCGCCCAGTACTCGAAGCCGCCGATCATCTCCCGCACCCGGAAGCCCTGCCGGGCCAGTGCGAGGGCGGCGCGGGTGGCGCCGTTGCAGGCCGGTCCCCAGCAGTAGGTGACGACCGGGACGGACCGGTCCAGCTCCGCCGCCCGCACTGCGATCTCCGGGCCGGGCAGGTGCACCGCGCCCGGCACGTGTCCCTGCGCCCACGCCTCGGGGCTGCGGCTGTCGAGCAGCACGAACCCGGGTGTGCCGGACTCCAGGGCGGCGTGCACGTCGCTCACGTCGGTCTCCACCGCGAGGCGGCGGGCGAAGTGCGCGGCGGCGTCGGCGGGGTCGGTGCTCCAGTCCATGGGGTGATGCTGGCGCCCGGCCGCGCCGCCGCCCAGTGGCCGCACCGTCGCCGTCCGCACCGTTCCTGCCAACCGCGGCGCACTCTCGCGCGCGAAAGGCCTCGAGCGGGTTGACGGCCGGGGTTCTGACATCTGAGATATCAGTTGTGTCCCTCGCCCCGGTCGGCCGCGTGCTGCTGCGCGACGTCGCCCTGACCCGGCTGCGCGAGGCGATCGTCAGCGGCGAGCTGGCCCCCGGCGCGGTGGTGAAGGACGCCGAGCTGGCCGCCCGCCTCGGCCTGTCGGTCGCGCCCGTGCGCGCCGCACTGACCCGCCTGGCCGACGAGGGCCTGGTCGAGGCCAAGCCGCAGAGCCACACCCGCGTCACCCCGCTCGACGTCGCCGCGGTGCGGGACGCGGCCGCCGTCGTCCGGGTGATGCACGAGTTGGCCGTCCGGGAGGCCGTCCCGCGGCTGACCGGGGACGACGTCGCGCGGATGCGCGCGGCCAACGCCGACTTCGCCGCCGCCGTGGAACGGGGGGACGTCGACGCCGCCCTGGCCGCCGACGACGCCCTGCACGCCGTCCTCGTCGACCGGGCCGGCAACCGGGCCGCCGCGGCCACCGTCGACCGGTTCACCCCGGCGATCCGCCGGCTCGAGCGCCGCCGCTTCGCAGCCGAAGGCCGGCACAGCGTCGTCCTGCACGACCGCCTCATCGCCGCCTGCGCGGCCCCCGACGTCGACGCCGCCGTCGCCACCACGACCGAGATCTGGACGGCGCTGCTGTCCGAGCTCTCCGAGGAGACCGCATGACCACCCTGGCCGACTTCCCCCGCCACCCGCTGCTGTTCGGCCCGTCGCCGGTGCACCGCCTCGACCGGCTCACCGCGCACCTGGGCGGCGCCGCGGTCTGGGCCAAGCGCGAGGACGTGAACTCCGGCATCGCCTTCGGCGGCAACAAGACCCGCAAGCTCGAGTACCTGGTCGCCGACGCCCTCGCCCAGGGCTGCGACACGCTCGTCTCGATCGGCGGCGTGCAGAGCAACCACACCCGCCAGGTCGCCGCGGTCGCCGCGCACCTGGGCCTGTCCTGCGTGCTGGTGCAGGAGAGCTGGGTCGACTGGCCCGACGCCGTCTACGACAAGGTCGGCAACATCCTGATCAGCCGCCTGGCCGGCGCCGACGTCCGGCTGGTGAAGGCCGGTTTCGGCATCGGGTTCAAGGAGAGCTGGGAGGCCGCCCTGGCCGAGATCACCGAGCGCGGCGGCAAGCCCTACGCGATCCCGGCCGGGGCCAGCGACCACCCGCTCGGCGGGCTCGGCTTCGCCAACTGGGCGCACGAGGTCGCGGCGCAGGAGGCCGAGCTCGGCGTCTTCTTCGACACCGTCGTCGTCTGCTCGGTGACCGGCTCCACCCAGGCCGGGATGGTGGCCGGGTTCGCGCAGCTGGAGGAGCAGGGTGGCCGGCCGCGCCGGGTGCTGGGCGTCGACGCGAGCGCCAAGCCGGCCGAGACCCGCGACCAGGTGCTGCGCATCGCCCAGCGGACGGCGCGGGCGATCGGCGTGCAGCGGGAGCTCACCCTCGACGACGTCGAGCTCGACGAGCGCTACCACGCCGGCGTCTACGGCATCCCCGACGAGACGACGATCCGCGCGATGGAGACCGCGGCCCGCACCGAGGGCATGGTCACCGACCCCGTCTACGAGGGGAAGTCGATGGCGGCGACGATCGACCTCGTCGGCCGCGGCGAGATCGACCCGTCCTCCACCGTGCTGTACGCCCACCTCGGCGGCCAGCCCGCCCTCAACGGCTACAGCGCCCTCTTCTCCTGAGGTGTCGGAGTCGCTCGAGTGCGGGAACCGCACTCGAGCGAC
>NZ_JBJGZX010000075.1:0-945 GCF_054050735.1 Blastococcus sp. SYSU D00813
CGGCGCGCAGCTGGTCAGGTGGGGAGGGCAGGGCTGGGAGACCGGTCCCCTGGGGTACCCGACGACCGACACGGTGTGCGGGCTGCGCGACGGTGGCTGCTTCCAGCACTTCCAGGGCGGCTCGGTGTACTCCTCGACCGCGGGTGGGGCGCGGGTCGTGGCCGGTGAGGTCCTGGCGGCCTGGCGGTCCTCGGGGTGGGAGCGCGGCGTGCTGGGCTACCCGACCGGTGAGCTGCGCTGCGGGTACACCGACGGCGGCTGCTTCCAGGCGTTCGAGCACGGTGCGGTGTACGTGTCCGCCTCCACCCCGGCCTCGGTGGTGACCGAACCTGCCCGGTCGGCGTGGGGGGCGCAGCAGTGGGAGCGCGGGCTGCTGGGCTACCCGACCGGCAACACGACCTGCGGGCTGCGCGACAGCGGCTGCTTCCAGCACTTCCAGGGCGGCTCGGTCTACAGCTCCGCCACGACGGGCGCCCACGTCGTCCCGGCGACCGTCCGGACCCGCTGGCAGGCGGCCGGCTGGGAGCGCGGGGCACTGGGCTACCCGACCGCGGACCAGGTCTGCGGCCTGCGCGACGGCGGCTGCTACCAGTCCTTCCAAGGGGGGACGGTCTACACGTCGGCGGCCACCGGCACCCGGGTCGTCGCCGGTGGCTTCCTGGCCCTGTGGAGCGCGGAGTCCCGTGAGGCGGGCGACCTGGGCTACCCGGTCGGCGAGCAGACCTGCGGGCTGCGTGAGGGGGGCTGCTTCCAGCACTTCCAGGGCGGCTCGATCTACTCCTCGACCACCGGGGGCACGCACGCGGTCGTCGGTCCCGTCCGCGACGGGTGGAAGGCGACCGGCTGGGAACGCGGCGTCCTCGGGTACCCGAGCGCCGACCGCGTGTGCGGCCTGCCCGGCGGCGGCTGCCGTCAGCAGTTCGCCGGCGGAGTGGTCTCCACCTC
>NZ_JBJGZX010000076.1:0-700 GCF_054050735.1 Blastococcus sp. SYSU D00813
AGGCCGACGGCGACGCCCGCCCGATCGGCGTCCTGCGCGTCGGGGCGCTGGCCGACCGCATCCTGCAGCCCGGTGAGGACCGCACCCCGGTCACCGCCATGATCACCGTCGACGTGCCGCTGGGCGCGCTGACGGTGGACCGGTTCCGGGCCGACGGCGGTCCCGCGCCCGAGTTGTCCCGCCCCGGCGCCCACTCGGCGCCGACCGCGGAGGTGGACGGGGAGCCGGTCACCGCCGCCCACCTGCGCCGGCTGCTGGCCGACCTGGACGCGATCGGGCTGCGCGCGCCGGCCGGGGGCAGCCTGCAGTACGCGTTCACCGACGCCGACGGAAACCTGCGCGCCGTGGCCACCGACACCGAGCTCCGAGCGGCGGCCCGCCGCGGCTGCCGAGCGCACCCCGACGAGCGCTGCGGCTGCCCGCTGCTGGACGTCCCGCCGGCGGTGGACCGTTACCGGCCCTCGGCCGCCCAGCTGCGCTACCTGCGCACCCGAGACCGCACCTGCCGCCTCCCCGGCTGCGCCAACCGCGCCGTGTGGGCCGACGCCGACCACGTCGTCCCCCACGCGGCCGGCGGCGAGACCTCCTGCCAGAACCTGTGCTGCCTGTGCCGCCGCCACCACCGGCTCAAGACCCACGCCCGCGGCTGGGTCTACCGGATGGCGCCCGACGGGACACTCACCGTCACCACCCCCTCCGG
>NZ_JBJGZX010000077.1:0-679 GCF_054050735.1 Blastococcus sp. SYSU D00813
ACCAGCTCGCTGACCCCGTCGCCCAGCGGCGGCACCTGCACGTCGCAGCCTCGTTCGGCGTCCGCGCGGCGGCGGTCGGAGGCCGCCGCGTCCCGGGCGACGAGCTCCTGGCGGATGGCGGCCTCCAGCTGCCGGATCGACAGCTCCCCGGCGACCGGCAGGACCGCGGCCTCGACCTCGGCGACCACCGCCGGATCGACCCCGCGGGCCTTCCAGCCGAGCTGGTCGGCGAACACCCGCGCCCGCGGCCAGTCGATCGTGCCGGCGTCGAGTGCGGCCAGGACGGCGGGCAGGTGTGCCAGGGCGGCGCACTGGTCGGCCAGCTTCCCGGCCGCGGTGCGGGAGCAGGCCAGCACGGTGGCCAGTTCGTCGGTGAAGAACTCGCTCACCCCGTCCAGCTCACCCGGGCGCCGCTGGTCGTCCTCGTCATCGCCGCCGTGGCGGGTGCGCGGATCGGGGCGGGCGGCGGCCAGCCCCAGCACCGCCCGCACCCGCAGCCCGGCCAGCATCGCCTCCGCCGCGGCGATCTGCTGCAACAGCGCCGCGTTCGCCGCCGACGACCGCCGCGCCGGCAGCATCTGCGGCAGCGTGTCGGGCACCCAGCCCGGGCCCCCGCGGCAGCGGCTCCCGGTCCCGTTCCGGCGCGGCAGCCAGCGGCACCACGGTCACCCCGACCGCG